>NZ_PZPL01000001.1:2256343-2578678 GCF_003044275.1 Rathayibacter caricis DSM 15933 | reverse complement strand
GTCGGCCTGCCCTTCGACGCCGGCCTGGCGGCCAGAGTCGTCGAGCGGGCCGCGGCCGATCCCCGAGTCTCGGTCACACTCGGTCACGCCAGCGACGCGGCGCTCGCGCTGGCCATCAGAGAGGCCGAGCTCGTCGCGCTCCCCTACGCGCACATGCTCAACTCGGGCGCGCTGCTCCTCGCACTCTCCCTCGACAGGCCTGTCCTGGTGCCGAGGACCCCCGGAAACGAGGAGCTGTCGAACGAAGTGGGGAGCGGCTGGATCCTGATGTACGACGGTCCCCTCACTGCTGAAGCGCTCGGGGCCGCTCTGCAGGCGGCGGGCGCCGCACGAGGCGGGCGGCCCGACTTGAGCAGACGGGAGTGGCCGGAGCTCGGGCGGCAGCTCGCCGAGGTCTACCACGAGGCCGTTCGAAGTGGACGGCGGGACCGAGACGACGCCTGACCCTCTGTCTTCTCCGAGCTCGCTGAGACGGGTCTCCGAACCGGCGGGATCCTCTCGGTCCACCGCGACCAAAGGCAGCTCAGGAGTGCGATTCCGACCGTCGGCGGCACTTCGAGTGTTCCTCACCGGGGCAGCCCCTCGCCGGGGGCCACGCGAGAACGAGGTCGGCCGTCTGGGCAACTTCTCGGAAACCTGACCGGGGTACCGTGGACGGGTGCTCCAGTTCCCTCCCCTCGATTCGGCTCGCTCGTCGCGCCGCATCTCACCCTTCCCCCTCCTGCCGGGCCTCGGCATCGAGCAGGCGGCTGCTCGATGAAGGGGATCGTGCTGGCGGGCGGGTCGGGGTCGCGGTTGTGGCCGATCACCAAGGGCATCTCGAAGCAGTTGATGCCGATCTACGACAAGCCGATGATCTACTACCCGTTGTCGACGTTGATGATGGCCGGAATCGACGAGGTCCTGGTCATCACGACGCCCGAGTACAACAACCAGTTCCGCGCCCTTCTGGGGGACGGGTCGGATCTGGGGATGTCGATCTCGTACGCGGTGCAGGAGTCCCCGGACGGGCTCGCGCAGGCGTTCCTGATCGGTGAGGAGTTCATCGGCGGCGACTCCGTCGCCCTTGTTCTGGGAGACAACATCTTCCACGGCACTGCGCTCGGGACGGCTCTCGCCGCCAACACCGATATCGAAGGCGCAGTGATCTTCGCGTACCAGGTTGCGGATCCTCGCGCCTATGGAGTGGTGGAGTTCGACGGGGATTTCCGAGCGCTGTCGATCGAGGAGAAGCCCGCGACTCCGAAGAGCAACTACGCGGTGCCCGGGCTGTACTTCTACGACAACGACGTCGTCGCGATCGCGAAGACCATCCAGCCCTCCGCGCGCGGGGAGTTGGAGATCTCGACGATCAATGAGCACTACCTCGACGCGGGCCGCCTGAACGTGCAGGTCCTCGACCGAGGAACCGCATGGCTGGACACGGGAACCTTCGACTCGATGATCGAAGCCACGGAGTTCGTGCGGGTGATCGAGCAGCGCCAGGGATTCAAGATCGGCTGCATCGAGGAGATCGCCTGGCGCCAGGGCTGGATCGACGACACCCAACTCGCCGACCTCGCTGCACCACTCTTGAAAAGCGGCTACGGCGCCTACCTCCAGCGACTCCTCGAACTCCAATCCCTATCCCCCGTCCAGTGACACAGAGCAGCGGACACCTCCTGGACTAGCGTCGACAGGGAGCGAATCCGCGTCCCCTCCTTCTTTACCGTCTCCACTACGTGCAGGAGTACTCGTGCGCATCCTCGTCACCGGCGGCGCCGGCTTCATCGGCAGCAACTTCGTCCACCTCACCCTGAGTGAGCGTCCGGACGTCCAGATCACCGTGCTCGACAAGCTCACCTACGCCGGCAACCGCGACTCCCTCGCTCCTGTCGCCGACCGCATCACCCTCGTCGAGGGCGACATCATCGACGCCGAGCTCGTCGACCGGCTCGTCGCCGACTCCGACCTGGTCGTGCACTTCGCGGCGGAGTCGCACAACGACAACTCGCTGAACGACCCCAGCCCGTTCGTCGCGACCAATATCATCGGCACGTACACGCTGCTGCAGGCCGTCCGCAAGCACGACGTCCGCTACCACCACATCTCGACCGACGAGGTCTACGGCGACCTCGAGCTCGACGACCCAGCGAAGTTCACCGAGCAGACGCCGTACAACCCCTCGAGTCCCTACTCCTCGACCAAAGCCGGCAGCGACCTGCTCGTGCGCGCCTGGGTCCGCTCGTTCGGCGTGAAGGCGACGATCTCGAACTGCTCCAACAACTACGGGCCGTACCAGCACGTCGAGAAGTTCATCCCCCGCCAGATTACGAACATCATCGACGGCATCCGCCCGAAGCTCTACGGCGCCGGCGAGAACGTGCGCGACTGGATCCACGTCGACGACCACAACAGCGGCGTCTGGGCGATCATCGACCGCGGCGAGATCGGCGAGACCTACCTCATCGGTGCCGACGGGGAGAAGAACAACCTCGAGGTCGTCACGCTGATCCTCGACGAGTTCGGACTCGCCGAGAACGCCTTCGACCACGTCACGGACCGCCCCGGACACGACCTCCGCTACGCGATCGACTCGACGCGTCTGCGCACCGAGCTCGGTTGGGAGCCGCGCTACACCGACTTCGAGTCCGGGCTCGCGGCGACGGTGAAGTGGTACCGCGAGAACGAAGCCTGGTGGCGCCCGCAGAAGGCGGCGACCGAGGCGAAGTACGCGGCACAGGTCGAATCCGGATTCGACCGCGCGACCAGCAAGGAGGGAGCGATCCATTGAGCACGAGAGGACGGGGCTGGATGAAACTCGAGTCGACCGCCGTCGTCGAGGGAACCGATCGCATCATCGTCCTCGGGCTCGATCACCTCGACGCCTCCCCTCTCGTACTTGAGGGAACGGCCCTCGCAATATGGAGGGAGATCGACGGCAAGTCCGATACCGACGAGATCGTCGCGCGCTTGTCGCGCGACTTCGACGTCGCTGCTGAGCGGATCCGATCCGACGTCGCGGATTTCCTCGATCAGCTGGCCCTCGAGCGGCTCGTCATCGAGACGAGCGGTATCGTCGTGCCGTCCGAGCGGCGGATCGTATGAGGACCCCGGCTCTCCTCGACATGGTCAGTGCCACGCAGCTCGCTCATGCCCTCACAGCGCACGTCGCCAGAGACCTCGGAGTGCGCTCGATCAGCGTCAAGGGCCCGGTGCTCGCGGAACAGAAGCTGCGCTCGCCCAGGACCTCGACCGACGCCGACGTCCTGGTCGATCCTGATCGGGTTGAGGAACTGGTCGAAGCGCTCAAAAGAAGAGGCTGGGAGGAGCGGTTCGTCGCCGATGTACCACGCATCCTCGACAACCACGCGCGGACGCTCTCCCACTCTGACTGGCCCTGCGACATAGACGTTCACCACGGCTTCCTCGGCTTCCTCGCACCCGAACGCGAGGTGTTCGAGGCGCTGTGGGAGCGCCGTCGGACGATGCTGATCGCAGGCAGGCCCGTCACGTGCGCCGACCCTGTAGCGAATACCGCCATGCTCGCTCTGCACTGCCTGCGCGAGTTGCACGTCCCCCGCAATCGTGCCGAGCTCGAAGAGCTCGCGGTGGCCTGGTCGGGCGAACGCGGCGATCTCGACGTGGAAGACCTCCTCGGGCTCGCGGCGCGAACCGGATCGGTCGAAACCCTGAGCCCGTTCCTCTCCCGCATCGGCGTCGACTCCACGCTGTCGCCGTTCGACCGGGCCGGGTTCGCGGCATGGACCCTGCACACGGCCTCCGTCGAAGCGGGTCGTGCCGCGGCGTGGCTCGCAGCGATAGCGGACGCGCGTTGGCGAGAACGCCCCCGCCTGCTCGCGAAGGCGATCCTCCCTCCCGCGATCGAGTACAGGCTCGAGCATCCGGAGATCGGTCCGTCCCGCCTGGACTTCACCCGAGCCGTGCTCCAGCGCGGAGTGAACGGGATCCGAGCACTGCCTCTCGCCTCCGTCCAGATCGCGCAAGCGCGTCGACTGCAGATCACAGCGTCGTCCCAAAGACGCACTGACTCGGAGCCCGCGGAAGCAGCGCCTCGAAGATACGGGAACCGGACCACACCATCGAGCACCTCAGCGAAAGGCGAAGACCGAATGCCGAAGTCCGTCGCGATCATCGGAACCCGTGGGTACCCGAGCTACTACGGGGGCTTCGAGACGGCAGTCAGAAGGCTCGCTCCCTATCTGGCGGAACGCGGCTGGGACGTGACGGTCTACGGCAGGGACGGATCGACCAAAGACGACGACGCGGGGATCGATCGCCGCGTGACGACCCGAGTGACTCGAGGAGTCGAGTCGAAGTCGCTCAGCACGCTCACCTACGGGCTGACGGCATGCGTGGACGCCGTCCGGCGCAAGCCGGACGTCGCTCTCGTCATGAACGTGGCGAACGGTTTCTGGCTCCCGCTGCTCCGCGGCCGCGGCATCCCGACCGCAGTCAACGTCGACGGGATCGAATGGGACAGGGCGAAGTGGGGCCGACTCGCGAAGAACGTCTTCAAGAGCGGCGCTAAGGCGACCGCGCTGTTCGGCGACGAGTTGATCTACGACGCGGTCGAGATCGCTCGCCGATGGAAGCAGGACTTCAAGCGGGACGGGACGTTCATCCCCTATGGGGGCGACGACCCGGGCGTGCTCCCGCCGGTCGAGGGATTCCCTCACAGGGGGTACATCCTCGTCGTCGCGCGCTTCGTCCCGGAGAACACGATCGTCGAGTTCCTCAACGCGGCCGAGACCCTAGGGGACCGCTGGCCCGTCGTGATCGTCGGCTCCTCCGGCTATGGAGGCGAACTCGACGAGCACGCGCGTCGGCTCGCATCCGACAAAGAGAACGTGTCGTGGCTCGGGCACGTGAGTGATGACCGCAAGCTCTTCTCGCTCTGGCAGCACGCCGGCGCGTACTTCCACGGCCACAGCGTCGGCGGCACCAATCCGGCCCTCGTGCAGGCGATGTCGTGCGGCGCGCCGACGGTCGCCCGCGACACGGTCTACAACAGGGAAGTCCTGGAGGACACCGCCGTTTTCGCCCAGCCCGACGCCGACTCGATCATTCAGGCGATCACGGAGCTGATGGAGGACTCGGCTCGTCAGGAGCAGCTGAGCGCGGAAGCATACGAGAGGGGTCGCTCGCGTTACTCGTGGGAGGTCGTGTGCGCCGGCTACGAAGCGGTGCTGGACGCACAGATCGCCAAGCGGAAAGAGCGCGGAAGGTGAACGCCGGCCGGTCCACGTCCCGCCGATCGATCCGACTCGTCCCCGAGTTGCGCGCCGTGCACCTCGAACGGTACCCGCGGACGACTCCGGCGGTGATGTTGTACTTCGACGAGAACTACGATCTGGCCGGGGTGCCGGTCCCGCCGGAGATCCGCAAAGTCGGCCTGCGGTCCCTCGTCTCGGAATTCTGGTCGTCCGAGGCCGAAGTGCTCGAGATGCCCGAACCGCTCTGGGTCAGATTCCTGCCGACCGGGGCGGTGATCGCCGTCCTCTTCAAGGTCACAGGTGCGGTCCGCGGTCGTCGCAGGCTCATAAGCACGTACGCAATGGAGAACAATTCGCTGCCGCGGCTGATCGGAGGGCGGAGGCATGTGCCGGAGCCCGTCGTGCGCGTCTTCGCGGTCGGGCTCGGCCTCTACATGCGAGCGGTCATCGACCGACTCGCTTTCGCCAGCAGCGGTGCCGAGCGCCTCTACACGGCACTTCCTTTTGTGAGCGCCATCGACCACCGGACTATCGAAGAGCTGCCCTCAGCACTTGCCGATGACGACGACTCGGTCTCAGCCGGGTCCGCGCTGTTCGTCGGCGCGCTTGAACCACGGAAGGGCGTACGCGAGCTCCTCGCCTCGTGGGAGCAGGTGGAGCGGCACCACGAGCGGGTGAGGCTCTCGATCATCGGTCCCGGACCGCTGACGGAGGAGATCGAGGCCTGGGTCCTGCAGAGCCCCTCGACGCGCTGCTACCTCGGCCAGAGGCCGCGCACCGAGATCATCGACCGCCTCCGGAGGACTCAAGTGCTCATCGCGCCCTCCATTCCATACGGTCGGTGGCGAGAGCAGATCGGCCTTCCGATCAAGGAGGCGCTCTCCGTGGGAGTCACTGTGGTGACATCCCGTCAGACAGGCCTCGCCGACTGGCTCGAGCAGCACGGCCATGCAGTCGTGGATCTCACGGCGCACGACGCCGCGGTAGCGTCTCTGGCGAGCGCAGTTTCCGAGGCGCTCACCGCGCCGCTCGATCGAGCGAGAGTTCGAGCGAGTCTGCCTGACACAGAGGGACGCGTCGCCTCGGATATTTGGCTCCACAGGACGACCCGATGAGCCGCCCCGATTCGCGGAAGTCGCACCGCGTCGTCGTCGTGAATCCCCTCGGAGGCACGCTGCTCCACTACACGGAAGCGCTCAGGGAGCTCCTGGTGGCGACGGGGTGCGAGGCCGACATCATCTCGTTCGACGAGCCGTCTGCATCCGGCGCCTCGCGGCAAGCCTGGCTCGTCCAGTACCTCCGCGCGCTGTGGACGGCGGTGCGCAGGCTCGATCGAGGCGGCCGACTGATCGTCACCTGGCCGGTGCTCGGGTACTGGGATTTCCTCTTCCTCGCTGTCGCGAAGGTGGCGGGAGCACGTCCCACCGTCGTCTTGCACGACCCGGAACCGTTGGTACACGCGGTCGGATACTCCGCCGTGCCGCGTTGGCTCGCGCGCCTGACCTCACCCCGATCCGGCCTGATCGTGCACAGCCATGCAGCCCACTCGGTGATCGAGACGCAGTCGATGGGCGCGATGACGACGGTGCTGCCCCATCCGGTCCGCAACGCGGCCGGGAGAGGAGACGATGACCGACGTGGTCGGACCGTCCGCGTGCTCGGGCAATTCAAACCCGACAGGGACACCGCGCTGCTCGAGTCGATCGCTGCTCTCCGTAGCGGCGACGTCACGCTCGAGGTCTGGGGACGGGGATGGCCCGAGATCTCGGGATGGGATGTCCACGAGGGATTCGTGTCCGAACAGCGACTCGACGAGCTCGTCCGCACCGCCGGCGCTGTCCTCGTCCCTTACCGCCGCTTCTATCAGAGCGGCATCGCGATACGTGCGCTCGAGTGCCAGGTCCCGTTCGTGGGTCCCCGCGCCAGCAGCCTCGCCGATCTGTACGATGCGTCGTCGCCCTTGCTCGTCCCTGCGGAAGAGGTGACGGACGGGAGCGCGTGGTGGAGATCCATCCGCGCGGCCCGCGCAATGACCTCGTCCGATCTCGAGAGTGCAGCTCGCGAGGCCTCACGGCGAACCGTGCAGGCATGGCGGACGTGGCTGCTCCTCTCACCTCCGACCGACGAGAGAGGTCTCCAGTGACTCAGCTCATCCTCTGGATCGTCGTGTGCCTCACGGCGTCCGCGGTCCTCGCTTCACGTCTCCGCTTCCTCATCGCCCTGTCGATCGCGCTGCACGTTCTCCTTCCGACCATTGCGATCTCGGTGGTCGTCGGCAACCCGACGGGAGTCCCCGGCGTGCACCCGGGCGGCTGGCTAGCCCTCATCGGCGTGGGTGTGCAGTTCCTCCTCCACCTCGAGGAGTCGGTGAGCGTCGCGCTCCGGAACAAGCTCCTCATATCGGCCGGTCTCGTGATGACCGTTGCCGCAGTGCTGTTCACCGTCGACGCCTCGGGCGTGGGCGGACTGGGTCTGATCGTGAATCAGATCGTCGCTCCTTTCGCTCTCTTCGTCCTGATCCGGATCGAGCTCGGCAGGCGAGCGGCGTCAGGCACCTTCCTCGCGCGATCCGTGATCGTCTTCGGCGCAGTCGCCTCCGCTGTGGCACTGCTCGTCTGGCTTCGACTCATCCCCCAGCCGTTCGACGCCGAGCTCCGCGGTTACAGCTGGTACGGAGTCGAATTCGTGCGATCTCTCGGGACGCTGGACCACCCTCTGGCGCTCTCCCTCTTGATGACGCTCTGCATCGCCCTTCTCCCGAGCGTCCGATCCTCCGTCGCTCAGGTGTCCCTCGGCATTGCTTTCCTCGCCACGATCTTCCTCACCGAGTCGAGGACGGGACTTCTTCTCGGCGCCATCGGCCTCGTCGTCGTCATGGTCAGGAAAGGCGCGACCGTGGGAGCGCGCCTTGCGGCGCTCGGAGCGATGGCCGGCGCACTGCTGCTCTATCTGAACTCCACCCTCGCATCCGGCCTCGCCGAGAAGCTCGTCGACGACACGGGATCTGCGAATGCTCGAACCCTCGCGATCCAGGCCATTCTGGGTGACTGGACGGCCTACGCCGTCGTCGGTGCCGGTTCCGGCATCAGTTTCGATGTCGCCCGCTCCCTCGGCCTCAGAACGAGCTTCGAGAACCCCCTGCTGATGTACATGGTCGACTTCGGGTTGCTCGCGACCATCATCTACTTCGGAGCCATGGCGATGACCGCACTGCGCCGAGGCACACGGTCCACCCCGGGCGGACAGGCAGCTGGCATTCTCGTTTTCATCGCCGTGCAGACCTACAGCAGTGTGGGATCGAACACGAGCGCCGGGGCGCTCTTGTGGATAGCCGTCGGATTTGCTGCCCGCGACGCTCTGCGATCGGACAAGACTGACGAGATGGTCGTCTCGTCGCCGACACCGCGGCGTGGGGCCACCCGTCGATCCATCGATCAGCAGCGTCGGTCGCGCCAGCCTCCGACAGCGCCGACTCGGCTCGTCACGAAATCGGCGTGGGCGGGAAGGGCGCAGTGACCTCCTCCGCATCCGGGGCTAGCGGCCGGATGGGACGCAACGTCGCGTTCGCAGCGCTCGGCAACGCCTTCGCCCCCCTCGCAGCGCTGGCCACAGCGCCGATCATGGCGCAGAGCCTCGGAGTCGCGGGACGCGGCGATGTCGCTGCGGCCACCGCTCCGCTCTTCTTGGCGACGACAGCAGCGACGTTCGGCATCCCCGCCGCAGTGAATTACTCGATAGCACGCCACCCACGGCTGATGCGCTCGCTCGCTCTGCGCGGAACCGTACTGATCGCCATCGCCGGAGTCCTCGCGTCGACCGCCGTCTTCCTCGCGGCCGGCTTCCTTAGCGCGGGTGACCCCGACCTCCGCGAGCTGATCGTCCTCGCGGCTGTCGCTATCGTTCCGGGCTTGTGCGTCGCTCTGCTCCAAGCGGTGGCGGCGGGCAGCCATCAGTGGGCCCTCGTCGCACGGGAGCGGTTCCTCACCGCCGCCACCCGATTGGCCGCGTTCATCGCCTTGGCAGCGACGGGGCAGCTCACGGTCTTCTGGGGAGTCGTCATCCTCGCCCTCTCCCCGGTCCTGGGAGGGCTCGCCTACTTCGGCCTGAAGCAGGCGAGGGTGGTCGCCGACGACGACGACGCGCCGACCATCGTCACTATGAACTCGCTGCTCGGCTACGGCGTGCGTGTCTGGATCGGATCCATCTCGGGCGTCCTGCTGACCAGGCTCGATCAGACGCTGATGACTCCCCTCGCGGGCTCCTTCGCCCTCGGTCTCTACGTGGTCGCCGTGAGCATCAGCGAATTGCCGCTGATCGTGAACAACGCGGTCCGCGAGGTGACCTTCTCGGCCGACGCAGCAGAGAACAGCGACGCCCGCCTCGGCCTGTCCTCCCGTCTGTCGACACTGGCAGCACTCTCGGCAGCGGTGATGATCGGCGCCACTCTCTGGTGGTGGCTGCCGCCCGTCTTCGGCGAGGATTTCGTTCCTGCGATACCGGTCGCGCTCATCCTGCTGAGCGCAGTCGTACTGGGGAATCCCGGCTCCATCGCCGGGATCGGGCTGAGCTCGAGGGGTCGGCCGGGAACGAGGAGCGTCTCACTCCTCATCTCCTGCGTTGTCAACGCCGCCGCTCTGGTCCTCCTTGCACCCCTGTTCGGCGCTATCGGCGCCGCATTGGCGACTCTGTTCGGCAACGTGCTCGCGAGCAACTTGAACATCTACTTCCTCTGGAAGCACTTCCGGGTTCCGCCGGCCGACTTCTACCTGATCCGGCGGTCGGACTTCGCAGTTCTCAAGAGCATCATCCTGAAGCTCGCCGCGCGCTTCCGTCGTCCCTGATACTGGCTCAGCCAGCCGAGCGCAGGGGCCGGCCAGCGGCGAGAAGACCCTCGACGAGCGCGTCGATCCGTGGCGACACGATCTCGATGTCGCGACGCGCGAGCTCCAGCTCGGCGGAGGAGCGCGAGTCTGGCAGAAAGTCGGACCACGACGAGATCCTCGCCTCGAGCCCGACCGAGTCGTGGTAGTCGAGGTACTTGAAGGCCGGGGCGGTCGGCAGTGCATCCGCGAAGCTGATCAGCGACGCAGGCGTCCCCAGACTGTGGGACAGGATCACGCCGTGCATCCCTGAACTCACGACGCTCTCAGCGGTGCTGATCGTCTCCAGCATCGTCCCCGGATCGAGAGTGGGTTCGGCGACGCGGTAGCCGCCAGCGACCAGCGCGGAGATCCTCTTCCGGCCTGCAGAGGTTCGGTAGACGGTGAAGTGCGGGATCACGACCTTGCCTGATCGACGAGTTGCACGCGGACGCAGAGTTCTGACCACGAGACCCGGGTCCCCGAGTGGGGTCGATTCGTCGAGACCGAGCGCGGAACGGGTGCGGGGGCCGCGGACCGCAAGGAAGCGCTCGCGCACAGCGCCCGCCTTCTCGGGCGGAACGACCGGCTCGTTGAGACCGCTGCCCCAGATCAGACCGCGGCCTCCCGATGCGAAGTACGGGACCAGGATCGAGCCGATCGCGGCGACATCCTCTCGGCCCAGCGGCGACCACCGTACTCGGCGACCGAAGGTCTCGGACAGCACGAGACCGGTGAGCTCATCACCGTAATTCGTGAAGCCTCTCCGAGCCGGTCGGAGGAGGCGGGCCCAAGCGGCTCCGTGGGAACGGACCTCGGCGGCGAGAACGCGGGGCGAACGCCGCGGCGACCACCAGTAGGCATTCAGATCCTTCGTCACGGGAAAGGTCCTTTCGAAGGCGGAAATGCGCGGACGCGACCAATACGGCGAGCGGGTGCCGGATCCTCATCTCGGTCCGCAGTGACGGACGGCACAGGCCGGCGCGCCTGCTCCCAGCGTATCGCCCGCTGCTACCGCCCTTCTCCGTGCCGTCACGTGCTCGTTACATCCGCATGCCAGACTGACTCGACTTCAGGAAGGCGGACGCGCGCGCTGATGTCGTGTACAGCGGCGAGAAGGGGGACGGGTGACGGTTCGACGCGAAGTCGCTGCGAAGACCGCTCGAGCGACCTCGGAGGTGTCCGGCGCGTTCAGAGCCGACATTCAGGGGCTGAGGGCCGTCGCGGTCGGACTGGTCATCGCCGATCACATTGATCTCCCCCCGTTCCATGGCGGGTACGTCGGCGTCGATGTGTTCTTCGTGATCTCGGGCTTCCTCATCACGAGCCACCTGCTCTCGCGGCTGCGGGCGACAGGCCGGATCGGCTTCGCCGACTTCTACGCGCGGCGCATGCGGCGGATCCTCCCGGCGGCCCTACTCGTCGCTGCTGTCTCACTGGTGGCCGCACTGTTCCTGATGCCGCCTCTCGCCTCCGACGGGCTCATCCGCATGGCGATCGCCACTGCCCTCTACGTGCCGAACATGCAGCTCGCCCTCTCGGGCACCGACTATCTAGCGGAGCGCGCCCCGTCTCCCTTCCAGCACTACTGGTCGCTCGGCGTCGAGGAGCAGTTCTACCTCCTCTGGCCGCTCCTGCTGCTGGTGCTGTTCGTCGTCCTTCGTCGCTCACCGCGTGCCATCACGGCAGCGCTCGCTCTCATGGTCCTGTCCTCCCTCGCACTCTGCGTGCTGGTGACCGACCAGACCCAGCCCTGGGCCTTCTTCTCGCTGCCGACGCGCGCGTGGGAGCTCGGGGTCGGCGGTCTGGTCGCGTGCACGGTCGCCCACGGCTGGGCGCTGCGGCTGGCTGCGCGCGTGCCTGCGATCCTTCCGGTCCTCGCCTGGACGGGCCTCGTCGGAATCGCGGTTGTGTCAGTGGTCTACTCCGACACGACGCCTTTCCCGGGTATCGCAGCGGCTCTTCCGGTCGTCTCGGCGGCCCTCGTGATCCTCGGCGGCTCGACCGGCTCATCTGCAGGGCCGGTGAGCCTCCTCCGCGGCCATCTCCTGCAATGGGGCGGGCGAATCTCCTACTCGCTCTACCTGTGGCACTGGCCGATCCTGGTGATCTCCCAGGCGGCGGTGGGTCTCGCGACCCCGCTGCCTCTCTGGCTGAAGGCCGGGATGATGGTCGTCGCCGTAGCGCTCGCCGAGCTCACCTTCCGGCTCGTGGAGGAACCGATCAGGAACGCCCGTCCGTTGGTCGCCGGCGGTCCGAGAAGATCGCTCTGGGTCGGCGGAGCGGCATCGCTCGCCCTCGTCCTGCTCGCCGCCGGAACCAGCCCGCTCGCTGCCGCGCAACCGCGCTCGACAACGACGATCGTCGATCCGGTGGCCCCGAGCGCTCCGCCGCGCTTCACGAAGATCGTCCCCGCCAATCTGTCGCCCGGCCTCGCGGAGGCCGACGAATCGACCTCGGAGGTGCACCGCAACGGCTGCCACATCTCCGATGCTGCGACTGTCACCGTCAACAACTGCCTTTTCGGTGACACGACGAGTTCGACGGAGGTCGCGCTGTTCGGCGACTCGCACGCGGCGCACTGGTTCGGGGGCCTGGACGCCTGGGCGGATCGCAGCAGTGTCGCTGTCCGCTCGTACACGAAGGTCGGCTGCCCCTCTGTGCCGGTCCTCGTGCTCGACGCGTCGACTCCGTACACGGAGTGCACCGAGTGGCGTGACGACGTCATCGATCGGCTCGTCGATGACCCGCCCGACGTCGTCCTGCTCTCGAACACGAACCGCCTCGCCTTCGTCGACGACGAGCAACGGATCGACACGTGGACGGCCTCCGTCGCCGATCTCGCGATCCGACTCCCCGCCAGCACGCACGTGGTGATGCTCGCGAACACCCCGGAGCTGCCGGAGGATGCGCCGCGGTGCCTGTCCGCCCACCTCGACGATGCGGCCGCCTGCGGGATCCCCCGCGCGAACGCGCTCGATCAGGCCTGGATCGACGCCGAGCGCGATGCCGCCGTCCGAGCGGGAATGCGGTACGCGGACCTGAACGACTACTTCTGCAGCGCCGCACGCTGCGAGGAGATCGTCGGCGGTGTCCTCCTCTACCGCGACACCAGCCACCTGACCGAGGACTGGTCGATCGCGATGCAGGACGCGCTCGGCGCCGCCATCACCCCGGCTCTCTCCGACTGACCCCACTCCGCTCCACGTAACGACGAGGACTACCGCATGCTCTCCGCCCTCCGCCTCGCGCGCGTACCGCTCATCTCGACTCTTCTGAGCAATGCGCGCATCGCCGCCTCGATGATCGTCCTGTCGATCGTCAACCTGACCTCCCGCGCTCCGGTGACCGCGCCCGACGGACCGGTGGTCAGCCTGACCAGCTACAGCAAGCGTGTCGACCAGGTGCACCTGACCATTGAGAGCATCGCCCGCGGATCGCAGAAGCCGTCCAGGCTCATCCTGTGGCTCGACGAGCAGGAGCGGCTCGCGAACCCTCCACGAGCTCTCCGCCGGCTCGTCGCGAGAGGGCTGGAGATCCGGGAGACGCCGAACTACGGGCCGCACAAGAAGTACTACCCGTACGCCGCCGGGACGGCGCACCACTCGGTGCCGCTCGTCACGTCCGACGATGACACGATGTACCCCGAAGAATGGCTGGCGAGCCTCGTTCGAGCACACCGAGTGGACCCGGAAATGGTGGTCGCTCACAGGGTTAACCTGATCGAGATCCGGGACGGCGCCATCGCCCCCTACTCCTCTTGGAGGCGGGCGACATCGACCTCTCTCAGTCCGCGCAACTTCGCGGTCGGCGTCCGCGGGATCCTCTATCCGCCGGCCTTCCTCGATGTGCTCCGCGAGCAGGGCACCGGCTTCGAGGACGTCGCTCCCCGTGCAGACGACGTATGGCTGCACTGGAACCTGATCCGCAGCGGGCGCCGCGTCCGTCCGATCCTCGAGCTGCCCGCGGAGGACTTCCTGCCCGTTCGCGGAGGGGGCAGAGTCGCTGGGCTGTGGGCGTCGAACATCGACTCCGGCGGAAACGACGAGCAGATCCGGCGGACCTACGCTCCCGAGGAGGTCGCCGTCATCGTCGGCGGCTGATCGGTTTCCTGCCCGATGCGGCGATCAGCCCGCCGGACGCAGGACGACCTCGAGACTCGGCTTCTGCGCGCTCTCCATGGAATCGATCTTCACGACGAGACCGACCCCCGAGGCGATGTCCGGTTCATCGATCCCGATGCTGGTCATGGATCGAGGACTTTCCGACACGTAGGAGGTGACATCGATCTCGCGCGTCGATTTCGTCGCGTCCACACCGACGACCCCGAGCTGATCGCCCATCACCGGACGGTTGTTCCAGTTCGTCGACGCCGCCGTCCAGCTGTCGGAGACCTTCCGAATCCTCAGATCCATTGCGGCCCCGCGAGTGTCATCCACGACGGCGGAGAAGCGCAGGGTCGCCGAGATGATGTCGCCGGCCGGGATCTTCGACAAGTCGAACCCCAGGTACGCGACACGGTCGTTGCCGGGGTACTGAGTCAAGTGGCGGACTTGGAGGACACTGTCTCGACCGTACGTGACCGTCGGGGCCGAACCAGTCACCCAGGTGTCGGCAGATGGCGTGAGAGTGGTCGTCGTCGTCGCGTCGCTCGTCGGCCGGACCACAGCGCAGGGCGACACTGCTGACCCGCGCCCTGCGATCGTCGTTGCGGCGACCACGTGCTGACTGATCGAGAATGCGCCCGCAACGGTGAAATCGGCCGATCCGTCGCTTGCAGCAGTCACCGTCGTCGACCCGACCAGTGTGCCCGCCGCCCGCGTCGCTCCGCAGGTGTCGGAATCCTGCACGAAAACGTCGACGACGACGGACTCTCCGGGCTCCGCCGACACTGTTCCTGTCGCGCTGCCAGCTCCGGCGTAGTCGGCAGACGCCGATGCGATCGTCGGCGTCCGCGGCAGCGAGGTGGAGGGATCCTGCAGAGTCAACTCGATGGTGGGCTTCGACGCGATCGACTCGAGCGAGTCGACCTGCACGACGAGCCCGAGGCCGCTCGGCCGGTCCGGCTGCGTCAGCCCGATGCTCGCTTCTCCGCCCGCTTTGAGCCTCGCGTAATCAGTGATGTCCATTCTTCGGACGGACTTCGTCGAGTTCACGTGGGTGGATCCGACCCGGTAGGACAGCGTTGGTCTCGTGGCGTACGTCACGGTCGCAGCGTCCCACGCTCCACTGGTCTCCCAGGCCTCGACATCGATGTCGGTACCGCTCGTATCGACGACGGCGGCGCTGAAGGTGAGGGTCGCTGTTTCGATCATGCGGGGGTCGATGCCGCCGAGATCGAATTTCAGGTAGGCGAGCCGGTCGAATTGCGGATAGAGAGCGTGATGTCGGACGGTGAGAGCCGCAGTCCGGTTGTAGTTCGTCGTCGTACCACCCTGGACCCAGGTGTCGGCCTGCGCGACGACGGCCGTCCTTCGGGAATCGGTGACGGTGATCGTCTGGAGGTTGTACACGTAGTCGCGCCCGGCTTCCACGAGCGCCCCGACGCGCACCGTCCCGCCGGCGACCCCGGCCACGATGCCGTCGTCGGTGATCGTAGCGATCGACGGATCGGAGCTGACGTATTGCACGGGAGGCGACGACGAACCCCCTACAGGAGCGGTCACGGTGGCGCTCACAGCCGCCGTCGAACCGATCTCGATGTTCTTCGGCTCGATCGACACGGCTACCGCGTAGTGCGGGGTCTTCGCGCTGGCGGAGGTACGGGGGTCGTTGTCTCCGAAGACCTCCACCTCGTCGATGACGGCCGTCTTGTCCGCTGCCTTGTCGCCGTGGGTGACGACCCGGACGTAGCGGCCCGCGCGCGGCCCTGTCTGGAACGAAGCCCAGTGCCGCTGTTCAATCGCCTTCGCTTGCCCGGTGTAGACCGTGGTCCAATTCGTCTTGTCAGTGGATAGCTGGACCTCGAAGAACTGCCCCTTGGCGGGAAGGTACAGCCACACGATCTCCAGGTGGTTCACGATCTGCGAGAAGCCGAGATCGTATTGAAGATAGGCGTCGGTCGCCGTTGACCAGCGCGTGTAGGGCAACCCGTCAATGGTCCTCCCTGCGAGCGCGCCGTTATCGGAGGCGGTCGCCGTCGATATCTGGATGGGGCCGCGATTGATGTAGACCCGGTAGAGCGCATCGGCCGATCCCGAGCGCTTCACCCGGATCGTCGCAACACCGGGGACAGACGTCGCCTGAGTCACCGTCGCCGACGCTCCGGCCTGCGCGTACGCCTCGATAACAGGCGGGGAGGACTTGACAGATGCGGTCACGTCGTAAGTCCGGGTCTGCGGCGAGAAGCTCGCGAGGGGCTTTCCTGTCATCGCGAGGTACTTCAATGCCGGGGCGCCGGACTCACTCGCGGACGCCCCCCAGCCCGCGAGGGGAGTGACCGCGAGAGGACTTGCGCTCCCCTGCGCCGGTCGAAGCGGACTGAACTCGACCGCGATCGTGTACGAGGATGCTCCGGAGAGCTTGATCGCCAGTTTCGAGACACCGGCGTTGGCCGTCTGCCCTTCCGGCGCCGGCGAGGTGGGCAGAGGAGCGGCTGCCTGGTAGGTGAAGGTCGCAGAGCCGCTCGACACGATCCGCGCCAAGAGCTGCTCGCCCTCGAGCGAGAGGACCGCCGAGCGTCCGTCCTCGGCTACGGAGATGTCGGCACGCGTGTGCGCGAACCACCACGCATCCCCGGACACTCCGCTGACCTCGTCTTGAAGCAGGACGCGAGAACGACCGTCGATCAGTGCGATGCCTCGCTTCCAGGACGCCACTCCGTTGCTCGCACTGGAGAGATCGGCGACGGTCGCTCCCCGTTCGCCGGTCGAGGCGACGAGGCTCTGCGAAGCGGACGGGTTCGTGGACGCATCCGGACCGGGCCCTCTCCCGAACACCATCGTGTTGCTGCCCTCCGCCCGCTTGCGGTAGTAGTTCCAGCGCTCCTCGCTCGCGACCGTGAAGTAGCCGGGAAGGCTGTAGGAGTCCGCGCCGAGATCGCCGAACCAGTTGACGCCCTGGGCGTCGAGCACGAACGAGCCGTTGTCGAGATCGGAGTGCCCGGTGATCGGCCCGCTGGTCGCCCGGAGTCCTGCCCAGAGTGCGTCTGCCTGACCCCAGCCCGACCGCAGTGTCGTCACTCCCGCGCTAGAGAACCCGGCGTCGAGTGGTGGCGCTGAAGCCGTTGCGGCGGGTGCCGGCCGATACCACAGCAGTGGACGCGCGCTCACGGTGTCGGCGTCGAATCCATCACGGCCGACGATGGAGCGTGATCGGAATCCGAAGTCCTCGTAGAGATACTCGAGTCCCATGAGGGGCACGGTCAGCGCTTCATTGACCCAAGCATCCCCGAAGTTGAACTGCCGCCCGCTGGGGCCGGTGAGAGCATTCGCCCACTGGGCCGAGGCCTGGAGTCCGGGGGTGGCGAGAAGGCCGTGGTCATCGCCGGTCGCGACTTCGAGAGACGCGATGTAGCTCGAGAGGTAGCTGGTCGAATACGCCCAGTAAGTCAGCCCTTCGGCGAAACCACCGTCTGCGCCGTACGACGGCAGGCCGTACTGCAGGCTCGAGGTGACGGCGTCGAGCGCCCTCTGAGCGATTGCCGGATCGGTGTCGGCGACCACGAGGGCCGCCATCCCGATCCCGCTGCCCGAGACGATGTTCCAATTGCTCGCCTGCGTGGTCCAGGCGTATTTGGCCGCAGTGCTCGCATACGCGGAGAGAGCGGGGGTTAGAGCCTTGTCGACGAGAGCGGTGCGCACTGACGTCCGCTGTTCCGAGGAAAGGGCCGGATAGATCCAGTCGTATCCGACCGCGACGGCATGAGCCATCTCGGCGGTATCGAGGAAATTGTCGGGATTCCAGTTGGGAAAGGCGGCCACAGCCCGAAGCTCCGAGGCGAGACGCTGCGCATAGACGACTTTTCCGCTCTTCCGGTACATGAACCCGAGCGCGTAGGCGCGATTCAGCACGGTCCGACTCGTCTCGAGCATGGACCCGGCAGAAATCCGGTACGTGACAGGAGAGGTCGACAAGTAGCCGTCCGCCTCCTTTTGAACCGCAGTAGACCACGCTCGAGCCGTGTTGTCGGAGTTGATCAACCCGAAGGTCGTCGCGAAGTCCGATGCCGAGGCGATGAGACGCGGATGAGCGGAGCTGACCGAAGAGACGGATACTACCGACGGATCGGCTTGCGCGGCGGGCGCGACGAGCCCTCCCAGGAGAAGGGCGACCGACACCAGTACTGCGACAATCGACGGTCGGGACGTCCAGAGACGAGCGAAAGACAATCTCCTGCTGACGCCGATGAGGCGAATGGTCGAGGGTGAGCCTCGCATGATGATCCTCGTCCATGGCTGAGAAGGTGAGGTCCGCCGGTCCGTCATACTCGTTCTGCAAGAAGTGCCGATGACGGCGCGGACGGATCTCCCGTGCTTCTGATGGTGCAGAGATTAGGCTACAAATGACTTTCCGCCATTCCGCACCCCGGATGGGGGTAATTGAACGTAAGTCCGCTTCAGTTGACGGGTGAGTAGACGATCGGCGGGCGTTCTCTCCAGTTCGACCGCCGGGCAGAACGGAAGGAAGCGAGATGAGCGCTGTGACTCGGATCGCCACGAGGCGCGCCCGGATCGCCGCCGCTATCGCCTACTCGATCCTCCTCATCGGCATCATGCTCTGGCCCGAACCCGTCGACGCGGGACTTCATGACGAGATCGCCAGGTGGATCTGGCGACTCAATTCGGTGGGCATCGACAGCGTCGGCTACGCGAATATCGAATCGATCAGCAACCTTCTGCTCTTCATCCCGTTCGGACTCGTCGTCGCGATGCTCGTCAGGCGAGGGAAGGAGTGGACCGCGGTGGTAGCGGGTCTTTCAGCGAGCTCCCTCGCAGAGACAGCGCAGTGGCTCATCCTCCCCGAACGATTCGCGACGATCGAGGACGTGCTGGCGAACGGTGCTGGTGCAGCGCTCGGCGCGTTCGCCGTCGCGGCGGCTCGTTCCGTGTCGACGGCGCGGCCTCGGGCTGTTCCCGCCGACGGGGATCTCGACTGAAGAAGCACGCTGGCCCTTGGGTAACTCGCCAAGTCCAGCTTGATCAACGAAGAAGGAGAGTCGACAAGAGGCCAGAATCGTCCGCACGTACCGGGAGGCCGACGGTACCCGTATGAGCTGCGGACACGGCGAATCCCGTCGTCGCGACGTACAAGCGGATTCCGAGCCGCTGAGTCTTATCGTTGAACACCACAATCTGCCCGCCGGCCTAGGACCGGCGAAGCACGAGCTCGAACAGCGGCCCTCTCGCAGGCAAGGCCGGTGCCAAATGTCATGAGCCTCTGATTGAGATGAATCCACGGGCGGTGAGCGGCGAGACCGCATCTGCCGTTCACTAAAAGGTGATCGGGCGTGGACGGGTCGATGAAGACCTCTCATGTGATGGCCGGGGCGATCCTCATCGCGGCTATGGGAGTTTGACGGAAGCGGAAGCCAGGACAGATACGCCGAGCCTGACCTGAGGAGGACCGACGCGACTCAATGCGAGCTGCCTCGCAGAATGGTGAACGACGACTCCGCCCTTGACCGCCAGTCCTGAGCCGGTCGGTGACAAGCACTCCGATCGAATCGGCGTCCACGTGCGCCCCCTCGCGCCGTCCATCTCCATTCTGGTCGTCGATCTACCAACGACTTACTTGCTCGACACGTGGACATGCACCTGACGGCGCGCGCACTTCATCCCCACGCGAACTCAGCGCACGGCCACCGTCGATCGGTCTCGACCCGTCAGGTCCCGCTGCGTTGTCGCCCCGCGCCAACCGTCCGCCGTCAGCAGACCGCGGATCTCCGCTCCCTGCAGCTCCCCATGCTCGATCACGAGCACTCCCCCGGGCCGCAGCAGACGGCGCGAAGTGTGTGACAACTGGCGCGCGACATCGAGTCCGTCCTCTCCGCCGTACAGGGCGGCCGGCGGATCGAAGAGGCGGACCTCCGGGTCGCGGGGAATCGCGGCCGAGGGGATGTACGGCGGGTTGGAGACGACGACCGACACCGTGCCGTCCAGGTCGGGCAGGGCGTCCGCCAGGTCGGCGAAGACGATGCGGGCGTTCTCGAGCCGCAGGCGATCGCGGTTCCCCCGCGCCCAGATGAAGGCCTCCACGGAGTTCTCGACACCGATGACGCGGGCGTGAGGGACCTCGTATGCCAGGGCGAGCGCGATGGCACCGCTCCCGGTGCCAAGGTCGACAGCAAGGGGTGACGGGTCAGCGACGGAGCGCAGGGCGTCGATGGCGAGCTGCGCGACGCCCTCCGTCTCGGGTCGCGGCACGAAGACGCCGGGGCCGACTGCGAGCTCGATGCTGCGGAACGGGGCGACTCCGGTGATGTGCTGGAGCGGCTCGCGGGCGGAGCGGCGCTCGACGAAGCGGTCGAACGCGTCGACCATCCGCTCCTCGAGAGAGAGGCCGGTGATCAGGCGCGCCTGCAGCTCGCCGCGGCCGAGCCCGAGGAGGTGACCGAGCAGGAGCTCGGCGTCGATGTCGGCGTTGGGGACGTGCGCTCGGGTCAAGCGCGCGACCGCGTCGGCCAGGAGGGCGTGGGCGTCCACGGAAGTGGTCACCGCGCTCACGCCTCCTCGGACCCGATCTCGGCGAGGCGCGCTTCCTCGTCGGCCTGGATGGCGCTCTCGACGACGGGGTCGAGTGCTCCGTTCATGACGCCGTCGAGGTTGTACGCCTTGTAGCCGGTGCGGTGGTCGGCGATGCGGTTCTCGGGGAAGTTGTACGTGCGGATGCGCTCGGAGCGGTCCATGGTGCGGATCTGGGTCTTCCGGGCGTCGGACGCGGCCGCGGCGATCTCCTCCTGCTGACGCGCGAGGATGCGGGCGCGCAGGACGCGCATGCCGGCCTCGCGGTTCTGCAGCTGGCTCTTCTCGTTCTGCATCGAGACGACGATGCCGGTCGGGAGGTGGGTGATGCGCACCGCGGAGTCGGTCGTGTTGACCGACTGGCCGCCGGGGCCCGACGAGCGGTACACGTCGATCTTCAGGTCGTTCTGGTTGATCGCGACCTCTTCGGGGGCGTCGACCTCGGGGAACACCAGAACACCGGTGGTCGACGTGTGGATGCGTCCCTGCGACTCCGTCACGGGCACGCGCTGCACGCGGTGCACGCCACCCTCGTACTTCAGGTGCGCCCACACGCCCTGCGAGGGGTCGGTGGCGTTGCTCTTGATCGCGACCTGGACGTTCTTGTAGCCGCCGAGGTCGGACTCGTCGCGGTCGAGGATCTCGGTCTTCCAGCCCTTCGCCTCGGCGTAGTGCAGGTACATGCGCAGCAGGTCGGCCGCGAACAGCGCGCTCTCGGCTCCGCCCTCGCCGCCCTTGATCTCCATGATCACGTCGCGGCCGTCATCGGGATCGCGCGGGATCAGGAGACGGCGCAGCTTCTCCTGGGCGACGCGGAGCGACTCCTCGAGCTCCGGGACCTCCTCCGCGAAGGCATCGTCCTCGCGGGCGAGCTCGTGAGCGGCGTCGAGGTCCTCCCCCGCCTGGATCCACGCGGCGTGCGCCGCCTTGATCTGGCTCAGTTCCGCGTAGCGGCGGTTGACCTTCTTCGCTCGGGCCGCGTCGGCGTGCAGAGCCGGATCGGAGAGCTGCGTCTGCAGATCCTCGTGCTCGGCGAGGAGGACGCTGACGGATTCGAACATGAGAGGGGGCCTGGCTTCCGGAGTGGGTGTGAGAGGGGTGGGTCTCGATACGCCGCCTTCAGCGGCTACTCGACCAGCGGGTTCGGGGGATGCGGTCGGCGGCGGAGAACTGGGGGTCTCGATACGCCGCCTTCGGCGGCTACTCGACCAGCGGAGACGGGGCGACAGGTCCGTTTCGACGGGCACCGAGACGTCCCCGGGGACGCGAAAACGTCCGCGGCCGCCCCTGGGAGGGGACGACCGCGGACGTGAGGGCGCTAGTGGTGGCCGTTGCCGTGGCCGGCGGTGGTCGGGCCCACGGCGGACTTCGAGACCTGCATCAGGAACTCGACGTTCGAGGACGTCTCCTTCAGGCGGGACAGGATGATCTCGAGCGCCTGCTGCTGGTCGAGGCCGGCGAGGGCGCGACGCAGCTTCCAGGTGATCTTGACCTCGTCCTGGCTGAGGAGCATCTCCTCGCGGCGAGTGCCGGACGCGTTGACGTCGACCGCCGGGAAGATCCGCTTGTCGGCGAGGTGGCGCGAGAGGCGGAGCTCCATGTTGCCGGTGCCCTTGAACTCCTCGAAGATCACCTCGTCCATCTTCGATCCGGTCTCGATGAGCGCCGTGGCGAGGATGGTGAGCGAGCCGCCGTTCTCGATGTTGCGCGCCGCACCGAAGAACTTCTTCGGCGGGTACAGCGCCGACGCGTCGACGCCACCCGAGAGGACACGGCCGGAAGCGGGCGCCGTCACGTTGTAGGCGCGGCCCAGACGCGTGATCGAGTCGAGCAGCACGACGACGTCATGACCCAGCTCGACGAGACGCTTGGCGCGCTCGATAGCGAGCTCGGCGACGGTGGTGTGGTCCTCGGCCGGGCGGTCGAAGGTGGAGGCGACGACCTCGCCGCGCACGGTGCGCTGCATGTCGGTGACCTCCTCCGGACGCTCGTCGACCAGGACGACCATGAGGTGCACCTCGGGGTTGTTCTGCACGATCGCGTTGGCGATCTGCTGCAGGACGATCGTCTTGCCGGCCTTTGGCGGCGCGACGATGAGGCCGCGCTGTCCCTTGCCGATCGGAGCGACGAGATCGATGATGCGCTGGGTCAGCTTGCCCGGCTCGGTCTCGAGGCGCAGGCGCTCGGTCGGGTACAACGGCGTGAGCTTCTGGAACTCGACACGCGCCGCGGCCTCCTCGACGGTCTGGCCGTTGATGGAGTCGACCCTGACGATCGCGTTGTACTTCTGGCGGCCGCCACCTTCGCCCTCGCGGGGCTGGCGGATGGCGCCGACGACCGCGTCTCCCTTGCGCAGGTTGTACTTCTTGACCTGGCCGAGCGACACGTAGACGTCGCTGACGCCGGGCAGGTAGCCGGTGGTGCGCACGAAGGCGTAGTTGTCGAGGACGTCGAGGATGCCGGCGACCGGGATGAGGACGTCGTCCTCGCTGATCTCGGGCTCGAAGTCGTCGCCGACGGTGGTGCCGCGGCGCTTGCGGTCGCGGTAGCGGCTGCGGCGTCCGTCCTCGCCCTCGGCCTGCTGGCCGTTCTGCGCGCCCTGGGCCGGTCCGGCCGACTGCTGCGCGGCGGCGGGCTGGCCGTTCTGGTTGCCCTGCCCGTTCTGGTTGCCCTGGTTGCCCTGGCCGTTCTGCTGCTGGCCACCGTTCTGGCCCTGCTGGTCGGAACGGTCGTCGCTGCGGTTGCGGTTCCGGTTGCGGCGGTTGCGGCCGCGGCCGGTCCCCTGCTGCTCGCCGTTCTGCTGGTCGCCCTGGTTCTGCTCGGAGTCGTTCTGCGCCTCGGCGGAGTCGTCCGAGCTGGAGTCGACGGCGTCCGTCTGCTCGGGCTGGTCGTTCTGCTCGGCGGCACCGCCTCGGCTGCGGCGACGGCCGCGACGCTCGCGCTGTCCGCTCTCGCGGGAGGAGTCGTCGGAATCGGGCCCGTTGGGCAGCTCGATCTCGATGACCGGCTTCGGGGCCTGCTCGGCCTCGGGGGTCTTCTCGATCACCGGCAGGTCGGGGATGAGCGACTCGACGCCCGTGCCTCCGGGGATGTTGAGGTGCTCGCCCGCGGCGACGGTGCCGCTGGACGCGCGACGCGAGCTGCGGCGGCGCGGGGCGCGCTCGGCGGGCTCGGCCACCTGCTCCGCGGCGGGAAGCTCGATCTCGACCGGCGCGGCCTCGGCGACGGGCGACGGCGCCTCGTCGACGGTCGGCGCCGCCTGCTCGAGCACGTCGGCCGTGTCGGCCTCGGTGCTCTCGACGGGCACCGGCACCTCGGCCGGGGCCTCGAGCACCGGAGCGGCCTGCTCGGCCACATCGGCGGGCTCGGCCTCGACGCTGGTCGCGTCGACGATCGGCTCCTCGGACGCCGCGGCGGCGCGGAGGTCCGTGATCGCCTGCACGAGCTCGCCCTTGCGGAGCTTGGACGCTCCACCGAGACCGAGGCTCGTCGCGAGAGCCTGGAGCTCTGCGACGCGGAGTGCCGACAGGTCGGCGTTGAGTTCCACGGTCGAGCCGTGGGTGTTGACATCTGTCACTGGAGAGGGTTCCTTCCCCCCGGGAACGACTGCTCACCGGGAGAGCTCATCGACCGTGCGGTTCCATCACGTGTTCTGATCCACGTGATGCTCTCGGTCGAACGCGCAGTCCCCCTCGGAAAGCGCAGGAGGAGCGCGGACGACCGGACGCCGAACTGCAAGAGAAGCAGTGGACGCCCTTCACACGATGCGATGGCCGTGGTTATCGGGACGATCCTTCGGACAGATTCCGCTCGTTACGCGGTTCCTCAGGATGCGATCCCCACTGTAGCACCCTTGAAGTCGACGGCCAGCATGTGGGCGCGCCACGGCGAGTGCGCCTCCTTCTCGACCAGTTCGGCCGCCGCGAGACGCTGTGCGGGATCGCTGCAGAGCACCAGGACACTGGGGCCTGCGCCGGACACGACGGCGGCGTAGCCGTGCGAGCGCAGGAGCGCGATGAGCTCCGACGTCTGCGGCATCGCTGCCGCGCGGTAGTTCTGGTGGAGCTTGTCCTCGGTCGCTGCGAACAGCAGCTCCGGGCTCTGGATGAGTGCCGCGATCAGAAGTGACGAGCGCGACACGTTGAAGACGGCGTCCTCGTGCGGCACGCTCTGCGGCTGCAGCGAGCGGGCGAGGCGGGTCGACATCTGGTGCTCGGGCACGAAGACGACGGGCGAGACTCCGCGGTGCACCATCAGGCGCTTGGAGCGCGGACGCAGCGGCGCGTCGTCGGCACCGGACGGCTCGACCCAGGCGATGGTCAGGCCGCCGAAAAGTGCGGGCGCCACGTTGTCGGGGTGCCCCTCCATCTCGGTCGCGATGCGCAGCAGGTCGTCGGCGTCGAGCTCGACGATGCCGTCGAGCAGGCCCTTCGCGGCCATGATCCCCGACACGATCGCCGCACCGGAGGAGCCCATCCCGCGACCGTGCGGGATGATGTTGCGCGCCGTCACGTCGATGCCGGGCATCTCCTGGCGCTGGTCCTGGAAGGTGTAGGCGATGGCCTGCACGACGAGGTTCGTCTCGTCGGTCGGCACCTCCCCCTCGCCGACACCGTGCACGGTCACGCGCGCACCGGTCGCCGACACGGCCGTCACGTCGAGCTCGTCGTAGGACGACAGCGCCAGCCCGAGCGTGTCGAAGCCGGGCCCGAGGTTCGCGGAGGTCGCCGGGACCTTCACGTGGACGGTGCGGCCGACGGGAACCGCCGAGGTCATGCGCCGGCCAGCCCCAGCACGTCCGCGATCGCGGCGGTGTCCACCGGCACGACGGTCGGAGTGATGTCGGAGCCGTCGGCGGTGCGGAGGGCCCACTGGGGGTCCTTCAGTCCGTGGCCGGTGACCGTCAGCACGACAGTGGCGTCCTTGGGGATCTGCCCGGCCTCGGCACGCTCGAGCAGGCCCGCGACGCTGATGGCGGAGGCGGGCTCGACGAACACGCCGACCTCGCCGGCGAGCAGTCGGTACGCCTCGAGGATCTTCGCGTCGCTGATCGCGCCGAAGTAGCCGTCGCTGACGGTGCGCGCGTTGAGCGCGAGCTCCCACGACGCGGGGTTGCCGATGCGGATTGCGCTGGCGATGGTCTCGGGGTGGCGCACCGGCGCGCCGTGCACGATCGGCGCGGAGCCCTCGGCCTGGAAGCCGAACATGCGCGGCAGCTTCGTCGACTCGCCGCGCTCCAGCTCCTCGGAGTAGCCGCGGAAGTAGGCCGTGTAGTTGCCGGCGTTGCCGACGGGGACGATGTGGAAGTCCGGCGCGTCGCCCAGGACCTCGACGACCTCGAACGCAGCCGTCTTCTGACCGGCGATGCGGTCGGGGTTCACCGAGTTGACCAGGTGCACCGGGTAGTTCTTCGCGAGGTCGCGGGCGATGTCGAGGCAGTCGTCGAAGTTGCCCTGGACCTGCAGCAGCTGCGCGTTGTGCGCGATCGCCTGGCTGAGCTTGCCCAGCGCGATCTTGCCCTCGGGCACGAGCACCCCGGCGGTGATGCCGGCGTGCGTCGCGTAAGCGGCGGCGGAAGCGGAGGTGTTGCCGGTCGAGGCGCAGATGACGGCCTTGGCGCCGTGCTCGACGGCCTTCGAGATCGCCATGGTCATGCCGCGGTCCTTGAAGGAGCCGGTGGGGTTCATCCCCTCGTACTTGACCCAGACCTTCGCACCGGTGCGGGCCGAGAGGGCCGCGGCCGGGATGAGCGGCGTGCCGCCCTCGCCGAGCGTGATGACGGGGGTCGCCTCGGTCACATCGAGGCGGTCCGCGTACTCGTGCAGGACTCCGCGCCACTGCTTCGCCATCTCAGGCTCCTTCAACTCGTAGGACTGACGTCACGGCGCCGACGAACCCGTGGGAGTGCAGCGCGGTGACGGTGGCCGCCAGATCGGACTCTGCCGCCGCGTGCGTGCCGATGACCAGGGTAGCGGTCGGCTCGCGGCGCTCCGGACCGGACACCTGCTCCTCGAGCGGGTCGGCGTTCGGCGGGGTCTGCACGAGGGTCTCGACCGAGACCTCGTGGTCGGCGAACACCCCGGCGATCTGAGCGAGCACACCCGGGCGGTCCAGGACCTCGAGGGTGACCTGGTACCGCGTGGTGACGTGGCCGATGGGGAGGACGGGCAGTCCCGAGTTGGCGCTCGTGACCAGACCGGGACCTCCCACGACATGCCGCCGGGCGGCCGAGACGACGTCGCCGAGCACGGCCGAGGCGGTCTCGATGCCGCCGGCGCCCGCTCCGTAGAACATCAGACTGCCGGCGGCTTCGGCCTCGACGAAGACCGCATTGTTGGCGCCGTGCACTGCCGCGAGGGGGTGCGCACGGTGGACGAGGGCCGGGTAGACGCGGGCCGACACACCCTCCTCCCCCGTCTTCGCGTCGACGAGCCGCTCGCAGATCGCGAGCAGCTTGACGACGTAGCCGGAGTCGCGCGCCTGGTCGACCTGCTGCTTCGTGATGCCGGTGATGCCCTCGCGGTGCACCATCGTCACCGGGACGTCGGTGTGGAAGGCGAGGCGCGCCAGGATCGCGGCCTTCTGGGCAGCGTCGTAGCCCTCGATGTCGGCGGTCGGATCGGCCTCGGCGTAGCCGAGCTCGGTCGCACGGGCCAGCGACTCCTCGAGCGTCGCGTGCTCGGTGTCCATACGGTCGAGAATGAAGTTGGTCGTGCCGTTGACGATGCCGAGGATCCGGTGGACCCGGTCGCCCGCGAGGCTGTCGCGCAGCGGCCGGATGATCGGGATCGCTCCGCCGACCGCCGCCTCGTAGTTGAGCTGCGCGCCGACCTGGTCGGCGGCCTCGAAGAGCTCGGTGCCGTGCGCTGCGAGGAGGGCCTTGTTCGCGGTGATGACGTCGGCTCCCGACGAGATCGCCTTCAGGATGTAGCTGCGCGCCGGCTCGATGCCGCCCATCAGCTCGACCACGATGTCGGCCCCGAGGATCAGCGCCTCGGCGTCGGTCGTCAGGTACTCGCGGGGGATGTCGGCGGTGCGCGGCGCATCGAGGTCGCGCACGGCGACCCCGGCGAGCTCGAGGGGCGCTCCGACCCGCTGGGCGAGCTCGTCCCCGTGGTCGAGCAGGAGTCGCGCCACCTGGGCACCGACGGACCCGGCGCCCAGGAGGGCGACCCGGAGGCTGCGGTACTCGATCATCGGCTGGTGGCCTTTCGTTCGATGCCGGCATCGCGGCGGAGGAGGTCCTCCTCGGTCTCGCCGCGCACGATGACGCGGGCCTCCCCGTCGCGCACGGCGACGACGGGTGGGCGGCCGAGGTAGTTGTAGTTGCTCGAGAGCGACCAGCAGTAGGCGCCGGTCGCGGCGACGGCGAGCAGGTCGCCGGGGTGCACGTCGGCGGGCAGGAACTCGTCGTGCACGACGATGTCGCCCGACTCGCAGTGCTTCCCCGCCACGCGCACGAGCGCGGGCTCGGCGTCCGACTCGCGGCCGGCGAGGCGGGCGGAGTAGTCGGCGCCGTACAGCGCCGGACGGGCGTTGTCGCTCATCCCGCCGTCGACGCTGACGTAGCGGCGGACGCTCGTCGAGCCCGCGCCGCCCACGACGACGTCCTTGATCGTGCCGACCTCGTAGAGGGTGAGGCCCGCGGGACCGATGAGCGAGCGGCCGGGCTCGATCGCGATGTGGGGCACCGGGATGCCGTGACGCGCGCACTCCGCCGAGACCGCGTCGGCAATGGCCGCGGCGATCTCGTCGATCGGAGTGGGGTCGTCGGCGCTCGTGTAGGCGATGCCGAATCCGCCGCCGAGATTGAGGTCAGGGACGGGGCCGTCAGCGAGCAGACCCGCGTGCACCTCGAGGAGGCGCGAGGCCGACTCCGCGAACCCGGCGGAGCCGAAGATCTGCGAGCCGATGTGGCAGTGCAGGCCGAGGAAGCGCAGGCTCGCGTGCGAGCGGATGCGCGCGACCGCGGCCGGGCAGTCCGAGAGCGGGAGGCCGAACTTCTGGTCCTCGTGCGCGGTCGCGAGGAACTCGTGGGTGTGCGCGT
This sequence comes from Rathayibacter caricis DSM 15933, assembly GCF_003044275.1. Lineage (NCBI taxonomy): Bacteria > Bacillati > Actinomycetota > Actinomycetes > Micrococcales > Microbacteriaceae > Rathayibacter > Rathayibacter caricis. The sequence goes on along the minus strand of NZ_PZPL01000001.1, from coordinate 2,549,874 downwards.
GCACTCCGCTGTTGACCCGGAGGCGCACGTTCTGCACGCGGCCGTGGCGCTCGGCGGCGGAGGCGACGCGCTCGATCTCGATGAGGCTGTCGAGCACGATCGCGCCGATGCCCGCCGCGACGACGCGGTCGATCTCGGCGACCGACTTGTTGTTGCCGTGCAGGCCCACGCGGGCCGGATCGACGCCCGCGGCCTGGGTGACGGCGAACTCGCCGACGCTGCACGCGTCGATGTTGAGGCCCTCCTCGCGCATCCAGCGGGCCACCTCGGTCGAGAGGAACGCCTTGCCCGCGTAGTACACGGTGACGTCGGTGCCGATGCGGCCGAGCTCGCGCTCGAAGGCCTCGCGCGTCTGCACGGCCCGGCGGCGGGCGTCGGCCTCGTCGATCACATAGACCGGGGTGCCGAACTCCTCGACCAGGCGGGCCGCGGGGACGCCCGCGACGGCGAGGGAGCCGTCGGAGCCGCGGACGGCGTTGTCGGACCACACGGCGGGGTCGAGCGCGTTGGCGTCCTCCGGCTGCTCGAGCCAGTCGGGCGCGAGCGGATGACGCGGGGCGCGGGCGTGCGCGTCGTCGTTGTCCACGGGTGAGACCTCACAGGAGAGAGTGGGAGCGTCACTGCGTGGCGAGCGAGTCCGGATTGACCCCTGAAGCCAGCAAGTTCGATGAGTGCTGTCGGTGAATGCTGTCGGTGCAGGGCCCGCGGGTGGCGCGGGCGCAGGCCTCCGATCCTACCGGGACGGTGCACCCGCCCGAGCGCGCGGGGGTCGCGCGATCAGGGGCAGACGCCGGGCTCCTGCTGCGCGGGGTCGCTGAGGAACGTCGGAGCGAGTGAGAACGAGGCGTTCAGCGACTCCTCGGCGACCTCGACGCCCGTGAGGGTGAGCCCGCGCGCGACCGAGTCCGCGATGCACAGGGTGCCGGGACCGAGCAGTCCGTCCGTCAGCCCGCCGAAGCGCTGCTCCGCGTCGTCCGCCGGGAAGGTGGCTCCTGCAACGGTCACCTCGGACGGAGTGAGCTCGATCTGCCCGTCCACGGCGCCGAGCTCGAGTCCGACTCCGGCTGAGAGCGAGAGGCCCAGCACCTCGACCGAGGTGCTGACGCGCACGAGCGGCGGATCGAGCACCACCGAGTCGATCGGGACGGTGCTGCGCTCCGAGATGAGGTCGGTCACGGAATCGGCGTCGAGCGCCGTCGTCGCGGTGCCCGAGTCGAGGGCGCCGGAGCCGCTCGCGGGCACGCCCTCCAGGACCAGGGAGACGTCGCCGGTCAGCTCGTCGAGAGCGACGTCCTCAGTCCGGATGTCGAGTCGGTCGAACCGTCCCGAGAGCAGCTGCGGGAGCACGGCCCACCCCGCGACGTCGACGTCGACGGGGTGATCGGCCGGAAGGTCGAGGGCCTCGCGGACGCTGGTCGCCGCGGTGTCGGCCACCCCTCGGCGCACGAGCGAGTCGGCGACGACCGCCGCGACGGCGAGGAGCAGGAGTACGACGACGAGCACGACCACGCCGCGACGGGACCGCGACCGGCGGGGCGCCGGCGCCGGCGACGCGCTCACATCCGGTCCGGAGCGGCGACGCCGAGGAGAGAGAGCCCGTTGCGCAGGACCTGACCGGTGGCCTCGTTGAGGCGCAATCGCGTGGAGTGCACCGCCTCGATCGGGTCCTCGCCCTGCGGTACGACACGGCAGCTGTCGTACCAGCGGTGGTAGAGCCCGGCGATCTCCTCGAGGTAGCGGGCGATGCGGTGCGGCTCGCGCAGCTCGGCGGCGTGCGCCGTGATCCGCGGGAACTCCTGCAGACCGCCCAGGAGGGCCGACTCGGTCGGATGGACGAGAGTCTCGGGGGCGAACGGCTCGCGCGGCACTCCCGAGGCCTCGGCCTTCGCCGCGACCTGACGGGTGCGCGCGTGGGCGTACTGCACGTAGTAGACGGGGTTGTCGTTGCTCCGCTTCGTCAGCAGATCGAGGTCGATGTCGAGCGTCGAGTCGGCGGAGGAGCGCACGAGCGAGTAGCGCGCGGCGTCGACGCCGACGGCCTCGACGAGGTCCTCCATCGTCACGACGGTGCCGGCGCGCTTGGACATCCGGACGGCCTGGCCGTCGCGCAGCAGATTCACCAGCTGCCCGATCAGGATCTCGAGGTTGACACCCGGCGTGTCGCCGAAGGCGGCGCACATCGCCATCATGCGGCCGATGTAGCCGTGGTGGTCGGCGCCCAGCATGATGATCGCCCGGTCGAAGCCGCGCTCGCGCTTGTCGAGGTAGTAGGCGAGGTCGCCCGCGATGTAAGCGGCCTCGCCGTCGCTCTTGATGATGACCCGGTCGCGGTCGTCGCCGAAGTCCGTGGTGCGCAGCCACGTCGCTCCGTCGGCCTCGTAGATGTGGCCGAGGCCGCGCAGCCGCTCGATCGCCCGCTCGACAGCGCGCGACTCGTGCAGGGAGTTCTCGTGGAAGTAGACGTCGAAGTCGACTCCGAACTCGTGCAGGCTCTGCTTGATCTCGCCGAACATGAGCTCGACGCCGATCGAGCGGAACGTCTCGTTCAGCTCCTCCTCGGGCAGGACCGAGAGGTCGCCCGGATACGCGGCGACGACACGGTCGGCGATGTCGGCGATGTAGGCGCCTCCGTAGCCGTCCTCCGGCGTCGGCTCGCCTCGGTGAGCGGCGAGGAGGCTGCGCGTGAAGCGGTCGATCTGCGCGCCGTGGTCGTTGAAGTAGTACTCGCGGGTGACCTCGGCCCCCTGCGCCAGCAGCACGCGGGCGAGGCTGTCGCCGACGGCCGCCCAGCGCGTGCCGCCGATGTGGATGGGGCCGGTGGGGTTGGCCGAGACGAACTCGAGGTTCATCCTCACGCCCGTGTAGAGGGAGCCGGAGCCGTAGGACTCCCCCGCCTCGACGATCACCCCGGCGAGGGCGCCGGCCGCGGCCGCTTCGAGACGGACGTTGAGGAAGCCGGGACCCGCGACCTCGACGCTGGCGACACCGTCCACGGCCCCGAGGCCCTCGGCCAGCTCGGCCGCGAGCTCACGCGGGTTCGCTCCGACCTTCTTGGCCAGCTTCATCGCGATGTTGGAGGCCCAGTCGCCGTGGTCGCGGTTCTTGGGCCGTTCGAGCACGACGTCGGCGAGAGCCGGCTCGGCGTCGCTCCCCCGTCGCTGCACGGCGTCGTGGACGAGGGCGTGCAGGGAGGCGGCGAGCTGTTCGGGAGTCACAGGGGACGATTCTACCGGCCGGGTGCGGCTCCGCCGGGGCTCCCTCGACCCTGAACGGGGAGCGCTTGCTAGGGTGCACCGCATGCGACGCCCCGCCGCCCTCCTCCTCGTCGTCGCCCTCAGCGCGCTGACCGGATGCACCGCGGCTCCGGCTCCCGCTCCGACCGTCGCCGGCGCGATCACCGGCACCCCGGTGCCGCTGACCTGCGAGGAGCTCGTCCCCGCCTCGGCGCTGACCGGACTGTGGGCGGCGTTCACTCCCGACGACTCCGTCGAGCGGACGGACGTCTCGACCGAGATCGCGGGCTACGACGGGCTGGTCTGCGGCTTCTCGGACGACACGGGCGCCGAGCTGCAGATCGCCGTGGCGCACCTCGACGCATCCCTGGTCGAGGCGCTCAAGAACGAGTTCTTCCGCACGAGCAACGCCGTGCCGACCTACGGCAAGCCGCCGGCCGTCGAGGGCTACTACGAGGTCGCCTCCGGGCGAGGAGTGGCCGACGTGCTGCTCGACGAGCACTGGATCGAGGCGTCGAGCGCGTCGTTCGTCGAGCCCGGCGATCCCGAGCCGCTCGTGCGCGCCGCCGTCGCCGCGGTCGGAGCCTGACGTCAGCCGAGGCGGACGGGCGACACGTGGTCGTCCTCGACGGCCGTATCGCACTCCGCGTCGACGCTCATCCTGGTGAGCGACAGATCGGTGAGGTAGCTGCTGAGGAACGCTGTGTCCGCGGTGTCGCGTCCCGACGAGATGCGGAGCATCGACCCACGCGGAGCGAGCCGCGTCGCGTCGATCACGTGCCACGCGCCGCCGACCCACGCCTCCGTCACCGCGTGGAAGTCCTTCGGCTCGAGGCCGGGAGCGTAGACGGCACTGACCCGCGCCGGGATGTCGAGCGCTCGCAGCAGCCCGGCGCACGTGTGCGCGAAGTCTCGGCACACTCCCCGACCGCTGTCGATGACCTGCGCCGCTCCCCCGGTCGCGACGGTCGAGCCGTACTCGTAGGAGAGGTGGCCGTGGACCCACGCCTCGACGGCCGTGAGCGCGTCGAAACCCCGCGCGCGTCCGAACTCGCGACGGGCGATGCCGCCGAGAACGTCCGCCTCGGCGTACCGGCTCGGTCGTAGGTACTCCACCAGCTCGAGCTCGCTCGGCTCGTCGGGAGCGCCCCGGCCGTGGACTTCTGCCCGGTACTCGACGCGCATCTCGCCCCGGTTCGCCTCCACGCGGTGGACGCGGGAACCGTGCCGGGCGGGGAACTGCCTGACGGGCAGCACCTCGCCGTCGAGCCGGACCGAGAAGGAGTCCTCGAACGAGTCGCCCGTCTCCGCCGCGGCCACGAGGAAGATCAGGTCGGTCGGCCCGGAGAGACGCAGGTCCAGCGAGGCGGAGACGGTGCGCAGCATGGCTCCATCGTGGCACGCCCCACGGCACGTTCCGGCGTCGGGTGGCCCTCCAGCCGGGTGCTAATGTGGTCAGGCACTCCTGGCCCCCATAGCTCAGGGGATAGAGCACTGCCCTCCGGAGGCAGGGGCGTAGGTTCGAATCCTACTGGGGGCACCACGTGAGCTTCCTCGGTCTCCGTTTCTTCGGTCTCCGCTTCCGCGGCCGCACGGGAAGCGCGTGAAGCTCCCATCTGCGGTTCAGCGCGTGCGTGCTAAGGGCCTGGTCGGCCGCAGGAGTACCGCGTGTCCGCGCCTCTTGCGTCGTATCGCCCGCCACGAATCAAAGTCCCAATCAAGGCAACGCGGTGGTGTCAGCTCCCTGTCAGGCAGCTCGATGGATCGACCTCGGCTCAACGCGACGACTGCACTCCCGTCGCACTCGCATAGGCTCTGAAGGTGACGCCCCCTTCCGCACGCTCACCAGCAATCGACGTCGTCCGCGTGCTTGCGCTCGTCTTCATCGTCTTTCGGCACACGTTTGTGGTTCCGCTCGACGAGCAGTCGATCCTTTTCTCGTGGACAGTGCCGTTCTTCTTCTTCCTCACAGGCTGGCTGTGGAAGCCTGGCGGTCGCACTGTGCGAGAAGAAGCCGAACGACGTTGGTCCTCTCTCGGACTGCCGTACGTATCGTGGTTCGCGATCATCTGGATAACGTTCCTCGTCACGTCCCTCGTCTCTGACAGCGTCGACCTCAGCCGTCTTCTGAAGCCGTTTGCGGGTTCAGTGCACGCCGCGCGTCCCTTCACGACGTTCTGGTTTATCTCGGCATTGTTCTTTGTCGCTGTGCTCTACCGACTCATCGACCGCCTTGCGATGATCGCTCAGCTCGGCATCGCGATCCTTCTCCTCGCCGCCGGTTGGGCCGTCGGGCCTCTTCTCTCGAAGTTGCCATTGTCAATCGGTACCGCGACCGTGTGCCTCGCCTTCGTGATCTTCGGTCGGTTCTTCAAGAATTTCGCCTCGAATGTCACTTCACGTCTCGCACTCATCGCGATGAGTGTCGTCCTGCTCGCCATCCTCGCGTCACCTGTGATACCTCCGATCGATGTGAAGTACGGTTTCTACGGCGCGCTCCTGGTCTCGGCATGCGTCTCTCTCGCTCTCTGTTGGGCCGTGATCATTCTCGCCAGCTTCTTGTTCGACAAGGCGCCACGGGCCGCCGCCGCAGTGCAACGTCCTGCTCGGATGCTGACATCAGTTGCGATGTGCGTCATTCTTACGCACCCATTCGTGCTCTACCTGCTCGGCGCCACGCAGGCCGACGCACGTTGGTGGCACTACTTGGTTGCCCTCATCGTCCCTTGGGCTCTCGGCCTCGCACTCGTCAGGACGCCGATTCGGAAGTACCTCATCGGAGGCTAGAGGCAGCAGCATCTGGCCAGGACGGACCTCGACCAACGGCCCGAGTCCAGTTTCTTCGGAGAAGCGCGGACGGCGCTTTCGATCAGCCATCCGAAGGTACAACGAGGCAGTTCTCGAGAGCCGCCTCTTGTACACGTGCCCTATCTTTTTCCCGTGCGTTCTCAGCTTGTCGCGTTCATATCGGAGCTGACCGACTGATGCGCCTCTCGGACACGGCCTCTCGGATGAGCGAAACGGGCGCTCAGGAGTACAGGTGATTCGTTCTCGCGCACGCGTCATCGCAGAAGCCGTCACGGCGTGCTGGTTTCACCCCGCAAGCGGTGCAGCGTCGGGCAAAGAGAAGCGTGCGCAGAAACGAGAACATCGTCGATACCTCAGGGAGCCGACACCGCGACCATCGGGGCGCAAGCCTTCGGGGGCTCGCTGGTCGCTCGGGAGGCGTCGTCCTCGAACTCGAGAAGCGGTCAGCGCTGGTGTACACAGGTGAAGACACGATGTCCTCGAATCCAGCGTCCAGAGGGCGCCGGAGGCCGACCAGCAGGAGACCGAGCTGGAGAACGACGCCGGCGACCTACCCTTTGCCCACATCCATCGGCACGATCACGGGCACGATGAGCAGCCGCGACAGGGCGACCGCGAACGGGTCCGGGCGCGGAAGAGCAACGGCTCTCACTTCATAGAACGACGGCAGCCCGAGACTTGGGGGCCTCCTGAGCCCTTCGGCGCCGACTCGACCTCTCGAGCGACGTCTCCTGTCCATAGGTCCTGCACGTCACTCCGATCGCTCTCACTATGTCGCGTTCAAGTCGGAGCTGACCGACCGACGCGCTTGTCGAGGCCTGCGTCGACACCTGAATTTCCACGCTCGGTCGACACGAGGGACCCCTCGGAGTGCTGGTTCAGAGGGATTCGCTCGCGACCAGTGCGGGAGCGGTTGCGCTCCAGCACTGGGTCGGATCGCCGCCGGCCGAGAGGGCGGCAGCCGCATCCTGGGCACTGCGTTCGACAGAGGAGGTCAGGAAGAAGCCGGTCGGTCCCTGCCGCACGCGGCGTCGCGCGAACCACCGTGCTGCGACGATGTGACCCCGCAGGCGAGGCAGAGACGGCGCGGAAGTATCGGACAGCGGAAAAGGGAACATCATCAGCACCTGTTGAATCGATGACGCGAACACAGTGCTGCAGAATCCGAGGTTCGCGGGCACCTCGGGAGGCAGCATCCTCAAGCATCCGGTTCCACGAGCGTCGACCACACGTTCGTCAGCACCAGGATCCATACGGAGACGAGGATCGCGTCGACCGCTGGTCAGAGGTCGTAGTAGTGGAAGGTCCTGGCGCAGTCGTCGGAGCAGAAGCCGGTCGACGTCGCCGGGCGGAGGCCGCACGCTTCGCACGGGCGGCGGCGACGGAGGCGAGCGAGCAGTCTGTTGAGCACGAAGGGCTTCCCAGTCGGTCGAGGGATGAGGCGATGTCACAGTAGAAGAGGGTCGTGCGGCGTGTTCGGTCACGGCGCGATCAGGAGGCCCCCTTGTCGCGGCCTGTCGCTTCTCGACCTGTCCGCCCCCGCTGGCACGCCGCTCTCCGCTGAACCGGCACATCTTTCTGGCCAAATGACACCCCTACGGGGACAATTTGGCGCGGAAGGCCGTATGATCGGCGCACGCGCCACCCCGAGTGCAGACCCGAAACCTCACTCGTCCCCCGATGGAACCCCGGTGCGTGAATCCCTGGACCGATCATGCTCATCGAACTCCCGCCCCGCCTGACGGGCGCCCGTCTCCTCCACCTCAACCACAAGAAGTGCGAGGCGTGCGGCAGCAATCGTGCCCGCCGTCACTCGCCCTTCTGCTCGCAGGAGTGCGCAAGCACGTTCGTCTACTACGACTGAACCGCCGCCCTCGTCGCGGAGCCGCCCCGAAGATCCCTCGAACGGCTCTCAGGAACACTCGTTCCTGAGAGCCGCGTCGTAGGGTGAGGCCCGTGAAGATCCTTGTCGTGGAAGACGATCCGGCCATGGGCGAAGCTCTCGTGGGAGGCCTCGGCGATGCCGGCTACGAGGCTGTGCTCACCACCAACGGCGTGGACGCGCTGGTCGCGTTCAGCAACGCCGAGTTCTCGGCGGCGATCGTCGACGTGATGCTGCCCGCGATGTCGGGATTCGAGATCTGCCGCCGCATCCGAGAGCTCGGCCGATCGACCCCGATCATGCTGCTCACCGCGCGGGACGCGATCGAGGACCGCGTCTTCGGCCTCGACGCCGGAGCGGACGACTACCTCACCAAGCCGTTCGCCTTCACCGAGCTGAACGCCCGACTCCGTGCCCTGCTGCGACGCAGCCCCTCGCTCATGTCCACCTCGATCGAGGTCGGACGCATCACGGTCGACGGCTCCAGCATCCGCCGCACTGCCGACGCCAGCCGCATCCACGTCAGCCCCAAGGAGCTCGAGCTCCTGAAGCTCCTCATCACACCCGTCGGATCCGTCGTCACGCGGCAGCGCATCCTCGCGGAGATCTGGGGCGGCGGCGAGATCGTCGACAACAACATCGTCGACCAGTACGTCAGCTACCTGCGTAAGAAGCTCCCGACCGACGACACCGGAGTGACCATCGTGACGGTGCGCGGCAAGGGCTACTTCCTCCGCCCGGTCGACTAGCCGTGGCAGCCCCGGCGCAGCCCGAGAGCCGACGGCCCACCGCCCTCTCCATCCGCGCGCGGATCACCATCGGGAGCGTCGCGGTCGCGTCGGTCCTGTTCGCGCTCGCGGCGCTCCTCTTCTACCAGGTCGTCTCCGGGATCGTGGAGCGCAGCGAGCGGACGATCCTCACCTCCATCGAGGACGAGATCCGACGCGACATCTCGGCCGGCAACGTGCCCCGCGCCCCGGCGACGTCGACCGGGCAGCTCTACCTCGCTCTGGCCCCCGACGGCTCTGTCGGCGCCACGACCATGCCGACCGCCCTCACCGATGCGGTGCTCGAGGACCTGCGGGAGACCGGAGCAGACACCACCGCTCGCTACGAGCAGCTCACCACCGGGAGCACGAGCTATCTGGCACGCGTCGCCGCGATCGACGACGACGGAGCGACGTGGTCGGTCGTGACCGCACGGGATCAGGCCGCCTCGCAGCTGGTCCTCGACGACTTCGCGCACGTGCTGGTCTACGCCGCGATCTTCCTCGTGGTCACGTTCGGGCTGGCGTCGTGGATCCTGACGGGCACCGCGCTCGCTCCGGTCCGCCGTATGCGGGCCCGGGCCGATCAGATCGCCGCCGACCCCGGGCAGGGCGACCAGCTGCCGGTCGTGGGCACCCGCGACGAGATCGACGAGCTCGCCGAGACGCTCAACGCGTTCCTGCAGAAGCAGAGCGCCTCGCTCGCGCGGGAGAAGCAGATGGTGTCGGATGCGAGCCACGAGCTCCGCACTCCCCTGGCCGCGCTGTCGGCGCAGCTCGAGATCGCGCACCACCGTGTGGAGGACTCCGCCGCGGTCGACCGGGTGATCCTGGACGCGCGCAAGAGCGTGGACCGGCTGGTGCGCCTCGCCTCCGCGCTGCTGGACATCTCGCGGATCGAGAGCCGGTCGGCGCGCCCCACGTCGCCGTTCGCCGAGCTCGTCGACGAGCTGGTCTCGGCCGTCGACCGCACCCGGCTCCTCGCGGCGGAGTCCGGCGTCGAGATCGACTACGAGATCGACGAGCGCGAACCCGCTCGCCTCTACGGAGTCGCGGCGCAGGATTTCGGGAGGGTGATCGACAACCTGGTCCGCAACGCGATCCAGGCGCTGGAGCGCGGAGGGACGGTGGTCGCCACGGTCGCCCAGAAGGACGGACGGCTGCTGCTCTCGGTCGCGGACGACGGACCGGGCATGCCCGACGAATTCATCCCGGTCGCCTTCGACCGCTTCTCGCGCCCGGACGACTCGCGGACTCTGGCGTCGGGCGGGAGCGGGCTCGGACTCGCACTGGTGCACACGACGGTGCTGTCAGCCGGCGGGACGGTCGGGATCGCGAATCGGGAGCCGCACGGGCTCGTGGTCGAGATCGTGCTGCCGCCGGTGGGGTCGGCGGCAGGGTAGGCGGGGGATCCGCCCCGACGAGGTCTCGAGAGCGGGAGGGGAGGGTCTCGATACGCCCCTGCGGGGCTACTCGACCAGCAGCACACTCCAGACCGCAACTGCGCGGGGCCGCTCGACCGGCAGCATGCTGCAGACCTCGGTGTCGCGCTTCATCCCCGGCGGTTGCACGACGAACGCCCCCGGCCGGAGCCGGGGGCGTTCGGGGTTGATCAGCGCTGGTCGTCCTCGGGGCGGACCGGCACCGGGTCGCCGACGTCGGCGGGCGGCGGGGCCCAGCTCGTCTGCGGAGCCTCCTCGGTCGCGGACTGCCCATCGAGAAGGTTCCGCCCGCGGTTCACGACCTCGGGGTCGGCCAGGACGGAGTAGCTCGTGGCGATGACCTGCATCGTCGAGGTGAAGTCCCGTCGACGGCGGTTCACCGCGTACGACGCCAGTCCGAAGAGCATGCCGAAGCCGGCACCGAGGAGCACGGCCGCGAACAGGAACGAGATCTGCGTGGTCGGCGAGAAGATGATGAGCAGCAGCCCGAGGAAGATTCCGAACCACGCACCCGAGGCGGCACCCGCCAGAGCGACCCTGCCCCAGGTGAGCTTGCCGGTGACGCGCTCCACGCTCTTCAGCTCGTTCCCGATGATGGCGAGCTGCTTGACCGGGAAGTCGGCGCGAGCGAGGACGTCGACGGCGGCCTGCGCCTCCTGGTAGGTGTCGAAGGTCGCGAGGATCTCGCCGCGCGGGATGGTCGGGAAGACCGCCTTGCGGCCGTTGAACGGCGTCTGCTGAGTCACTCGCTCAGAATCGCATGACGGTCTTGGAGGATTCTGGATGCGGTCGGGGAGCGGGCCGAGGGGCAGCAGGGAACGCTCGGCTCCCGTCCGGGCGGGCGGCACTAGGTTTGTAGCCGTGAGTTCCGCCAGAGTCTTCGTCGCGCGTTTGGTCGGATGCACCGTCTTCGACCCCGCCGGCGATCGCGTCGGCAAGGTCCGCGACGTGCTCCTGGTCTACCGCCAGAACGATCCGCCCCGCGTCGTCGGGCTCGTCGTCGAGATCCCCGGACGCCGCCGCGTGTTCGTCTCGATCGGCCGGGTGACGAGCATCGGCAGCGGCCAGATCATCACCACCGGGCTCATCAACGTGCGGCGCTTCGAGCAGCGCGGCGGCGAGGTCCGCGTGATCGCCGAGCTCCTGGGTCGACGGATGACCTTCGTCGACGGCTCGGGCGACGCCGTGGTCGAGGACGTCGCCATCGAGGAGGTCGGCCCCGGCGAGTGGCAGCTCGCCCAGCTGTTCGTCCGCCGGCCGAAGACCTCCCCCTCCCCCTTCGCGAAGGGGGCCACCACGTTCGCTGGCTGGCGCGAGGTCCGCGAGACGGGCTCCGGAGAGGCGCAGTCGGCCGAGCAGTACGTCGCGAGCCTCGCCGAGCTGAAGCCGGCCGACCTGGCCAGCACCCTCCTCGACCTGCCCACTCAGCGGATGCTGGAGGTCGCGGGCGAGCTCTCGGACGACCGCCTCGCGGACGTCCTCGAGGAGATGCCCGAGAGCGAGCAGGTCGAGATCCTCGGCCAGCTCGACGACGACCGTGCCGCCGACGTGCTCGATCAGATGCAGCCCGACGACGCGGCCGACCTCATCGCACAGCTCTCCGACGAGCGCGGCGAGGCGCTGCTGGGCCTGATGGAGCCCGAGGAGGCGGACGACGTCCGCATGCTGCTGACCTACGCGCCGGAGTCGGCCGGTGGTCTGATGACGACCGAGCCGATCATCGTGTCGGCCGAGGCCACCGTCGCAGAGGGGCTAGCCCTGATCCGTCGGCACGAGCTGGCCCCGGCGCTCGGTGCGGCCGTGTGCGTCACGCTGCCGCCGTACGAACCCCCGACCGGCCGGTTCCTCGGCATGGTCCACTTCCAGCGGATGCTCCGCTACCCGCCGCACGAGCGGCTCGGCACCCTGCTGGACCAGAGCTTCGACCCGATCACGCCCGACACCTCGGCCGCCGAGGTCGCCCGCATCCTCGCGAGCTACAACCTCGTCTCGGTGCCGGTGGTCGACGAGACGCACCGCCTCGTCGGTGTCGTCACCATCGACGACGTGCTCGACTACCTCCTCCCGGACGACTGGCGCAGCCACGACGGAGACGACGAACCACGCACACCGGTGAGCACGACCACGCGGGGCATCCCGCTGGTGCCGCCGCCCGCGAAGGCGGCGAGCGGCGGACGACGACGAGGACGGAGGGGTGCGCGTGGCTAAGGATGCGAAGCAGGATCGGCGGCTCGACGCCCCGAAGGGACTGCGCACCCGCGTGCTGCCGTTGCGCAACCGCCAGAGCAGCGATCGATTCGGGCGGCTGACCGAGTCGTTCGCCCGCGGCATGGGAACGCCCTGGTTCCTGTTCGGCATGACGATCTTCTGCGTCTTCTGGCTCGTCTTCAACACCTACGGCCCGGAGGACGCGCGCTTCGACTCGCAGGCGCTCGGCTTCACCGTGCTGACGCTCATCCTGTCGCTGCAGGCCTCGTACGCGGCGCCCCTCCTGCTCCTGGCGCAGAACCGCCAGGACGACCGCGACCGCGTGCAGATCGAGCAGGACCGCCAGCGCGCCGAGCGCAACCTGGCCGACACCGAGTACCTCGCCCGCGAGGTCGTCGCCCTACGTCTGGCGATCCGCGACATGGCCAGCAAGGACTTCATCCGCTCCGAGCTGCGGAGCCTGGTCGAGGAGCTCGAGAAGGACCGGGCGGAGCGGGACGGCGCCGCCGAGGAACTCGCTGCGCCGCTCGACGGAGCGGCGCGGAGCGACGCGGCCCGTGCCGACCGGACCCGCGCGGACACGTTCCGCTTCGAGGAGAACGGGGCGGAGCCGCTCGGGACCGAGCGCGGCGATGCCTGAGCCGACGCCCCTCGAGTCGGCGGTCCTCGCTTCTCTCGCCCGGGTCGTCGATCCCGAGATCCGTAAGCCCATCACGGAACTCGACATGGTCGAGTCGGTGGTCGCCGCCGCGGACGGGACGGTCGACGTCGCGATCCGCCTCACCATCGTCGGTTGCCCCGCTGCCTCCGCGATCGAGCGCGACGTGACCGAGGCCGTAGCCGGCACGCCCGGTGTCACCGCCGCCCGCGTCTCGGTCGGCGTCATGACTCCCGCCCAGCGCACCGCGCTGACGGAGCGGCTGCGCGGTGCGAAGCGCACCATGCCGTTCGGTCCGGACTCGCTCACCCGCGTCTACGCGGTGACGAGCGGCAAGGGCGGGGTCGGCAAGTCGACGGTCACCGCCAACCTCGCGGTCGCCCTCGCGCAACAGGGGCTCTCGGTCGGCCTGGTCGACGCCGATGTGCACGGCTTCTCGATCCCGGGTCTCCTCGGGCTCATGCACGAGGGGCGCGTCGCCGGGCCCACGCGGGTGGGCGAGCTGATGCTCCCGCCCGTCGCGCACGGCGTGAAGGTCATCTCGATCGGCATGTTCCTCGAGGGCGACACCCGCGGGGCGGCCGTGTCGTGGCGCGGGCCGATGCTGCACCGCACGATCTCGCAGTTCCTCACGGACGTCTACTTCGGCGATCTCGACGTCCTGCTGCTCGATCTGCCCCCCGGCACGGGAGACGTGGCCATCTCGATCGGACAGCTGCTGCCGCACGCCGAAGTCCTGATCGTGACGACTCCGCAGCCCGCGGCAGCGGATGTCGCCGAGCGGAGCGGCGCACTGGCGCGTCAGTCGGGCCAGCGGATCATCGGCGTGGTCGAGAACATGGCGGGTCTCCCCCAGCCCGACGGGACCGTGCTCGACCTCTTCGGGACCGGGGGCGGTGACGAGGTCGCACGGCGCCTCAGCGCGTCCGGGGACCAAGTGCAGGTCCTCGCCTCGCTGCCCATCAGCGTTGCTCTGCGCTCCGGTGGTGACGAGGGCGTCCCCGTCGTCGTCGGATCACCGGACGACCCGGCGGCACGGGCGATCACCGCGCTCGCCCGCACCCTCGTGGCGCGACCGCGAGGTCTGACCGGTCGACGGCTCCCGATGAGCGTGAACTGACCGACCCTGCGTCTATTGCGTGGCGCCGACGATCCGTCGGTGGCCGAGCCGCAGAGCCGGGCCGACGGTGTCAGGTGGCTTCGGAGTCGATCGGAGGCGGGGCGACGGCCGAGAGGCGGCCCTCGCCGGCCGAGCGCTTCATCGTCGTGTAATAGCTGTCCGCCGTCGACGTGGACCGGCCGCCCGTCGTGACGGGCGCGGCGACGGCGGTCGGCGGCTTGACGGTGGGAACGGGATCGTCCTCGAGGAGCGCGTCGCGGATGATCCGACGCGGGTCGTACTGGCGCGGATCGAGCTTCCGCCAATCGACCTCGTTGAACTCCTCGCCCATCTCGTCCTTGACCCGTTCGCGCGCCTGAGTGGCGAATCCGCGCACCTTGCGCACGAGCTGACCCAGCTGTGCGGCGTAGTGCGGGAGGCGGTCGGGGCCCAGCACGAAGACGGCGATCACTCCGATGATGAGGAGCTTGTCGAACGTCAAACCGAACACGAGACAAGAGTAACCCGCCGCGCCTGCGGCACCGACCCCGCGCGCCACCGTAGCCTTGCCTCGCGCGGACGCGATCCGTCCGCCGCATCGACCAGAGGAGCCCGACCGTGTCCGACAAGGATGCCAACTGGAAGTACGCCGAGGACGCGGTCGTCGAGCCCGAGGCCATCGCCTCCGCTCGCCGCCTCTCGGTCGAGCTGGGCATCGACGCGGTCGCGCCGTCCATCGGCGCGCAGTCCTCGCTCATCGCGGCCGCCGCCCGCGCCTCGCAGATCATCGAGATCGGCACCGGCACCGGAGTGAGCGGTCTGTGGCTCCTCGACGGTGCTCCGGAGGCGATGCTGACCTCGATCGACTCGGAGGCGGTGCACCAGCAGCACGCCCGCGCCCAGTTCCACGAGGCCGGCATCTCGCCGAACCGCCTCCGCCTCATCCCGGGGCGGGCCCTCGAGGTGCTGCCGCGGATGAACGAGAACTCCTACGACATCGTCTTCGTCGACGGCGATCCCCTGCAGGTGATCGAGAACGTCGAGCACGCGCTGCGGCTGGTCCGTCCGGGCGGAACCGTCCTGATCCCCCACGCGCTCTGGCGCGGCCGAGTGTCGAACCCCGCTCAGCGCGACGAGATCGCCTCGGCGTTCCGGACCCTCGTCGCCGAGATCAGCGCGTCGCCGGCGGTGGTGAGCATCCTCTCCCCCATCGGAGACGGACTGCTGCAGGCGAACAAGCGCAGGGCGTGAAGACCCGCCCCGTCGCAACCGGCTCCTGAACGAGGGAACGCCCGCCGCACGGAGTGCGACGGGCGTTCTCGACGGTGCCGGTGGATCCCCGTCAGGCGGGGGTCACCACCGATGCGAGAGCATCGTGCAGCTCTTTCGCCTCTGCATCGTTGACCGAGACGACGAGTCGTCCGCCTCCTTCGAGCGGAACGCGCACGACGATGAGTCGACCCTCCTTAACAGCCTCCATCGGTCCGTCTCCGGTCCTGGGCTTCATGGCCGCCATAGAGTTCCCCTTTCGTGACGTATCCCCCTATTATCGTGCATCCGCGGTCTTCGAGAAATCGCGCTCTCCGGCACGCCCGCGCGGGGTCGATCACGGGGGCGTCCAGTCGTAGCCGTCGACGGCCCAGCAGGCCGAGATCCAGAGGATCTGCCCGCCGATCCCGAGCAGCACCACGACGACCCGGAAGAGCGGCGAGCGGGGCACGGCCAGTGCGCCCACGAGCGGGAACAGCGGGCCGAGCAGCCGGAAGGTGCTCGACTGGGGGAAGAAGAACGCGAGGAGGTAGACGGCGTACCCGGCGATCCACGCGCGGCTGAACAGGTCGAGCCTCCGCGTCCACGGCGCTGCCATGATCCCCGCGAAGGCGACGACCAGCAGCACCACGAGCACGATCCCGACCGCGGGCGACTCGAACCACCACTGCCCCCACCAGGCGCCACCCTGGAACCATGAGGTGAACGGGAGCAGCTCCTGGTAGCCGATGTAGGAGGAGCGCCAGGCCAGCTCGGTGTCGGTGTAGGCGGTCATCGAGCCGGTGACGGCCCAGGCCGCGGCCGGCCAGAGGAAGCCGACGACGAGCCCCCACACGGTCAGCGCCACGGTCGGGAGCCACTCCGCGCGCTCGAAGGGCTCACGGGAGCGGCGGAGGACGCGGACGAGGACGTAGAGCCCCATCGCCGCGGCGAAGGCGAGACCGCTGGGCCGGGTGAGGCCGAGCAGCAGGACGACCGGGAACACGAGCGCGAAGCGGCGGCGGACGAGCAGGAGGAGCACGATCGCGGTCAGCATCATGGCCGCCGACTCGGCGTACGCCAGCTGCAGCAGGGGCGAGGTCGGCGCCACGCAGAAGAGGAGCACGGCGATGAGCGACTGGCTCTCGCTCAGCGAGTGGCGCAGGAGGCGGTACAGGACCAGGCACGCGACCGCTCCGCAGATCACCGAGACGGTGACCGCGGCACTCCCCCAGCCCAGGCCCGTGACCAGCATGAGCAGTCGCACCACGGCCGGGTAGAGCGGCATGAACGCCCAGGCGTTCTCTCCGATCTCGCCCTCCGCGGTCACGGGGAGCTCGGAGGGGTAGCCGGCCGTCGCGATGATCTCGTACCAGCGGCCGTCCCAGAGGCTGGCGAAGGCGGAGTAGGAGGGCGACGGGCCGGTCCAGGCGTTCGCGGCCTGGTTCGCGGCGAACTGCAGGAGGATCGTCGTCGTCACGACTCGGGTCAGCACGAAGACGCCCAGCACCCGCGCCCACCAGGGCACGAGTCGGAGGCGGGCCCGGCGGCGGGTGCTCAGCACCGGGGCGACGGCGCTCACGCGGGGGTGCTCAACCAGCGGCGGAGGCCCTCGGTGCACGCCGTGATCTCGTGCACGGCGACGCGCTCGTCGTCGGCGTGCGCCTTCAGCGGATCGCCCGGTCCGTAGTTCACCGCGGGGACGCCGAGCGCCGAGAAGCGCGCGACGTCCGTCCAGCCGTACTTCGGCTTGGCCTCGGCGTCGACCGCGGCGAGGAAAGCCTGCGCGAGCGGAGCGTCGAGGCCGGGACGCGCCCCCTCCGCCAGGTCGACGACCTCGACCTCGAAGCCGTCGAAGAGCTCGCGGAGGTGCTGGACGGCCTCCGCCCCGGTGCGGCTCGGGGCGAACCGGTAGTTGACGTGCACCGTGCAGAGGTCGGGGATCACGTTGCCGGCGACGCCTCCGGAGATCCGGACCGCGTTGACGCCCTCGCGGTAGAGAAGGCCGTCGACCTCGACGACGCGCGGTTCGTAGGCGGCGAGGCGCTCGAGGATCGGCGCGGCGGCGTGGATCGCGTTCTCGCCGACCC
Source organism: Rathayibacter caricis DSM 15933 (assembly GCF_003044275.1). NCBI lineage: Bacteria > Bacillati > Actinomycetota > Actinomycetes > Micrococcales > Microbacteriaceae > Rathayibacter > Rathayibacter caricis. The sequence goes on along the minus strand of NZ_PZPL01000001.1, from coordinate 2,532,439 downwards.
AGCTGCGCGCCGAGTGCGCCCGCCGCCCTCGCGTGACGACGTCGACGCGGAGCGTGCCGTTGCAGCCTCCCTCGACCTCGCTGCTCGTGGGCTCGCCGAGGACGGCGAAGTCGGCGGTGAAGAGATCCGGGCGGTTCCGGGAGAGGCGGCCGAGCCCGTTGAGGTCGGACGCGACCTCCTCGTTGTCGTACCACATCCAGGTGATGTCGACAGCGGGCTCGGTCAGCTCCGCCGCGAGCACGAGCTGGACCGCGACTCCGGCCTTCATGTCGACGGTTCCGCGGCCGACGAGGTGGTCGACTCCGCCGATCGTCTCGTCGACGACGGGCAGGTTGTCGTTGATCGGGACGGTGTCGAGGTGGCCGGCGATGACGACCCGCTGAGCACGCCCGAGAAGGGTCCGTGCGACCACCGTGTCGCCGTCGCGCACGACCTCGAGGTGCGGGAAGTCGGACAGGGCGGACTCGATGGCGTCGGCCAGTGCCGACTCCGCCCCGGAGACCGACGGGATGTCGCACAGCACCCGGGTCAGCGCGATCGGATCGGAGCGCAGATCCAGGGGCGCGACGGGCGGAGCGGCGGGGGTCGGAGCGGCCATGGCACCCAGGGTAGCGGCCGGATGCCGCGCGCTACCCTGGGTGCCATGACCCCCGAGCACTCCTCAGACTCCTCCGCGCCCGCCTCCGCCTGGGGCTACGGGCTCGCCACCATCGCCTCGGACGGCACCGTCCTCGACACCTGGTTCCCGGAGCCGCGCCTGGGCACGATCCCCGCCGGACGGGACCCGTGGATCGTCCCCGCGGAGTTCGAGGCGCTCGCGGGCGAGGACGCGCGGCGCGAGGTCCGGATCGACGTGGTCACGCTGCAGATCGACCTGCAGGCGCCCCCGGCCTCGACGTCGGACGCCTACCTCCGCCTGCACCTGCTGTCGCACCTGCTGGTGCAGCCCAACACGATCAACCTCGACGGGATCTTCGCCCACCTGGCGAACGTCGTCTGGACGAACGCGGGCCCGGTCTCTCCGGACGCGTTCACCCGGCTCCGTCCCTCGCTCCGCCGCCACGGGATCCAGGCGGCCGGCATCGACAAGTTCCCGCGGCTGACCGACTACGTCACTCCGGCGAAGGTCCGGATCGCCGACACGTCCCGCGTGCGCCTGGGTGCGCACCTCGCTCCGGGGACGACGGTCATGCACGAGGGCTTCGTGAACTTCAACGCGGGAACACTCGGCAGCTCGATGGTCGAGGGGCGCATCTCGCAGGGCGTCGTCGTCGGCGACGGTTCGGACATCGGCGGCGGCGCCTCGATCATGGGCACCCTGTCGGGCGGAGGGACGCAGCGGATCTCGATCGGGGCGCGCGCGCTGCTCGGTGCGAACTCGGGAATCGGCATCTCGATCGGGGACGACTCGGTGGTCGAGGCGGGGCTGTACGTCACCGCCGGGACGAAGGTCGTCGTCGTGGGCGGGGCGCCGCGCGCCGACGGGCGCCCGCAGACGGTGAAGGCCGTCGAGCTGTCGGGGGTGCCGAATCTGCTGTTCCGCCGCAACTCGCTGACGGGAGCGGTGGAGGTGCTGGCCCGCACCGGTGCGGGGATCGAGCTGAACACGGCGCTGCACGCCTGAGAGCGGGCTGGGGGGTCTCGATACGCCCGCGGGGCGGGCCACTCGACCAGCAAGCCGGGGACGGACGATGCCGCCTCCGCGGGTGCGGAGGCGGCATCGGGGCGGCGGGTCAGCTGCCGGTGGGCCAGTGGCGCTCGGGAGCGCCCATGTAGAGCTGCTGGGGGCGGCCGATCTTGGTCTGCTTGTCGATGTTCATCTCGCGCCAGTGGGCGATCCAGCCGGGCAGGCGTCCGATCGCGAAGAGCACGGTGAACATCCGCGTCGGGAAGCCCATCGCCTTGTAGATGACGCCGGTGTAGAAGTCGACGTTCGGGTAGAGGCGGCGCTCCTTGAAGTAGTCGTCCTCGAGCGCGAGGGCCTCGAGCTCCATCGCGATGTCGAGCAGCGGATCCTTCACTCCGAGCGCCTGCAACACCTCGGAGGCGCTCTCCTTGACGAGCTTGGCGCGCGGGTCGTAGTTCTTGTACACCCGGTGGCCGAAGCCCATCAGGCGCACGCCCTCCTCCTTGTTCTTCACCCGCTCGACGAAGGTCTGGACGCTCTCGCCCGATTCGCGGATGCGGCCGAGCATCGTCAGGACCGCCTCGTTCGCGCCGCCGTGCAGCGGGCCGAAGAGCGCGTTGATGCCGGCGGAGACGGAGGCGTAGAGGTTGGCCTCGGTCGAGCCGACCAGGCGCACCGTCGACGTGGAGGCGTTCTGCTCGTGGTCCTCGTGCAGGATCAGCAGGCGGTCGAGGGCCTTGGAGAGCACAGGGTCGACGTCGTACTTCTCGGCCATGGTGCCGAAGTTGAGGCGGAGGAAGTTGTCGACGAAGCTCAGCGAGTTGTCGGGGTAGAGGAAGGCCTGCCCGATGCTCTTCTTGTGCGCGTAGGCCGCCATGACGGGCAGCTTCGCGAGCAGACGGATCGTGGTGAGCTCGACCGCCTCCGGATCCTTCGGGTTCGAGCTGTCCTCGTAGTAGGTCGAGAGCGCCGAGACTCCGGCCGAGAGCACCGACATGGGGTGGGCGCTGTGCGGGAGCGCGTCGAAGAAGCGCTTGAGATCCTCGTGGAGCAGCGTGTGACGGCGGATGCGCTCGTCGAAGCCGGCGAGCTCGTCGGCGGTGGGCAGCTCGCCGTAGATGAGGAGCCACGCGACCTCGAGGTACGTCGCGTTCGTCGCGACCTCCTCGATCGGGTACCCGCGGTAGCGCAGGACGCCCTTGTCGCCGTCGATGTAGGTGATCTGCGACTTGGTCGCCGCGGTGTTCACGAAGCCGTAGTCGAGCGACATGAAGCCGGTCTGCTTCGTCAGGGTCGAGAAGTCGATGCTCGAGGCGCCGTCGACGCTGCGGAGGATCGGGAACTCGGCGGTGCGATCGCCGAAGGTGAGCGTGACCTTCTGGGGCTCGGCCTCGGCCGCAGCCGGCGCGCTCTCCGTGGCGGGCTCCGGTGCCTCCACCGTCGCGGTTCCGTCGCTCTGCGTGCCGGATTCGGTCACAACGCCTCCCAGGTCGTCACGGTCGCTCCCGGCAGCGCGCTCGCACGGAGCGGGCGGCGCCGGGTGTGTGGGCGGTGCAGCCGGCGCCGTTGTGTGGCGACATCGACCGAACCTCCTACAGCCTAAGGGCACAGCAGGGGACCTGCTGCACCGGCCAGTGGTCCCCGGCGCGGGTTGTGGGACTGCGACAGAAGCGGCCGACGGCCGTCGCTAGGAGAGGCCCGCGGACAGCCGGGACGCGGCCGCGTCGATCCGCTCGTCGGTCGCCGTCAGCGACAGGCGCACGTGCTCGGTGAAGTGGTCGCCGTAGAAGACGCCGGGTCCGGCGAGCACGCCGATCCGCGCGAGCCGCTCGATCGACTCCCACGCGGGCCGCCCCTCGGTGGCCCAGAGGTAGAGGCCCGCCTCGCTGCGGTCGATGCGGAAGCCGGCGGACTCGAGGGCGGGACGCAGCCGATCGCGGCGCGCTCGGTAGCGCTCCTTCTGCTCCGCCACGTGCGCGTCGTCGCCCAGGGCGGTGATCATCGCCTCCTGGAGCGGACCCGGCACGATCATGCCGGCGTGCTTGCGGACGGTCACGAGGCGCGCGATGAGGGACGAGTCGCCCGCGACGAACGCGGCGCGGTAGCCGGCGAGGTTCGACTGCTTGCTGAGCGAGTAGACGCCCAGGACGCCCTCGCGGCTCGCTCCGACCACCCGGGGGTCGAGGATGCTCGGGATCGGCTCGTCGGCCCAGCGGCCCTCCCAGCCGAGCTCGGCGTAGCACTCGTCTCCGGCGATGACTGCGCCCAGCTCGCGAGCCCGCTCCACCGCGCGCGTCAGTGCCGGCACATCGAGTACCGCGCCGTCGGGGTTTCCCGGCGAGTTCAGCCAGACGAGGCGGGTGGAGTCGGGCCACTCGGCCGGATCGTCCGAGGCGAGCACGGAGGCGCCGGCGATCGCCGCGCCCATCGCGTAGGTCGGGTAGGCGGCGCGGGGGTGGACCACCACGTCGCCCTCGCCGAGGCCGAGCAGGAAGGGGAGCCAGGCGACGAGCTCCTTCGAGCCGATGGTGGGCAGGACCTCGTCGACGCCGATGCCCGGGACTCCGCGACGGCGGGCGAACCAGGCGGCGATCGCCTCGCGCAGGGCGGGCGTGCCGACCGTCGTCGGGTAGGAGTGCGCGTCCGTCGCCCGCGCGAGCGCCTCGCGGATGAGGGCGGGCGTGGGATCGACGGGCGAGCCGATCGAGAGATCGACGATGCCGTCGGGATGCGAGGACGCGAGCGCCGTCGCGGGACCCATCAGGTCCCAGGGGTAGTCGGGCAGGGCTCCGAGCGCCACCGGAGGGCCGCTCAGTGGCCCTGGGGCGGCAGCACCGCGATGACCGGGTGGTCCTTCGCGATCACGCCGATCTTGGCGGCTCCGCCCGGGGAGCCGATCTCGTCGAAGAACTCGACGTTCGCCTTGTAGTAGTCGGACCACTCCTCGGGGAGGTCGTCCTCGTAGTAGATCGCCTCGACGGGGCAGACCGGCTCGCAGGCACCGCAGTCGACGCACTCGTCGGGGTGGATGTAGAGCGAGCGCTCGCCTTCGTAGATGCAGTCGACCGGGCATTCGTCGATGCAGGCGCGGTCTTTGACATCGACGCACGGAAGTGCGATCACGTAGGTCACGGTCGTGGCGTCCCTTCGAACAGAGGCTTCTATCGTACGCGGAGCGACGGGGCGTCGAGTCCCGCAGGCTCCGCCTCGGGTGCAGGAGGCGTCGGGGGTGTGGGGCGCAGGCGCGGCCAGGCGATCACGACCAGCGCGATCAGGCCGGGGGCGAAGGTCCACACGACGCCGAGGCCGTTCGCGGGGACCAGCACCGAGCCTCCCGCACTGCGCAGCGCCAGCAGGCCGATGACACCGAGGAGCCCCATGGCCGCGCAGAACGCGACGAAGCGGTCGATCATCACGAGGCGGAGCCCCAGGAGGAGGAGGAGCACCGCGGCGAGCGACGCCACCAGCCCGAGCGGCAGGACTGCGTCGCCGACGACGACGGTGCTCTGGTGGGCGATGGTGGTGATCGCTCCGACGACGGCGCCGACGAGCACCGAGAGCACGCCCGAGACGACGCGGGAGCGGAGGTCGGGCCGTTCCTCCGGAACGGGCGCGTCCGGCGACGCGGCGAGAGCGGGCGCCGGACGGAAGCGCTCCACGCCGCCGACGGGGAAGGCCGGGCCGCTGGAGAGCCGGGCCGACTCGCCCTCCACCACGATCTGCGTGGCGTGCGCCTGCAGTGCGGCGCGCTTGCGGGCGTAGTCCTCGTCGCCGAGCTCGATGACGACGTCGCCGTCCTCGGGAGGCGTCCCCTCGGGCAGGACCGCGAGGTAGCGGATCCCGAGCAGCTCGGCGGCTCGGCGCGCGACGCTCGCCGCACGCACGTGATCGGGGTGGCCGTAGCCGCCCCCCGCGTCGTAGGACAGCACGACGCCCGCGCGGGTCTGCTGGAGGACGGCGACGAGATCGGCGATCTCCTCCTCCTCCGGAGCGGCCGTGAAGGCTGCGGGATGCACGGGCTCGAGCGGGACCGGCACGCGGCCGGGGCCCCACTGCATGCCGGAGTCGCGGTAGACGCGCGGAGCGGCGCCCCGCGCGCGGGCGTTCTCGGCTCCGAGGAAGCGGTGATCCGCGACTCCGAGGGCCGTCAGCGCCACGACGAGCTCGGTCGTGCGGTGCGAGGCGAGCTCGTCGGAGCCCTCGAGCGCCGCGAGGTCCTCGGGGATCACCTCTCCGCACTCGCCGCGCGTGGCGGTGACGACGGTGACCGCCGCTCCCTGCGCGGCGAGGCGGGCGAGGGTGCCGCCCATGGTCAGGGTCTCGTCGTCGGGGTGCGCGTGGACCGCGACGACCCTCTCGTGCACTCCAGCTGGGCTCGCGTCCACACTCCACCTTCCGTCCGGCACGCGGATGCGCACCCGGCGCGCTTCTGGACAGGCGCTCGGGCGGCGCACTACAGTCGACTCCGGTAAGGCAAGGCTTACCGAAGGATGAGGCCCGGGGCGGGGGTCGTCCCACCCCTCCCGCGATCGACCGAGAGAACACGCGTGCTCGCAAATTACCTCATCGGCCTCCGCGAAGGCCTCGAAGCCGGCCTCGTGGTCGGCATCCTCGTCGCGTACCTGACGAAGCTCGGGCGCCGCGACGTGCTGCCACGCCTGTGGACCGGCATCGCCGCGGCCGTCGCGATCTCGCTCGTGACCGGGGCGATCCTGACCTGGGGCCCCTACGGGCTGTCGTTCCAGGCGCAGGAGCTGCTCGGCGGCGGGCTGTCGATCCTGGCGGTCGGCCTCGTCACCTGGATGATCTTCTGGATGGGCGCGAACGCCCGGAGCCTCAAGGGCGAGCTGGAGTCGCGGCTCGACGCCGCCGTCGGCGGATCCGCCCTCGGGATCGTCGTGCTCGGCTTCGTGAGCGTCGGCCGCGAGGGGATCGAGACCGCCCTGTTCGTCTGGGCCAGCGTCTCCTCGAGCAGCGCCTCCTCCGGGGCGGAGGCCTGGACCGGCACGATCGGCGCCCTCCTGGGCATCCTCTCGGCGGTCGTCATCGCGTACCTGATCTTCCGCGGCTTCGTCCGGATCGATCTCGGCCGGTTCTTCACCTGGACGGGCGGCTTCCTGATCGTGGTCGCGGCGGGCGTGCTCTCGTACGGCGTCGGAGACCTGCAGGAGGCGTCGCTCCTGCCCGGCTGGGGCGCCCCGCTGTTCAGCCTCGGTGCGGTGCTGCCGGCACCGATCTCCGCGATCCTCGGTGGGCTCTTCAACTACACGCCGGAGCCGACCGCGCTGCAGTTCACCGCCTGGCTCGCGTACCTCGTCGTCGTCGGCGCCCTCTTCGTCCGCCAGGTCCGGCTCCGCCGGCCGCGTCGGGGCAGCGCGGCCCCGGTCGCGACTCCCGTTCGCACCTCCGTCTGATCCCGGCACCGCCGGTTCCACCCCCTACTCCAGGAGAACCATGCCCTCGCGCGCAGTCCCCCGCCGTTCCCCGCTCCCCCGCCTCGTCTCCGGCCTCGCCGGTGCCGGAGTCCTCGCGTTCGCGCTCTCCGGCTGCGTGCCGAACTCGGCCGCCTCCTCCTCGGCGGCGCTCGACGTCGCCATCAGCGACGAGGCCTGCGACGTCTCGGCCGCGACCGCCTCGGCCGGAGCGGTGACCTTCTCGCTCGCGAACGAGGGCACGGACGTCAACGAGTTCGAGATCCTCGCGGACGACAAGCTGCGGATCGTCGGCGAGAAGGAGAACGTGACGCCCGGGCAGACCGTGTCCTACGTCGCCCAGCTCGAGCCCGGCACGTACTACACGGCCTGCAAGTTCCAGCAGGTCGGCGCTCCCATCGGCCTGTCCGAGTTCACCGTCACCGGTGAGGCCACCGAGCAGTCCGCGGACGAGAAGGCGGCGACGGAGGCGGCCGTGACCAACTACGTCGCCTACGTGAAGTCGCAGGCGGGCGAGCTCCTCCCCGCTGTGCAGGCTTTCAGCGACGCCTACGTGGCCGGCGACGACGAGACGGCGCGCGGCCTCTTCGCGTCGACACGCGTCTTCTACGAGCGCATCGAGCCCACCGCGGAGGCGTTCGGCGACCTCGACCCGAAGATCGACTACCGCGAGGTCGACGCCGTCGCCGAGGGCCTGGACTGGACCGGCTTCCACCGCATCGAGAAGGACCTCTGGGTCCCGGCGCAGGACGCGCTCAACTCCGACGGCACGAGCGCCTACCTCGACTGGGCGCCGTCGACCCCGGAGCAGCGCGCCGAGTTCGGCCAGGGGCTCGTGGACGACGTGCAGAGCCTCTACGACCTCGTGAACGCCGACGACTTCACCGTCTCGGTCGGTGACATCTCGAACGGCGCCATCGGCCTGCTCGACGAGGTCGCCGCGGGCAAGATCACCGGCGAGGAGGACTGGTGGTCGGGAACCGACCTGATGGACTTCGCCGCCAACGTCCAGGGTGCGGAGGTCGCCTTCGGCAACGTCGAGCCGATCGCGACAGCCTCGGGCGACGAGGGCGCCGCACTGACCGCCGACATCACGGAGCAGTTCACCGCACTCGACACGCTGCTCGCGCAGTACGGCTCGATCGACGCAGGCTTCGCGCCCTACTCCTCGGTGACCGATGAGCAGAAGAAGGAGCTCTCGGACCAGGTGAACGCCCTCTCGGAGCCGCTGTCGCAGCTCACCCACACGGTGCTCGGCGTCGAGGAGCCCGCGGAGTAGATGGACGACGACCAGCAGGACACCGCGGCGGACGTCTCCCCCGACTCCGCCGCCCCCGTCGAGCAGCCCCGCCGCCTCTCGCGGCGCGGGCTGCTCGGCCTCGTCTCGGCCGGAACCGCGGGGATCGCCGCGGGCGTCGGCGGGACCGTCGCGGTCGCCTCCGCGACGACCGCGAACGCCTCCGGCGCCTCGAACACGGTGCCGTTCTTCGGCTCGAACCAGGCCGGGATCACGACCGCGGCGCAGGACCGGCTGCACTTCGCCTCCTTCGATCTCGCGTCGGGCACCACCCGCGAGGACCTGATCGAGCTGCTGCAGGACTGGACGCTCGCCGCGTCGCGACTGACGCGCGGACTCGACGTCAGCGAGGAGGGCGCGGTCGGCGGACCCGACACCGCGCCTCCGGACGACACGGGCGAAGCGCTCGGGCTCGACGCCGCGGCGCTGACGATCACCTTCGGCTTCGGCCCCGGCGTGTTCACCGACGCGGACGGCGCCGACCGCTTCGGGCTCGCGGCCCGTCGTCCGCCCGCACTCGAGACGCTCCCCCGCTTCCGCGGCGACGCCCTCGTGCCGGCGGCGAGCGGAGGCGACCTGTGCATCCAGGCCTGCGCGAACGACCCGCAGGTCGCGGTGCACGCGATCCGCAACCTCAGCCGCATCGCCTTCGGCCGGGCGTCGCTCCGCTGGTCCCAGCTCGGCTTCGGGCGGACGTCGTCGACGTCGACGGCGCAGGCCACTCCGCGCAACCTCTTCGGCTTCAAGGACGGCACGGCCAACGTGAAGTCGGAGGAGACGGACGCGGTCCAGGAGCACGTCTGGGTGCAGGAGTCGGACGGTCCGGACTGGCTCGTGGGCGGCAGCTACCTCGTGGCCCGCAAGGTCCGCATGATCATCGAGACCTGGGACCGGAGCCAGCTCGGCGAGCAGGAGCGGGTGATCGGGCGGAGCAAGGGCTCGGGCGCGCCGCTCTCGGGCGGGGACGAGTTCGCCGAGCCGGACTTCACGGCGACCGGAGCGACCGGGGCGCCGCTCGTCGACCGGGCGTCGCACGTGCGGCTCGCGCATCCGTCGGTCAACAACGGCGCGCGGCTGCTGCGCCGCGGATACAACTTCGTCGACGGGAACGACGAGCTCGGGCGCCTGAACGCGGGGCTGTTCTTCCTGTCGTTCCAGCGGTCGCCGGAGCAGTTCATCACGGTGCAGCGCTCGCTCGCGGACGATGCGCTGAACGAGTACATCAAGCACGTGGGGTCGGCGCTGTTCGCGGTGCCGCCCGGGGTGCGGGGCGAGGGTGACTTCGTGGGGTCGGGGCTGTTCGGCTGAGCGGAGGGGGCGCCCCTCCCTGCTGATCGAGTAGGCCGCGAAACGGCCGTATCGAGATCCGGGGCTCCTGGAGCACGTGGGTCTCGATACGCCGCGAAGCGGCTACTCGACCAGCCAGGGGGGGGGAAGCAGAAGACCGGCCGGAGGCAACCTCCGACCGGTCTCGAGCCGAGCGGGCGCGCGGGGCGCCCGGCGGGATCAGCCCTGCTTCTTCAGACGGCTGGTCTGGCGGGCGCGCGCGTTCGCGTCGAGCTCGACCTTGCGGATGCGGACGATCTCGGGGGTGACCTCGACGCACTCGTCCTCGCGGGCGAACTCGAGGCACTCCTCGAGCGTCAGCTGGCGCGAGGGCGTCATCGACTCGAACGTGTCGGAGGTGGACTGACGCATGTTGGTCAGCTTCTTCTCCTTGGTGATGTTCACGTCCATGTCGTCGTTGCGCGAGTTCTCGCCGATGACCATGCCCTCGTAGACCTCCTCCGTGGGGTTCACGAAGAAGGTCATGCGCTCCTGGAGCGCGATGATCGCGAACGGAGTGACGACACCGGTGCGGTCGGCGACGATCGAGCCGTTGTTGCGGGTGACGATGGCGCCCGCCCACGGCTCGTAGCCGTGCAGGATGGCGTTCGCGATGCCGGTGCCGCGCGTGGTGGTGAGGAACTCGGTGCGGAAGCCGATCAGACCGCGCGAGGGGACGATGAACTCCATGCGGACCCAGCCGGTGCCGTGGTTCGCCATGTTCTCCATGCGGCCCTTGCGCGCGGCGAGGAGCTGCGTGATCGCGCCGAGGTACTCCTCCGGAGCGTCGATGGTCAGGTGCTCGAACGGCTCGTGCGTCTTGCCGTCGACCTGGCGGGTGACCACCTGGGGCTTGCCCACGGTGAGTTCGAAGCCCTCGCGGCGCATCTGCTCGACGAGGATCGCCAGCGCGAGCTCGCCTCGGCCCTGGACCTCCCACGAGTCGGGGCGGCCGATGTCGAGGACCTTGAGCGACACGTTTCCGATGAGCTCGCGGTCGAGGCGGTCCTTGACCATGCGCGCGGTGAGCTTGTGGCCCTTGACCTTGCCGACGAGCGGCGAGGTGTTGGTGCCGATGGTCATCGATATCGCCGGGTCGTCGACCGTGATGGCCGGCAGCGGGCGGATGTCCTCCGGGTCGGCGATCGTCTCGCCGATGGTGATCTCGGGGAAGCCCGCGATCGCGACGATGTCGCCGGGGCCGGCGGACTCGGCCGGGTAGCGGTCGAGCGCCTTCGTGATCAGGAGCTCGGTGATGCGGGCGTTGGTGTGCGTGCCGTCGTGGTGCACCCAGGCGACGGTCTGGCCCTTCTTGATGTTGCCGTTGAAGACGCGCAGCAGCGCGAGGCGGCCGAGGAACGGCGAGGCGTCGAGGTTCGTGACGTGAGCCTGGAGGGGCGCCTCGTCGTCGAAGGTCGGCGCGGGGATGTGCTTGAGGATCGCCTCGAAGAGCGGCTCGAGATCCTCGGCGTCGGGCAGCGTGCCGTTCTCGGGCTTGTTGGAGGACGCGCGGCCCGCCTTGCCGGAGGCGTAGACGACGGGCACGTCGAGGATCGCGTCGAGGTCGAGGTCGGGGACGTCGTCCGCCATGTCGGAGGCGAGGCCGAGGAGGAGGTCCTGGCTCTCGGCGACGACCTCGTCGATGCGCGCATCCGGACGGTCGGTCTTGTTGACCAGGAGGATCACGGGCAGCTTGGCCTCGAGCGCCTTGCGGAGCACGAAGCGGGTCTGCGGGAGGGGGCCCTCGGACGCGTCGACGAGGAGGCACACGCCGTCCACCATCGAGAGGCCGCGCTCGACCTCGCCGCCGAAGTCGGCGTGGCCCGGGGTGTCGATCACGTTGATCGTGATGGGGCCCTCGGTCGCGTGCTTGCCGCGGTACGAGACCGCGGTGTTCTTCGCGAGGATCGTGATGCCCTTCTCGCGCTCGAGCTCGTTCGAGTCCATCGCGCGCTCGTCCACGTGGGCGTGCGCATCGAAGGAGTTCGTCTGCTTGAGCATGGCGTCGACCAGAGTGGTCTTGCCATGGTCGACGTGGGCGACGATCGCGACGTTGCGCAGGTCGGAGCGGGTGGCACTTGCCATGTGAACGGACTCGTCTCGTGTTCTCGTGCAGTAAGGGGGACCCTCCATCGTACCGCAGGCGCGCTCCGGAACGACGGAGGGCCCCGATCCGGCCCGATCACCCCGCGGGAAGCGGGATTCTCGGGCGCGGAACGGGGCCCTCGCGGCGGTGGATCAGACCGCGAACTCGATCCCGGCGCCGGGGATCGCCTCGAGCAGTTCGCGGGTGTACTGCTGCTGCGGCGAGTCGAACACCGTGTCGGTCGGCGCGTGCTCGACGATGCGGCCCTTCTGCATCACGCAGACGTCGTCCGCGATGACGCGGACCACGGCGAGGTCGTGCGTGATGAACAGGTAGGTCAGCCCGAGCTCGGCCTGCAGATCGGCGAGCAGGCGGAGGATCTGCGCCTGCACGAGCACGTCGAGCGCCGAGACGGCCTCGTCGAGCACGACGATCTCGGGCTTGAGGGCCAGCGCCCGCGCGATGGCGACGCGCTGGCGCTGCCCGCCGGAGAGCTCGTTCGGGTAGCGGCCCGCGATGACGCGCGGGAGCGACACCTGGTCGAGCAGCTCGAAGACGCGCTCGCGCTGCGAGGCGCGATCGCCGACCTTGTGCACCCGGAGGGGCTCCGAGATCGTGTTGCCGATGTTGTGCAGCGGGTCGAGCGAGCCGTACGGGTCCTGGAACACCGGCTGCATCGAGCGGCGCAGCGCCAGCATCTCCTTGCCGCGGAGCTTCTCGGTGCGGCGCCCGTCGATCGAGATGGCCCCCTTGGTGGCGGTCTCGAGGCCGAGCACGAGGCGCGCGATCGTCGACTTGCCCGAACCCGACTCCCCGACGAGGGCGGTGGTGGTGCCCTTGGGGATCGAGAACGAGACGTCGTCGACGGCCGTGAAGTCCTCCGCCTTCAGCCCGCCGCGGCGGATCTTGAACACCTTGGTGAGGTTCTCGATCTCGATCATCGGCTTCGTCGTCGTGGGGGCTCCCGCGTGGGTGCCCGCCGCGCGGACGAGGTCGACCTCGGCGACGGCGGCGGACTCGCCGGGCACCGACTCCTTCGCGGCTCCGGCCGTCGACTGGATGCGGCGCGACGCGAGGCTCGGAGCCGCGGCGATCAGGCGCTGCGTGTAGGGGTGCTGCGGGTTCTGCAGCACCTCGACCGAGGCGCCGGACTCGACGATGCGGCCCTTGTACATCACGATGAGCTTCTCGGCGCGCTCGGCGGCGAGGCCCAGGTCGTGCGTGATGAAGAGCAGCGCGGTGCCGTCGGTCCTCGTCAGAGTCTCGAGGTGATCGAGGATCCGCCGCTGCACCGTCACGTCGAGGGCCGAGGTCGGCTCGTCGGCGATGAGGAGCTGCGGGGCCGCGGCCAGGCCGATGCCGATCAGCACGCGCTGGCGCATGCCTCCGGAGAACTGGTGCGGGAACTGCTTCAGGCGCTTCTCGGCGTCGGCGAGGCCGGCGTTCTGCAGCACCTCGATCGCCTTGGCGCGCACCTCCTTGCGGCCGGTCGCGAGACCGTTCGCTCGGATGGTCTCCTCGACCTGGAAGCCGACCGACCAGACCGGGTTCAGGTTCGACATCGGATCCTGCGGGACGTAGCCGATGCGGCGGCCGCGGATGTCCTCGAGCTCGGGCCGGGTCGCCTTCGCGAGGTCCTTCCCGTCGAAGAGCACGGAGCCGCCGGTCACCTTGCCGGAGCCGGGGAGCAGGCCGATGATCGCCGCGGCGGTCGTCGACTTGCCCGAGCCCGACTCCCCCACGATGGCGACGGTCTGGCCGTGCTCGATCGTGAGGCTGACGCCGCGCAGGGCGGGCACCAGGCCGCTGCCGGTCTGGAAGCCGACCTCGAGGTCGGTGACCTGGAGCAGGGGCCCCTTCGGAGTGGTCGAGTCGGTCATCGGAGGGCCCTCGCCTTCGGGTCGAGCGCGTCGCGCAGGGCCTCGCCCATGAGGATGAAGCTCAGCACGGTGATGGTCAGCGCGGCGGACGGGTAGATCAGCGTCTGCGGGTTGGTCCGCAGGTCGCGCTGGGCCTGGCTGATGTCGTTGCCCCACGACATCACGGAGCCGGGGAGGCCGACGCCGAGGAACGACAGGGTCGCCTCCGCGGTGATGGCCGCACCGAGCGAGATCGTCGTGACGACGATGACGGGGGCGATGGAGTTGGGCATGACGTGGCGGAACAGGATCGCCATGCGGGACAGGCCCGTGGCGGTCGCGGCCCCGACGAAGTCCGACTGCTTCACCCGCAGCACCTCGGAGCGGAGGACGCGAGCCGTGGTCGGCCACGCGAACGCGCCGATCGCCAGGGCGATGACGAACACGTTCCGGTGCGCCGAGAAGACCGACATGATCACGACGGCGGCGAGGATGTAGGGGATCGAGAAGAAGATGTCGCCCGCGCGCATGATGACGGTGTCGACCCAGCCGCCGAAGAAGCCGGCGAGGGCTCCTCCGATGACACCCGTGATCGTGGTGATCAGGATGACGATGAGGCCCACCGTGAGCGAGGTCGACGTGCCGTGGATGATCCGGGCGTAGACGTCGCAGCCCTGCTTCGTGAAGCCCAGGACGCTGCCGTCGCCGGGGCCCTGGTTGCTGAAGCCGAGGTCGCACGCCCGCGGGTCGACGGAGGTGAAGAGGGTGGGGAGCAGCGCGACCGCGACGATCAGCACGATCATCGCGCCCGAGATCCAGAACATCGGCCGGCGGCGCAGGTCCTGCCAGGCGTCGGTCCACAGGTTGCTGGGCTTCTCGTCGAGCGAGACGGCGTCGACCGAGGCGATCGGCGTCTCCTCGAGCGGTGCCACGAAGTGATCGATGCGACGGGGGGCGTCGCGGTTCATCTCATTTGGCATAGCGGATCCTCGGGTCGAGTACGGCGTAGAGCAGGTCGACGAGGATGTTCACCACGAGGTAGAACAGCACCATGACCGTGACGAAGGAGACGACGGTCGGCCGCTCCCCTCGGATGATCGCCTGGTAGAGCGTGTTCCCGACTCCGGGAACGTTGAAGATGCCCTCGGTGACCGTCGCACCGACGATCAGCAGGCCGAAGTCGGCGCCGAACTGGGTCGTCACCGGGATCAGCGAGTTGCGCAGGATGTGCACGGGCACGACGCGCTTGCGCGAGAGTCCCTTGCTGTAGGCGGTGCGGACGAAGTCGGAGCCGGCGGTCTCGATGACCGAGCCGCGCGTGAGGCGGATCGCGGAGGCGACCACGAACAGCGCGAGCACGATGGCGGGCAGCAGGAGCCGCTCGAACGTCGGCGACCCGCCGACCGTGGGCGAGAACCAACCGAGCTGCACGGCGAAGAAGGACTGGGCGATGAAGCACAGGACGAAGATCGGCACCGACACGAGGAGGAGGCTGACGACGAGCGCGCTGGCGTCGAAGAACGAGCCCTTCCGCAGTCCGCTGATCAGGCCGATCGTGAGAGCGACGACGATCTCGATGACGATCGCCATCATGGCGAGGGTGAGCGTGACCGGGAAGGTGCGGGCGAGGATGTCGTTCACCGACTGCCCGGAGAAGGAGATGCCGAAGTCGCCGCGGACGACGCCGCCGAGGTAGTAGAGGTACTGCACGATGAACGGCTCGTTCAGGTGGTACTGCTCCTCGAGGCGCGCGAGGAGCGCGGCGTTCGGGGTCTTGTCGCCGAAGAGGGCGAGGAGGGGGTTCCCCGGCATGGCGAAGACCATGAAGTAGATCAGGAACGTCGTCCCGATCAGGACGGGGACGGCTTGCAGGATGCGTCGGACGATGTAGGCGAGCACGTCAGCCCTGCCTGTTCCGGTGTCGCATGGTGGACCTCATTCGATCGTGACCGAACAAGGCGCTCCGCCCGCGGGAACGGTCGTGCCGTCCCCGCGGGCGAAGCGCCCGTCGTGTCTGATGTCAGCTCTTGGTGATCTGGTAGAACAGCGGAACCGAGTTCCATCCGAACTCTACGTCGGACACGGTCTCGCTGTAGCCACCGGTCACGTTGGCGTACCAGAGCGGGATCGAGGGCAGGTCCTGGAGCAGGACCTCCTGAGCCTTCTGGTAGTCCTCGTTCGCGGTCGCGAGGTCGGTCTCGGCCGAGCCGTCGGCCAGGAGCTGGTCGAACTCGGGGTTCGAGTAGTCACCGTCGTTCGATGAGGCGTTGGTCGCGTACAGCGGGCCCAGGAAGTTGTACAGACCCGGGTAGTCGGCCTGCCATCCGGTGCGGAACGCGGTCTCGATCGAGCGGTCGACGATCTTGGTGCGCGCCTCGGCGAAGGTCGGGTAGGCCTCGCCCACCGCGTCGATGCCGAGCGTGTTCTTGACCGCGTTCGACACGGCGTCGACCCAGCCCTGGTGGCCGCCGTCGGCGTTGTAGGCGATCGAGAAGGTGCCCGTCCACGGGGAGATCGCGTCGGCCTCGGCCCACAGCTTCTTCGCCTCGTCGGGGTTGTACTCGAGCACCTCGGCGCCCTCGAGGGAGTCGCTCCAGCCGTCGATCACCGGGGAGGTGAAGTCGGAGGCGGGGGTGCGGGTGCCCTCGAAGATGACGTCGGTGATCTGCTCGCGGTCGAAGGCCATCGAGATGGCCTGGCGGCGGAGCTTGCCCTCTTCACCGCTGAAGTGCTCGAGGCGCTCCGGGATCGTGAAGGACTGGAAGACGGCGGAGGCCTGGTTGACCGCGCGGTCGCCGAGGTCGCTCTCGAAGGTGCCGAACGCGGAGTCCGGGATCTGGTCGATCACGTCGACGTTGCCGGCGAGCAGGTCGGCGTACGACGCGTCCTGGGTCGCGTAGAACGTGATGGTGATGCCGCCGTTGACCGGGACGCGGGGTCCGTCGTAGTCGGGGTTCACGACCAGGTCGATCTGGACGTCGTGCTGCCACGCGCCCTCGCCGTCGAGCATGTACGGGCCGTTGCCGATCGGGTTCTCACCGAAGGCGTCCATGTCGTCGTAGGCGACGCTGGGCAGCGGGTAGTAGGCCGAGTAGCCCAGACGCTGCGGGAAGTCCGACTTGGGGGCCGAGAGCGCGACGGTGAACGTCGTGTCGTCGACGACCTTCAGGCCGGTCAGCTCGGTGTCCTCGTCGTAGCTGAAGCCCTCGATGTCCTCGAAGAAGTAGCTCTGGAGCTGCTCGTTGGAGTACTTCGCGCCGTAGTTCCACGCGTCCACGAAGGACTGGGCCGTGATCTCCTCACCGTTGGTGAAGGTGCGGCCCGACTCGATCGTGATGGTGTAGTTCTGCGCGTCGTCCGACTCGACCGACTCGGCCAGGTCGGGCTGCGCCGCGCCCTCGGCGTCGTAGTAGTAGAGACCGGCGAAGATCTCGTCGAGGATCTTGCCGCCGCCCACCTCGTTGGTGTTGGTCGGGACCAGCGGGTTCTGCGGCTCGGAGCCGTTGGTGAGGATGATCGCGGCGGAGTCTCCGGCCGCATCTCCCCCGCCGTCGTCGTTCGAGCTGCTGCAGCCGGCGAGGACCAGGGTGCTCGCGGCGACGAGCGCCAGAGCTCCGAGGCCGAAACGTCTGATTTTCACTATTCCTCCAGTGGTGTGAGGGCGCACGGGAAGTGATTTCCCGGATGCTGTGGTGGCCGCGCGCGTAGCGACGGCGTCGGCGCACGAGAGACTGTTGGCCCCCGCGCGAGTGCCGTCCACGAGACTATGCATTGGCGCGCTATGACAACAAAAGCACCTGGAAACCGTTACACAGCAGTAACAGCGAAGTGAACTTTGCATCGCAAAATGCAGGATTCGAGCGCCAAACAAGGGTGTATCGCAAATATCAATCGTTTCGAGGAGGTCTCATTAATGGCGCACAGCGTGCAAGATTTGAACAGCGGTTGGCGCGTTCGGGTCGAGATCCTGCTCGTCCTGGGGCTGTCGCTCGGCGCCTCCGCGATCTACTCCGTCGTCTCGATCACGAATCGGCTCACGCGCGGCGTCGCGCTGTCGGAGCAGACGGCGACGCTGAACGGAGCACTCAGCGACCGCCCGGTGTTCGACCTGATCTACCAGCTGCTGGCGCTGTTCTTCGACCTGGTGCCGGTGGCTCTCTGCGCGTTCCTGCTCTGGCAGAGCTCCGGGCGGCCGCTCGGGCGGCTGGGACTGGATCTGCGGCATCCGCTGCGCGATCTCGGCACCGGGACCGTGCTCGCGATCGCGATCGGCGCCCCCGGGATCGCGCTGTACGCGGTCGGACGGGCCCTGGGCGTGACGGTGGCGGTCGTCGCGTCTCCGCTGGACGCGTACTGGTGGACCGTCCCCGTGCTGATCCTCTCGGCGATCCGAGCGGGGATCCAGGAGGAGGTGATCGTGGTCGGCTACCTCTTCGCGCGGCTGGGCGACCTCGGCTGGGGACGGTGGCGGATCCTGTTCGCCAGCGCGCTGCTCCGGGGCAGCTACCACCTCTACCAGGGCATCGGGCCGTTCCTCGGCAACGTGATCATGGGCGTGGTGTTCGGACTGTTCTACCAGCGGTTCGGACGGACGCTGCCCCTGGTGATCGCGCACTCGATCATCGACATCGTGTCGTTCGTGGGGTACCCGCTGGCGGTGGCGCTCTGGCCGGAGCTGTTCGCGGCGCCGGAGCCCGCTTCCTAGCTGGAGCCCGTACGCAACCGAGGTTCAGAGCGTGGGAGGCAGGGTCTGACCGTCTTCTGCCGCGGATCGACCTCGGTTACCGACGCTCACCGTGCTGCCGACCGGACCAGAGGTGCTCCTTGCGCTGGACGAGACCCCTGATGACGTCTTCGGTCCGCTCCCACGAGGCGATGATCTGACGGGTCGAGAGCCGGATGCAGAGGTACCCCTGAGCCGCCAGCTCGAGGCTCCGCCGGTAGTCCTCCTCGAGCTGGTGGGAGCCGGAGTGGAATGCACGGCCATCGGGCTCGAACACGAGCCGCTCCCCCAGAAGGACGTCGACCCGCCCCACCCGGGGGATCGGCACCTGCGACCTCACGCGGACGCCCAACCGGCGACCGCATCGGCGCACCCTCGTCTCCAGACCGGACTGGGACAAGGGGTCCACCTCGTCGAACACCCACTGCCTGCCGGTGGGCGCGAGACCGCGCAGTGCGAGGAGATCATCGAGCGCGATCGCGCCCGAGTTCACGGCGCTGTCGAACGTCATGAGGGCGTTCTCGCCGTCGACGCAGGCGAGCAGATGGAGCAGGGAGGAGCGGAGGCCGTCGAGCGACGACGTCTCAGGACCGCATCCCTCCCACGCGCGCCAATGCAGCACCGTGCCGTCGCCTGCTCGGCGCTCTGAGGAGTGGGGCGGGACGGCGACGTGCAGTCGGCCCGTCTCGAGCACCCAGAGGCCGCGAGCGTCCAGGCCCGAAGCGCAGCTGAGAACGCCGCCGGCTGCAACGGCGCGGCGCTGAACGAGCGCAACGGCGGGAAGCGCGAACCATCCGCGTCTCAGCCGAAGGACGGCTCCGGAGTCGACCGCCGCTCGAAGATCGCGCGCCGTAACTCCGGCGCGAGCGAGCTGCGCCGTCGTCGCGACTCCGTCGAGTCCTGCCAGGACATGCATGAGGCGTTCCACGGCATCACGATCGCCGGATGCGCACTCACCTGAGCACGTTCAGCGACGATCCGTGGACTGCACGCCGCGGCGACCTCATGGGGAGGACCGTCCGTGTTCGCAATCGAGGGTGGACGAGGCGGAAGACGGGCAGAACGCCCCGCTCCCGCATTTCAGCCTCGGTTGCGGACAGGCACCTGCCGGCCGATCAGGCGAAGGCCTCGATCGGCGGGCAGGCGCAGACCAGGTTGCGGTCGCCGAAGGCCTGGTCGACGCGGCGGACCGGCGGCCAGTACTTGCCGCGCACGAGCGAGCGGACGGGGTAGACCGCCTCCTCGCGCGAGTACGGGTGCGTCCACTCGCCGGTGACGAGGCACTCCGCGGTGTGCGGGGCGTTGCGCAGCGGGTTGTCGTCCACCGGCCACTCCCCCGCACCGACACGGTCGGCCTCGGCCTTGATGCCGATCATCGCGTCGATGAAGCGGTCGATCTCGGCGAGGTCCTCGCTCTCGGTCGGCTCGACCATCAGCGTCCCCGCGACGGGGAAGCTCATGGTGGGGGCGTGGAAGCCGTAGTCGACGAGGCGCTTCGCGACGTCGTCCACGGTCACTCCGGTCGCCGCGGTGAGCGGGCGGATGTCGAGGATGCACTCGTGCGCGACCAGGCCGTTCTCGCCCGTGTAGAGCACCGGGAAGTGCTCGCGCAGGCGCGCGGCGACGTAGTTGGCCGAGAGCACGGCGGCGCCGGTCGCAGCGCGCAGGCCGTCCTCGCCCATCATCCGGGCGTAGGCCCACGAGATCGGGAGGATGCCCGGGCTGCCGTAGGGCGCGGCCGAGACCGGGACGCCGCCGTGCACGACGGTCTCGCCGTGCTGGCCGATCGCGTGCTCGAGGCGTTGCGCGAGCGGGTGCCCGGGCAGGAACGGAGCGAGGTGCGCCTTGGCCGCGACGGGTCCCACTCCGGGGCCGCCGCCGCCGTGCGGGATGCAGAACGTCTTGTGCAGGTTGAGGTGCGAGACGTCTCCGCCGAAGTCGCCGAACCGCGCGAAGCCCAGCAGCGCGTTGAGGTTGGCCCCGTCGACGTAGACCTGCCCGCCGGCCTCGTGCACGAGTCGGCAGATCTCGGAGACCTCGTGCTCGTAGACGCCGTGCGTCGACGGGTACGTGATCATGAGTGCCGCGAGGTCCGCCGCGTGCGCGGCGATCTTCGCGCGCAGGTCGTCGAGGTCGACGTTGCCCAGCTCGTCGCAGGCGACGACGACGACGCGCATGCCCGCGAGCACCGCGCTCGCCGCGTTGGTGCCGTGCGCGCTCGAGGGGATGAGGCACACGGTGCGCTCGAGGTCGCCCTGCGCGCGGTGGTAGCCGCGGATCGCGAGCAGACCCGCGAGCTCGCCCTGCGAGCCCGCGTTGGGCTGCAGCGAGACGGAGTCGTAGCCGGTGAGGTGCGCGAGCCAGCGCTCGAGCTGGTCGATCAGCGCGAGCGAGCCCTGCACGTCGGCCTCGGGGGCGAACGGGTGCAGGTTCGCGAACTCGGGCCAGCTGACCGCCTCCATCTCGGCGGCGGCGTTGAGCTTCATGGTGCACGAGCCGAGCGGGATCATGCCGCGGTCCAGCGCGTAGTCGGCGTCGGCGAGGCGCTTGAGGTAGCGCATCATCGACGTCTCGCTGCGGTGGGTGGTGAAGACCGGGTGCACGAGGAACGGGGTGGCGCGCTCGAGCGCGACGGGGATCGAGCGCGCGGATGCGGCGAGGAAGCCGTGCGCCGAGTCGAGATCGCCGATCGCGACCGCGAGTGCGACGACCTCGGCGGTCGTCACGGTCTCGTCGAGCGCGACGGCCACCGTGTCGGCGTCGACGAGGCGCAGGTCGAAGCCCGCCTCGCGTGCCCGGGCGACCGCCGCCTCCGCGCCCTGCGGGACGACGACCGAGACGGTGTCGAAGAAGTCGGCGTGACGGAGCGAGTGACCGCGGTCGAGCAGGAGCCGCGCGAGCAGAGCGGCCCGCGAGTGCACCTGCTCCGCGATCCGGGCGAGGCCGTCGGGGCCGTGGTAGACGGCGTACATCGCGGCCATGACGGCCAGGAGGACCTGCGCCGTGCAGATGTTCGAGGTCGCCTTCTCGCGGCGGATGTGCTGCTCGCGGGCCTGGAGGGACAGGCGGTAGGCGGGGTGCCCGTCCGCGTCCTGGCTGACTCCGACGAGACGGCCGGGCAGCTGGCGCTCGAGGCCCTTGCGGACGGCGAGGTAGCCGGCGTGCGGTCCGCCGAAGCCCATCGGGACGCCGAAGCGCTGCGAGGTGCCGACCGCGACGTCCGCCCCGAGCTCGCCCGGCGAGCGGACGAGGGTGAGGGCGAGCAGGTCGGCGGCGACGACTCCGAGGCCGCCGTGGGCCTTCACCGCGGCGAGCACCGCGGAGGGGTCCCAGAGGTGGCCGGAGGCGCCGGGGTACTGCACGAGGGCGCCGAAGCACTCGGGGACCTCGGCGGCGGACGTCCGCGAGAGCGGCAGCTCCACGACGCGGATCCCCACCGCCTCCGCCCGCCCGCGCAGCAGCGCCAGGGTCTGCGGCAGCGCGTCGGAGTCGACGACGAAGACGTCGGAGCGGGCCTTGGAGGCGCGACGCGTCAGCAGCATCGCCTCGACGACGGCGGTGCCCTCGTCGAGCATCGAGGCTCCGGCCGTGTCGAGACCCGTGAGGTCCGAGACCATGGTCTGGAAGTTGATCAGCGCCTCGAGCCGGCCCTGGGAGATCTCGGGCTGGTAGGGCGTGTAGGCCGTGTACCAGCTGGGGTTCTCGAGGACGTTCCGCTTGATGACGGCGGGCGTGAGCGTGCCGTGGTAGCCGAGGCCGATCAGCGGGCGGCGCACGGTGTTGCGGGCCGCGAGGGCGCGCAGCTCGGCGAGCGCCTCGGTCTCGGTCGCGGGCTCCGGCAGAACGGGGGCCAGGTCGCGGACGCGGATCGACTCGGGGACGGCGGCGGTGACCAGCGCGTCGACGGAGTCGTAGCCGAGGGCGGCCAGCATCGTGCGCTGGGCGTCGGCGTCGGTCCCGATGTGCCGGGACTCGAACTCGGAGGGGGTGCGGGGGGTCGACATCTACTCTCCGACCAGCTCGCCGTAGGCCGCGGCGTCGAGCAGGCCGTCGGGCAGCGCGTCGAAGCGCACCTTGATGAGCCAGCCCTCGCCGAACGGGTCGGAGTTGACCAGCTCGGGGCTGTCGACGACGCCGGAGTTGACCTCGAGCACCTCGCCGTCGACCGGCGCGAACAGCTCGCCGACGGACTTGGTCGACTCGATCTCGCCGACGACGCTGCCGCCCTCGACGCGGGAGCCCGCGTCGGGCAGCTCGACGAAGACGACGTCGCCCAGCTTGTCGGCGGCGTAGGCCGTGATGCCCACCGTCGCGACGTCACCGTCGACGGCGATCCACTCGTGATCGGAGGTGTACTGCAGGTCGGAGGGGACGGCCATGTCAGATCTTCTTTCTGGAGTAGAAGGGGAGGGCGGTGACGGTCATGGGAAGACGGCTGCCGCGGATGTCGACGGCGACGACGGTGCCGGGCTGCGCCTGCGCGGGGGCCACGTAGGCCATGGCCACGGGGACGCCGAGCGTGGGCGAGAGGACGCCGCTGGTGACGACTCCGATCTCGTCGCCGCTCTCGGAGAAGACGGGGTAGTCGGCGCGGGCGGCACGGCGGCCCTCGCCGACGAGGCCGACGAGCACGGGAGCGTCCCCGGCGGGGCCCTCCTCGCTGGCGGCGCGGCCGACGAAGTCGATCGGCTTGCCGAAGGCGACGACGCGGCCGAGGCCGGCCTGCGCGGGGAAGATCTCACGGGAGAGCTCGTGGCCGTAGAGCGGCATGCCCGCCTCGAGGCGCAGCGTGTCGCGCGCGGCGAGTCCGGCCGGCACGAGGCCCGCTCCGGCGCCCGTCTCGGCGAGCGCCTCCCACAGGGCGGGGGCGGTGTCGGGGGCGACGTAGATCTCGAAGCCGTCCTCGCCGGTGTAGCCGGTGCGGGCGATGAGGATCGGATGCGCCTCGAAGGTCGCGGGCACCGCGCGGTAGTAGCGCAGCTCCTCGAGCAGGCGAGCGGCGTCGTCGGTGTCGAGCACCGACTCCGCTCCCCGCTCGGTCTCGACGGCGAGGCCCTGCACGTTCTGCAGGATCTCGAGCGACTTCGGGCCCTGGATCGCGATCAGGGCGACGTCGTCGCTCTCGTCGAACAGCTCGCAGTCGAACATGGCCGTGCGGTCGCGCAGCTGCTCGGCGACCACGTGCCGGTTGGAGGCGTTCGCGACGACCATGAAGCGGTCCTCGCCGGTGCGGTAGACGACGAGGTCGTCGATGACGCCGCCGGTGCGGTCGAGCAGGAGCGTGTACTTGGCGCGACCGACGGCGACGGCGCTCAGGTCGCTCGCGAGCGCGTAGTCCAGGGCGTCCACCGCCTCGGGGCCGACGACCAGGATCTCGCCCATGTGGGAGAGGTCGAAGAGGCCGGCGGCGGTGCGCACCGCGTGGTGCTCGGCGAGGTCGCCGGAGTAGCGCACCGGCATCCACCAGCCGGCGAAGTCGGTGAAGGAGGCGCCGGCCGCCACGTGCACGTCGTGCAGCGGGGAGCGGCGCGGCTCGGGGGTCTCGGCGGGGAGGGTCGTTCGGATCTCGGACATGAGTTCTCCAATTCGTCGCAGTGCTGCGCACGCGCCCGCACAGGTCGATGGTGCGAGGCACAGCAGTGCCGTGGGAACTCCCCCTCTGTCGGGATGCCTGAGAGGTTCACGCCGCTCGGAGCGGCGCTTTCACCGTGGGCTGCCCCGTCGGAGTGAGCGCACCGCGCAGGCGGCTCGTCGCTCCGCGACGCATTTCCAGAGTGGCCAGTTCGACGCGGTACAAGACCTGAGAGATTGGCGGGGAGGCTTGCTCCTTCGGTGCCGACGGAGTCGGCTCTCCCGCGTCGCGTATGCGGCCCGGTATTCGGTTGTCCGCTCACCCTAGCGGGGTGCCGCGTGCGCTGTCCTCTCCTCCGAGATGCCACTTCGGTACGGCTCCCTCGGCGTGTCCCGTTCCGGAGTGGCATCTCGCGGAGAGCACGAAGGGTCTGGTGTTCGGGTCGGAGTGACACTAAGCTCGCGGCAGCACTTACAGTCAGTGCGACTCTTAGTAGGGATCCGCCATGGACGAAGCACTGCCGCGGCTCGCCGTCTCGACCGTGATCTTCGCGTTGCGCCCGCACCCCGAGACCGGGGCGAGCACCGTCTGGATCCCCGTCGTCCGCCGCATCCGCGAGCCGTTCGAGGGCCTCTGGGCGCTCCCCGGCGGCCCCCTCCGTGCCGAGGAGGACCTCGCCGAGGCCGCCCGCCGCACTCTGCGGGAGACCACCGGACTCGGGCCCCGCTACCTGGAGCAGCTCTACGCCGTGGGCGGCCCCGACCGCTCCCCCGGCGAGCGCCGCGTGGTCTCGATCGTCTACTGGGCTCTCGTGCGCACCTCCGAGGCCGACGAGGCGATCGTGGGCGAGAACGTCACCTGGCTGTGCACCGACCTGCCGCTCGAGCTGGCCTTCGATCACGGGCTGATCGTCGACTACGCCCTGTGGCGTCTGCGCAACAAGATGGAGTACTCCCGCATCGCGCAGGCCTTCCTCGGCGAGACCTTCACCCTCGCGCAGCTGCGCGAGGTGCACGAGGCCGTCCTGCAGAAGCCCCTCGACCCGGCGAACTTCCGCCGCACCATCGAGGCGTCCAAGACCGTGGTACCCACCGAGCAGCGGCTGGCGGGCACCCGTCACCGCCCTCCGCGGCTGTACCGCTACGACGAGTCCGTGGCACTCGTCGACAACGGGCCGCTGCCGGTCTGAGCAACCCACCGGCTCCGCCCGTCCGTCCGCACCATCCGAGGAGAGACACGTGACATCCGTCGACAGCACCATCCAGCTCATCGAGCGCGGAGCCCCGGGCGAGACCTGCGCCCCCGAGCTCGCCGACGCGCCCTGGTCGTTCGACCTCGGCCTCCCCGCCTACGGCCCCGGAGCGTCGCAAGCCGATCCGATCCCCGCCGAGGCCCCCGTGCAGGGCCGGCTCCCCGAGGAGTACACCGCGGCGAGCGCCGACGAGCTGCACCGCCGCATCCTCGACGCGAAGCGGACGCTCGGCGACCGGGTCGTCGTGCTCGGCCACTTCTACCAGCGCGACGAGGTGGTGCAGTACGCCGACTTCGTGGGCGACTCCTTCCAGCTCGCGAAGGCGGCGAAGAGCCGTCCGGACGCCGAGGCGATCGTCTTCTGCGGCGTGCACTTCATGGCCGAGACGGCCGACATCCTCTCGCGCCCGGAGCAGGCCGTGATCCTGCCCAATCTCGCGGCCGGCTGCTCGATGGCCGACATGGCCGACATCGACTCGGTCGAGGACGCGTGGGCCGAGCTCACCGAGCTCTACGGCACCGAGCCGGACGCGGACGGCCGCGTGCCGCTGATCCCGGTCACCTACATGAACTCCTCCGCCGCGCTGAAGGCCTTCTGCGGTCGGAACGGCGGAGTGGTCTGCACCTCCTCGAACGCCGCCACCGTCCTCGAGGACGCGTTCGCGCGCGGGCAGCGGGTGCTCTTCTTCCCCGACCAGCACCTGGGCCGCAACACGGCCAAGGCCATGGGCGTGCCGCTGGAGCGCATGCCGATGTGGAACCCGCGGAAGGCGCAGGGCGGCTCCGACGTGCAGACGCTCCTGGACGCGCAGGTGATCCTCTGGCACGGCTTCTGCTCGGTGCACAAGCGGTTCACCGTCGGCCAGATCGAGAAGGCGCGCGCCGAGCACCCCGGTGTCCGCGTGATCGTGCACCCGGAGTGCCCGATGGCGGTCGTCGACGCCGCCGACGAGTACGGATCCACGGACTACATCGTGAAGGCGATCCAGGCCGCCCCGGCGGGCACGACCTTCGCGATCGGCACCGAGATCAACCTGGTGCAGCGCCTCGCCGTGCAGTACCCGCAGCACACGATCTTCTGCCTCGACGACGTCGTCTGCCCGTGCTCGACCATGTACCGCATCCACCCCGGCTACCTCGCCTGGGTGCTCGAAGGCCTGGTCTCCGGCGTCGTGCACAACCGCATCTCGGTGGACGACTCGGTGAAGGCCGAGGCGGAGATCGCGCTCGAGCGGATGCTCGCGGCCGTTCCGCCCACCGGCCCGACGGCTCCGACGGCGGCCTGACGTGTCGCGGGTCGTCGTCGTCGGCAGCGGGATCGCGGGGCTCGTGACCGCGCTGCTCGCCTCGCGCCGCCACGAGGTGGTGCTGGTCACCAAGGGCGCGGTCGCGGAGTCGAGCACGCGCTGGGCGCAGGGCGGGATCGCCGCGGTCACGTCCGCGGAGGACTCCGTCGCCCTGCACATCGAGGACACCCTGACCGCCGGAGCCGGGCTCTGCTCGCGCTCGGCCGTCGAGGTGCTCTGCTCCGAGGGGCCGGCCGCCGTGGAGGCGCTGCTGGCGTGGGGCGTCGGCTTCGACCGCGACGGCGGGGACCTCGCCCGCGGACTCGAGGCGGCGCACTCGCGCTCGCGCATCCTGCACGCGGGCGGCGACGCGACCGGCTCGGCGATCGAGGAGGCGCTCGTGCGGGCCGTGCGGGCCGCTCCCGTGACCGTGCTCGAGCGCACCGCCCTGGTCGATCTCGTGCGCCCGGGGCCCGCGGTGGTGGGCGTCGACGTCCTCCGGGACGGCTCCGTCGAGCGGATCGACGCCGACTCGGTCGTCCTCGCGACGGGCGGCGCGGGCCGGCTGTTCAGCCACACGACCAATCCCGAGGTCGCCACCGGCGACGGGCTCGCCGCCGCCCTGCGCGCCGGAGCCGAGGCGGCCGACCTGGAATTCTACCAGTTCCACCCCACGGCGCTCGCGCTGCCCGGCGGCTTCCTCGTCTCGGAGGCGGTCCGCGGCGAGGGAGCGGTGCTCCGCGACGCCGCCGGCGAGCGCTTCATGATCGGCGTCCACCCCGACGCCGAGCTCGCGCCCCGCGACGTCGTCGCCCGGGCCATCGCCGAGCGGATGCTCCGCCAGGGCGGCCTGCCCGTGCACCTCGACGCCCGCCACCTCGACCCCGCGGTGCTCGCGAAGCGGTTCCCGAGCATCTCGGCCGCCTGCCGGGCGAACGGCCTCTCGCTCGCCGAGGACCTCGTGCCCGTGACTCCGGCCGCGCACTACTGGATGGGCGGCGTCGCCACCGATCTCGACGGGCGCACCAGCCTCCCGGGCCTGTTCGCCGTCGGCGAGGTCGCCTGCACCGGCGTCCACGGCGCGAACCGGCTCGCCTCGAACAGCCTGCTCGAGGGCGTCGTCTTCGCCCGTCGGACGGCGGAGGCCCTGGACGCGACCGCCCCGGCGACAGCGCCCGCCGCGGTGGCACGACCCGTCACTCCGCTCGCCCTCGACCGCTCGGCGCTGCAGGCGGCGATGTGGGCCGGAGCCGGGGTGTCGCGCGACGCCTCGGGGCTCGAGAGCGCCCGGGCGGCGCTCCGCGGCGCCGAGGCCCCCCTCTCGCTCCGCACTCTCGAGGACGCGAACCTCGTGGAGTGCGGCCGGGCCCTGATCGAGGCGGCCCTCGCCCGATCGGAGTCGCGCGGCGCCCACCACCGCACCGACCACCCCCTCACCGAGGCGACCGCGTACCGCGTCGCCGGAAGAAGAAAGGTCGCCGTGCCGTGCTGACCCGTCAGAGCATCGAACGACTCGTCACCCTCGCGCTCGAGGAGGACGCCCCCTGGGGCGACATCACCACCGAGACGCTGATCCCGGCCGACGCGACGGCGTCCGCGCGGCTCGTCGCCCGCGAGGCGGGGGTCTTCAGCGGCGGAGCCGTCCTGGTCGGCACGATGCTGCAGGCCGACTCCCGCATCCGCACGAGCGTGCTGATCGAGGACGGCGCGTCGTTCGCCGCGGGCGCCGTGCTCGCCGAGATCGACGGTCCCGCCGGCGGCGTGCTGCGCGGCGAGCGCGTCGCGCTGAACCTCGTGCAGCGGATGAGCGGCATCGCCACCCTCACCGCGTACTACGTGAAGGCGGTGGAGGGGACGCGCGCGCGGATCGTCGACACGCGGAAGACGACCCCGGGGCTCCGCGCGTTCGAGCGCCACGCGGTGCGCAGCGGCGGCGGACGCAACCACCGCTCCTCGCTGTCGGACGCGATCCTCGCGAAGGACAACCACCTCGCGATCCTCGCCCAGCGCGGCATCGACCTGACGGCCGCGCTGCAGGCGGCGCGGGCCGCGGTGCCGCACACCACCCACATCGAGGTCGAGGTCGATCGCCTCGAGCAGATCGAGCCGGCGCTCGCCGGAGGAGCCGACACGATCATGCTCGACAACTTCGCTCCGGAGCAGCTGCGCCAGGGCGTGACGCTGATCGGCGGCCGGGCGGTCGTCGAGGCCAGCGGCGGCGTGAACCTCGAGACGGTGCGGGCCATCGCCGAGGCGGGCGTCGACGTGATCTCGGTCGGCGCGCTCACGCACAGCGTCCGCTCGCTCGACCTCGGGCTCGACATCGACATCGAGGCGCCCGCTCCGTGATCTACCTCGACCACGCGGCGACCTCGCCCGTGCGCCGCGAGGCGCTCGAGGCGATGTGGCCGTTCCTGACGGGCGAGTTCGGCAACCCGTCGAGCAGTCACGCGCTGGGCGAAGTGGCGGCGCGTGCGCTGGAGGAGGCGCGGAGACGCGTCGCCCGGTTCCTGGGCGGGCGCGCCTCCGAGACGCTGTTCACCGCCGGCGGCACCGAGTCGATCAATACGGCGGTCAAGGGCGTCGCGCTCGGGGCGCCCCGGGAGCGGCGGATCGTGATCTCGGCGATCGAGCACGAGGCGACGGTGGAGTCGGCCGACTTCCTGCGCCGCGTGCACGGCTTCGAAGTCCTCGTGGCGCCGGTCGACTCCGTCGGTCGGCTGGACCTCGAGGCGCTGGCCGCTCTGCTGACGCCGGGGACCGCGCTCGTGTCGATCCTGGCCGCCAGCAACGAGATCGGCACGGTGCAGGACGTGGCGGCCGTGGCCGCGCTCTGCCGCGAGCAGCGCATCCCGCTGCACGTCGATGCGGTGCAGGCGGCGGGCTGGATCGACCTGCCGTCGATGGGGGCCGACGCGGTCTCGATCTCGGGGCACAAGCTCGGCGCTCCGAAGGGGGTCGGCGCGCTGATGCTGCGCAGTCGACTGCCGTTCGAGCCGCTCCTGCACGGGGGCGGCCAGGAGCGGGACCGGCGCTCGGGCACCGAGAACGTGGCGTTCGCCGTCGCGCTCGGCACCGCGGTGTCGCTGGTCGACCCGTCGCGCGCCGCTCGTGTCGCCGCGGTGAGGGACGCCTTCGCGGAGAGGGTCGCCGCGCTCGCGCCCCGGGCGGCCGCTACCGGATCGGCGGAGCACCGACTGCCGTCGATCGCCTCCTACGTCGTGCCCGGCCGCAGTGGCGAGTCGATCCTGCTGGCACTGGAGGAGCGCGGAGTGGTGGTCTCGAGCGGCTCGGCCTGCGCGGCCGGTCGCGACGAGCCCTCCGACGTGCTGCTCGCGCTGGGGATCGACCCGCGCGTCGCCCAGACCGCGGTGCGGTTCAGCTTCGGAGCGGAGTCGACGGCGGAGGACGCCGAGCGCGCCGCGTCGGCCTTCGCGGAGGTCGTCGAGCGGGCCTGATCCCGCGGACGGCGACGGATCTCGCCCGATCGGGAATGTCGGAGGCACCTGGGAAGGTTCTGACACCTCGAGCCCTGCGCGACCGGCACCGACGGCGCCGCCGCGATGCGCAGCAGATCGTCGTCGCCTCCGTGCGACCTCGCACCCGCCTCACCAGACACCTGCACGACCTCACGACCGGAGACCCTGTGACCGAGCGCACCCTTCCCGAGACGCGGGAGTCCGCCGCACCCCGAGACCGCACGCCGGCGCCGTCCGCCGTGCTCGAGCCGCGCAGCCGCCTCGTCATCAGCCTGCTGCTGGTGTCGGCGTTCGTCGTCATCCTCAACGAGACGATCATGAGCGTGGCGCTGCCCGACCTCATGCGCGACTTCGGCGTCGAGGCGCACGTGGGCCAGTGGCTGTCGACGGCGTTCATGCTGACGATGGCCGTCGTGATCCCGATCACCGGCTACCTGATCCAGCGCCTGCACACGCGCACGCTCTTCGCGGCCGCCATGACCCTGTTCAGCCTCGGCACGCTCAGCGCCGCGCTGGCCCCCACCTTCGAGGTGCTGCTGGCCGCGCGCGTCGTGCAGGCCGGCGGCACGGCCATCATGATGCCGCTGCTGATGACCACGGTGATGACCCTCGTCCCGCCGTCGATCCGCGGCCGGATGATGGGCAACATCTCGATCGTGATCTCGGTCGCCCCCGCCGTCGGCCCGACGATCTCGGGCGTCATCCTCAACTTCCTCAGCTGGCGCTGGATGTTCTGGATCGTGCTGCCGATCGCGGTCGGCGCACTGCTCCTGGGCCTCCGCAAGGTGGAGAACGTGACGGAGCCGCGCAAGATCCCGATCGACTCCCTCTCGGTCGTGCTCTCGGTCTTCGGCTTCGGCGGCCTGGTCTACGGCCTCAGCTCGCTCGGCGAGGGCGGCGAGGCGGTCGTCGCTCCATGGGTGCCGTTCGTCGTCGCGGGCCTCGGCCTCGCCGGCTTCATCCTGCGCCAGCTCTCGCTGCAGCGGACCGACCGCGCCCTGCTCGACCTGCGCACCTTCACCTCCGGCGGCTTCACCGTGGCCATCGTGATGATGGCGGTCAGCATGTCAGCGCTCTTCGGCACGCTGATCCTGCTGCCGCTCTACACGCAGAACGTCCTCGGGCTGACGCCGCTGGAGACCGGTCTGCTGCTGCTCCCCGGCGGGCTGCTGATGGGCCTGCTGGCGCCGTTCGTCGGACGCGGATACGACCGCTTCGGGCCGCGCGTGCTGCTGGTGCCCGGCTCGGTGGTCGTCGCCGCCGCGCTGTGGGGCTTCACCTTCCTCGACGAGAACTCGTCGTCGATGTTCATCCTGTCGCTGCACGTGGTGCTGAGCCTCGGGCTGGCGTTCGTCTTCACTCCGCTGTTCACCGCGGGCCTGGGCTCGGTGAAGCCGAAGTTCTACTCGCACGGCAGCGCCATCATCGGCACCGTGCAGCAGCTCGGAGGCGCGGCCGGCACGGCGCTGTTCGTCACCGTGCTCTCGATCCAGTCGGCCGCGCTCGCCCGCGAGGGCGCCGACCAGGTCACGGCCTCGGCCGGAGGGATCCACTCGGCCTTCGTCTGGGGAGCGTCCATCGCCTCCCTCGCGATCGTCGCGGCCTTCTTCGTCCGGCGTCCCGCCGAATCCGACGTCCCGCTGCCCGTCGGGCACTGACCCGTCGACCCGCCGTGCCCGGCCGCCCTCCCGCTCGCCGGGTCGGCTGCCGGGCACGCCGTGTTCACCCGCCGGACACCCGGTGCTCCTAGCGTGACGCCCCGGTCGTGCCCTCCCCCGCGCGGCCGGAACGGAGACCGGACGTGGAGACGCCCCTCGTGCAGGACCACCTCGACGCCGGCGCCCTCGCGGCGCCGCCCCGCACCCTCATCGACGTGCTGCGCGAGAGCGCCCGGCTCCACCCCGACGCCTCCGCCCTCGAGGACCCGGCGGGCGCCCTCAGCTACCGCGAGATCCTCGCCCGCGTCGTCGGAGCGGCAGGCGAGCTGACGGCCGCCGGAGTCCGGCGCGGCGACCGCGTCGGCGTCCGCATGGCGAGCGGGTCGCGCGAGCTCTACCTCTCGATCCTCGCGATCCTCGCCGCCGGCGCCGCCTACGTCCCGGTCGACGCGGACGACCCCGAGGAGCGCGCGCAGCTCGTGTTCGGCGAGGCGCGCGTGCGCGGCGTCATCACCGGAGCAGGCCGCTTCGAGCGGACAGCGGAGGAGCCGCCCGCCCTTCTCTTCACCGGGACCGCGCCGCACCCCAGCACCGCGTCGATCCCGCTGCTCCAGCCGCCCGCGCTCGAGGACGACGCGTGGATCATCTTCACCTCCGGCTCCACCGGCACCCCGAAGGGCGTCGCCGTCAGCCACCGCTCCGCCGCGGCCTTCGTCGATGCGGAGGCGCGGCTGTTCCTGCAGCAGGAGCCGCTCGGCCCGGGTGACCGCGTGCTGGCCGGCCTCTCGGTCGCGTTCGACGCCTCCTGCGAGGAGATGTGGCTGGCCTGGCGCCACGGCGCGTGCCTGGTGCCCGCACCGCGCTCGCTCGTGCGCAGCGGCATGGACCTCGGCCCTTGGCTGACGACCCACGGCATCACCGTCGTCTCCACCGTGCCCACCCTCGCCGCACTGTGGCCCGCCGAGTCGCTCGAGAACGTCCGGCTGCTGATCTTCGGCGGCGAGGCCTGCCCGCCAGAGCTCGCCGAGCGCCTCGCCGTCGAGGGCCGCGAGGTCTGGAACACCTACGGCCCGACCGAGGCGACCGTCGTCGCCTGCGCGGCACCGCTGGGCGGGCCGGGGCCCGTGCGCATCGGCCTCCCGCTCGACGGCTGGCGGCTCGCGGTCGTCGACGCCGAAGGCCACCGGGTGCCCGAGGGCGGGGTCGGCGAGCTCGTCATCGGCGGCGTCGGGCTGGCGCGCTACCTCGACGCCGCGAAGGACGCCGAGAAGTACGCCCCCGCTCCCCTGCTCGGCTGGGAGCGCGCCTACCGCTCCGGCGATCTCGTGCGCTACGAGGCCGAGGGCCTCGTCTTCCAGGGCCGGGCCGACGACCAGGTCAAGCTGGGCGGCCGCCGCATCGAGCTCGGCGAGGTCGAGTCCGCCCTGCAAGCGCTGCCGGGAGTGTCCGGAGCCGCGGCCGCGGTCCGCACCACGGCCGCCGGCAATCAGGTCCTCGTCGGCTACCTCGCTCTCGCCGCGGGCCGAGAGCTCGACCGCGACGCCGCCCTCACGCGGCTGCGCGCGGAGCTCCCGGCCGCGCTGGTCCCTCTGCTGGCCGTCGTCGACGAGCTGCCGACCCGCACCTCCGGCAAGGTCGACCGGGCGGCGCTGCCCTGGCCGCTCGCCGAGGCGGCGCCGTCGGACGACGCGCTGAATCCCGAGACCGCCTGGCTCGCCGCCCGCTGGCGCGAGGTCCTGGGCGTCCCGGTCGACGAGCGGGCCGACTTCTTCGATCTGGGCGGCGGCTCGCTCGCCGCCGCTCAGCTCGTCGCCCGGATCCGCGAGCGCGATCCGGAGTTCACCGTCGCCGACGTCTACGCGCACCCGCGCCTCGCCGCGATGGCGGCCGAGATCGCGAGCCGCGCGACCGGCCTCGGCCCCGTCTCCGACCACCGCATCGCGCCCGTCCCCCGGCGGATGCAGGTGCTGCAGACCGTGCTGGGCGCGCCGCTCCTGATCCTGGGGGGCGCGCGCTGGCTCGTCGCCCTGCTGACGGTCTGCTCGCTCCTGGATCTGCTGCCGGGCTTCGGATTCCTGCCCACTGTGTGGCCGGCGGTGCTCGTGCCCGCCTTCGTCCTGCTCTGCACGCCGTTCGGGCGCATGGGCCTCACCGTGATCGCCGCCCGCCTCCTGCTGCGCGGCGTGCGGGCGGGCGATCATCCGCGCGGCGGAGGAGTGCACCTGCGGCTCTGGCTCGCCGAGCAGGTCGCCCACCAGCTCGGCGCCGTGAGCCTGGCCGGCGCCCCCTGGGTCTCGTACTACGCCCGGGCGCTCGGCGCCCGGATCGCCGAGGACGTCGACCTGCACTCCCTCCCTCCGCTGACCGGCATGCTGACGCTCGGCCGGGGCGCCGCGATCGAGCCCGAGGTCGACCTGTCGGGCTACTGGATCGACGGCGATGTCGTGCGGGTCGGAGCCGTCCGCGTCGGCGCGGGCAGCACGGTCGGTGCGCGCAGTACCCTCCTCCCCGGCGCCCGCATCGGCAAGCACGCGCAGATCGAGCCCGGATCCGCCGTCTTCGGACGGGTGCCGGCAGGGCAGCGCTGGGGCGGCTCGCCCGCGCAGCGCCTGGGCAAGGCGAACGCCGGGTTCCCCGAGGAGCGGCCGCCCAGGGCCACCGGCTGGGTCTGGGCCTACGCGCTCGCGGCGGTGGGCCTCGCCGCCGTGCCGATCCTCTCGTTCGGCGCGGGCGTGGGAGTGGTCGCCGTCGCGGTCCAGGGCTCCGACACGCTCGCCGAGGCGGTCCCGCGCGCGCTCACCGCCCTCGTGCCCGCCGTCGCCGTCACGGGAGCCGCGCTCGCGGGTCTCGTGGTCCTCCTCGTCCGCCTGCTGGGCCTCGGCATCGAGCCCGGCACCCATCCCGTCCGCGGCCGGATCGGCTGGCAGGTCTGGTCGACCGAGCGCCTGCTGGATCAGGCGCGCACACTGCTCTTCCCGCTCTACTCCGGCCTCTTCACCCCCGTCTGGCTGCGCCTGCTCGGCGCGCGCGTCGGACGCGACGTCGAGGCGTCGACCGTGCTCCTGCTGCCCGCGATGACGACCATCCGCGACGGAGCCTTCCTCGCCGACGACACCCTGGTCGCCTCCTACGCCCTCGGCGGCGGCTGGATGCGCCTCGCCCGAGCCGAGATCGGCGAGCGCGCGTTCCTCGGCAACTCCGGCATGGCCGCTCCGGGTCACACCGTCCCGGCCGGCGGACTCGTCGCGGTCCTGTCCTCGGCCCCGCGGAAGTCCAAGGCCGGCTCTTCCTGGCTCGGCTCTCCCCCGGTGCGCCTGCGCCGGACCGTCGTCGAGGCGGAGGCGGAGCGCACCTTCCGTCCGCCGGCGCGGCTCCGCGTCGCCCGCATCGTCTGGGAGCTGTTCCGCTTCGTCCCCGTCGTCGTCTCGGTGGCGATCGGCTCGGGCGTCGTCGTCGCCCTGCTCGCGCTCGTCGAGTCGTTCGGCGCGATCGTCGCGATGCTGCTGAGCGGAGTCGTGCTGCTGGCCGCCGGAGCGGTGGCCGCCGCCGTCTCCACCGCGGCGAAGTGGCTGCTGATCGGGCGCGTCCGCGCGGGCGAGCATCCGCTCTGGTCCTCGTTCATCTGGCGCAGCGAGCTCGCCGACACCTTCACCGAGATGGTCGCCGCCCCGTGGTTCGCCCACGCGGCCGCCGGCACCCCGGCCCTCGTGTGGTGGCTGCGCAGCCTCGGCGCGCGCATCGGGCGGGGAGTCTGGTGCGAGAGCTACTGGCTCCCCGAAGCGGATCTCGTCGTCCTGGGCGACGGAGCGGCCGTCAATCGCGGGTGCGTCGTGCAGACCCACCTGTTCCATGATCGAATCATGAGCATGGATGCCGTGAGCCTGGACACCGGAGCGACCCTCGGACCGCACAGCGTGATCCTCCCCGCGGCGCGGATCGCCGAGCACGGCACCGTCGGCCCCGCGTCGCTCGTGATGCGCGGCGAGCTCGTGCCGGCGGGAAGCCGCTGGAGCGGCAATCCGATCGGACCGTGGCGCGACGTGCGCGTCGCCGACTACCACGCGCCCGTCGCGTGAGCCCCGCACAGCTCGGACTCGAGACCGCCGGCGACACCTACGTCCCCGGCATCGGCAACACCGGCTACCGCGTCGAGTCGTACGAACTCGAGCTCGACTACCGCGTCTCGAGCAACCGGCTCGCCGCCCGCGCTCTGATCCACGCTGTCGCCCTGCAGCCGCTGCGGCGGTTCAGCCTCGACCTCAGCCGTCTGCGCGTGGGCAGGGTGCGCGTCGACGGGCGCCGCGCCCAGCACGCGCAGACGCCGCACAAGCTGCGGGTGACCCCCGAGACGCTGCTGCGCACGGGCGAGCCGTTCGTCGTCGAGGTCGAGTACGGCGGTCATCCGGCACCGCGCGCGAGCCACTGGGGCGAGCTGGGCTGGGAAGAGCTGACCGACGGCGTCCTCGTGGCCTCGCAGCCGACCGGAGCCTCCACCTGGTTCCCCTGCAACGACGACCCCGCCGACAAGGCCCCCTACCGCTTCCGCATCACCGCCGAGGAGGGCTACGCGGTGGTCGCGAACGGCGTGCTGGTCGACTCGAGCGCGCGATCCGGCCGCAGGACCTGGCTCTACGAGCAACCGGAGCCGACGGCGACCTACCTCGCCTCGGTGCAGATCGGGCGCTACGCCCTGGAGGAGCGCGTGCTCGCGGGCGTCCCCGTCACGATCGCGCGTCCTGCGGCGCTCGCCGCGCGCTCGTCGCGCGACTTCGCTCCGCTCGGCGCGATGCTCGAGCTCTTCCAGCACCTCTTCGGCCCGTACCCGTTCGCGCGGTACTCCGTCGTCGTGACCGCCGACGATCTCGAGATCCCGCTCGAGGCGCAGGGCATGGCCGTCTTCGGCGCGAACCACGTCGACGGGCGCGGCGGCTCGGAGCGGCTGATCGCCCACGAGCTCGCCCACCAGTGGTTCGGCAACAGCGTCGGCATCGCCCGGTGGCGGCACATCTGGCTCAACGAGGGCTTCGCCTGCTACGCGGAGTGGCTCTGGTCGGAGCAGGCGGGCAGGCCCTCCGCCGACTCCCTCGCCCGCCGTCACCACGCCCTCCTGCGGGCTCAGCCCGAGGATCTCGTGCTCGCGGACCCGGGCCCCGTCTCGCTCTTCGACGACCGCGTCTACAAGCGCGGGGCGCTCACCCTGCACGCCCTGCGGCTACACGTCGGCGACGAGCCGTTCTTCGCCCTCGTGCAGGAGTGGACGCGCCGGCACGCCCACGGCGCGGTCACCGACGAAGACTTCCGGGAGCTCTGCACCGAGCTGCTGCCGGCCGGGGTGGACGAGCTGCTCGACACCTGGCTCCTCGACGAGGAGCTGCCCGCGCTACCGGCCCGCTGACACCAGCGAGTCGGCGAGCGCGTCGGAGTGCTCGCGCCGCCAGCCGATGATCGGACCGGTGCCGCGCCCCTCGACCGGGCCCAGCGCGACGCTGACGCGGAACGCCGGGTCGAGCCGCGGCTCGGCCAGTCGGAACCGCACCCCGTCGATCCGGGCCTCCGCCGCGATCCGCGACTCGTGGATGAGGACACGGTGCGGATCGACCGCGAGCCCGCGCCCGTCGGCCTTCAGCACCGCCTCGATCCGGGTCCAGTGCAGGATCGGATCGGCCGGCCGGGCCGCCCCGACCCAGAACGGCGCTCCCGCGACCCGGGTGATCTGAGCACCGCGCTCGGCGGACCCCGCGGCCGGCTCGATGTCGACCCCGACGACGCCCGCGCTGCTGGCGGCGACGACCACCGCACCGGCGCAGTGCGCGACGCTGACCGACAGCGTGGCGAGGAGCGGATCCGCACCCTCGAGCCTCGGGCGTCCGTGCGGTCCCGAGCAGCCCGCGCAGCACGCGACGACGTCGATCCCGGAGGCGCTCCCGCCGGTGAGCTCCGCGGCGAGCATCCGCAGCAGCACCCGTCCGAAGACGAAGCGCTCGGCGACGGAGGCAGCGGCCGTCGCCTCGTAGCGCTCCCGCTCCGCCGCGGTCAGCAGCGGCAGCAGGCGCTCGGCGTCGAGCGTCTGCTCGTCCAGCGCGAGCCAGCGCAGGTGCACCCCCGGCAGGTCGTGACCGTCGTCCCGGCCGGCCGCCGGCCGCGGCGCTCCCGCCGTGTCCGTCCCCCTCATGCGTCCCCCTCAGAACCGTCGCGCGGGGGCGATGTGCTCGCCCCGCTCGTAGACCTCGCTCGCCGGTCCCACGATCAGGGGATCCGGTCCGTGCGCTCCGACGACCTCGTCGTCGCGTCCGTCGTACTCGTACAGGCTCAGCACGTGCCGCATGGCCTCGAGCCTCGCCCGCTTCTTGTCGTTGCTCTTCACGACCGTCCACGGAGCGTCGTCCGTGTCGGTCGCGGCGAGCATCGCCTCCTTGGCGGCCGTGTAGTCGTCCCACTTATCGAGCGAGGCGAGGTCCATCGGCGAGAGCTTCCACTGCCGCACCGGGTCGATCATGCGGATGGTGAACCGCGTGCGCTGCTCCTCCGCCGACACCGAGAACCACAGCTTGACCAGGTCGATGCCGTCGCCGGCGAGCATGCTCTCGAAGAGCGGCGTCTGCCGGATGAACTCGTCGTACTGCTCCAAGGTGCAGAACCCCATCACGCGCTCGACTCCGGCGCGGTTGTACCAGGAGCGGTCGAACAGCACGATCTCGCCCGCGGCGGGCAGGTGCGAGACGTAGCGCTGGAAGTACCACTGCGTCGCCTCCCGCTCGGTCGGCTTCTCGAGCGCCACGACCCGGGCCCCGCGCGGGTTCAGGTGCTCGGTGAACCGCTTGATCGTGCCGCCCTTGCCGGCGGCGTCGCGCCCCTCGAAGACCACGACGAGTCGGCGTCCGTGCTTCTTGATCCAGTTCTGCAGCTTGAGCAGCTCGATCTGCAGCAGTCGCTTGCCCGCCTCGTACTCCTCGCGCGACATCCGCTCGTCGTAGGGGTAGCCCTCGCGCCAAGTGTCGATGCGCGTGCCGTCGCGGTGCAGCAGCACGGGATCGTCGTCGTCCTCGTCGAGCACGACGAGGTCTCGGGCGTCGTCGGGGGTCAGGGTGCGGAGGAGCTCGGGGTCGACGCGAGCGGTCTCGGAGGCGGCGGTCACGCGCCGACGGTAGACGCCTCCGGCGACGCGGGAGTGAACGGCCGGTGTCCTGGCGCGCCGTCCGGGCCGGACGTACCCTCGTCGCATGTGCCGGAACATCCACACGCTCCACAACTTCGAGCCCGCCGCGACCGACGACGAAGTGCACGCCGCCGCCCTCCAGTACGTGCGCAAGATCAGCGGCACGACGAAGCCGTCGAAGGCGAACCAGGAGGCGTTCGACCGCGCCGTCGCCGACATCGCGCACATCACGGGGCACCTCCTCGAGGACCTCGTGACGGCCGCGCCGCCGAAGGACCGCGAGGTCGAGGCGGCGAAGGCGCGCGAGCGCTCGGCGAAGCGGTTCGCGACGGCGTGAGCCTCAGGCGGTGAAGGCGGCGGGCGGCAGGTCCGTCTCGCCGGCCTCGAGCGCGTCCACGATGCGGGTCGCGACGGCCGCCGGAGCGAGACCCGCCCCGAACCGCGGCGCCTCGCCCGCGAGCGGATGCTGTGACAGCTCGGTCTCGGTGTGACCCGGCCGCGCGTCGATCAGCAGCACTCCCGCCTTCTTGTACTCGCGCGCCGACGCCTTCACGAACGAGTGCAGAGCCGCCTTGGAGGCGGAGTACGCGGCGAGGCCGGCCGTGGGCGCCTCGGCGACGACTCCGCTGATCGTGACTGCGAACGGCTCGCGGCCCTCGGAGGCGGAGGCCGCCAGCGGGGCGAAAGCGGCGGTCAGCACACGGATCGGCGCCAGAGCGTTCACCTCCACGAGCTCCTCGAGGACGGTCTCGTCCAGCTCGGCCGAGGGCCCGAAGGCGACGACGCCCGCCGCGATCACGACGCCGTCGAGCCGCCCGTGGCGCTCGAGCGCCTCGGCGATCAGCCGAGCGGGCGCGTCCTCCCCGCGGAGATCGGCGACCAGCGGCTGCTCCCCGAGGGACGCGTCGTCCCGTCCGCTGCGGAGGACGCGGGCGCCGCGGGCCTCCAGCTCGTCGGCGATCAGCCGGCCGAGCCCTCCCGAGGCACCGAGGACCAGGATGACCGCGTCGTCGAATCTGCTCATGCCCGGAGCCTAGCCAGCGGATCTGGCGCAGATCGGCACTTCCGCGACCGTCTCCCGCGCCCCTAGCCTTGTCGCCATGCCTCGACCCGAGACCAGTACTGTGCTGCGCACCCTCGTCGAGATCCTCGAGGACCCGGCGCCGATCAACCCCGGCCACGCCCAGCACGTCTCGGAGCTGATCCACGAGGTCCTGGCCGAGGACGCGCCGACCGGAGGCAGCCCCCTGCCGCTCGCCGCCCTCTCCCTCGAGGACCCGTCGGTGGAGGATCCCGCGCTGTGAGCGCGACGATGCACCTGCGCAGATAAGGCTGCGAGCCGGGATTCCTGCGCGAACTCCGACTTTTCGCCGCTGAGCCTTTTTCTGCGGGCCTGACCACTCCGACTGGTGCCCGCAGATCGCTTCAAGTCGCCCTCCACCTCGCCGGTAGACTCGGCGGGCTGAGACGAAGGGGGCTCCGGTGCAGCAGGACTCGACGGCCGCGGCCGGCTGGTACGCCGACGGCGACGGCACGCTGCGCTGGTGGGACGGCGAGCGCTGGACCGATGCACGGAAGTCCGCCACCGACGGAGCCTCGCCCCGCCTCCTCGACGGCGCTCCGGCCCCCTACCGGCTCCCGAACGCCGACGGCGCCGCCATCGTCGACGTCGTCGGCGAGTCCGACCGCATCGAGGAGATCGCCGCGGTGCTCGGACGGACCCTGAAGAAGGACGAGCGCCACGAGCAGCGGATCGACGTGCAGCTCGTCCCCGAGCCGGACCGCCCCGGCGACCCGACGGCCGTCTCCGTGCGGGCCGCGGGCCGGGTCATCGGCTACCTGCCCGACTCCGCCGCCTACCAGCCCCGGCTGGCGCGCATCACCGCCAGCGGAGTGGTGCCGACCACGGGTGGGCAGCTGACCGCGACGCGGACGAGCCGCGGACTGCGCGCCTCCGTCCGCCTCGCCCTCGTCGATTCCGAGCTGATAGCCCCCGCGAACACGCCGCCGACGACGCCCTACTCGCTCATCCCCTGGGGCCGCGGCCTCCAGGTGCTGCGCGAGGACGAGCACTTCGCGCAGCTCGTCGACGTCCTGCCCGGCGGCGGACGCGGCCTCGTGATCGTGACTCTCCATCCGCTCGACGACCGGATCGAGCTCCGCCTCGACGGCTCCCGCGTCGGCGAGCTCTCCCCCGCCGTCTCGCAGCAGTTCGCGCCGACCGTCCGGCATCTGCAGAGCCTCGGCCTGACCGCCGCCGCCCACGCCGCCCTCCGCAGCTCCCCGCTCCAGGCGGAGCTGACCCTGCAGGCCGCGCGCGCCTCCGAGCTGCCGGAGCACTGGGTCGACGGCCCGCCGGTCGTCCTGCCGCCGCTGGTGCCGGTGGCCGCTTCGTACGACCTGCCCGCCGCGTACGTGAAACCGCTGCGACCCACGCCGCTGACCTCGGAGGAAGCCGCCTGCGCGACGCGCCGGCTGGTCGCCTGGATCGTGGTCGGCACGTCCCTCCTCGTCGGCCTCTCGAGCTGGTTCATCGGGGACGTCCTGAACTGAGGGTGGCTCGTCGCTGTTCGCGAGGCTCCTCGGAAGCGGACCGCGCGCGTTGCGCCGCGACTCGGGGGTCGACCGACCGGCTGGCTACGCTGGTCTCATGCGCTCCGGGGAGGGGGTGCCGGACGAGGGGGCTCTT
This sequence comes from Rathayibacter caricis DSM 15933, assembly GCF_003044275.1. Taxonomy (NCBI): domain Bacteria; kingdom Bacillati; phylum Actinomycetota; class Actinomycetes; order Micrococcales; family Microbacteriaceae; genus Rathayibacter; species Rathayibacter caricis. The sequence continues at coordinate 2,490,998 of NZ_PZPL01000001.1, read as the reverse complement.
GGGTGGACGGATCAGAGGCGACCGACTGGATCTCGGCTCTCGCGACGATCGGAGCCCTCGGCGCAGCCGTCTGGGCGGTCGTCGTCTCCCGCCGACTCCATCGCGTCGAGACGGACCGCGATGCGGTGTCGGCGGAGCGGGCGAAGCGCGAGCAGGCATCCGGGATCGCCGCCTGGTGCGTCGGCAGGTCCGCGGAGGACGAGCGACAGCGCCGCGGACTGCTCCTGCACAACAGCTCGGACGCCCCGGTGTTCGAGGTCGAGGTGAACAGCACCTACGCACCGCGCAAGTCGCACGAGCCTCAGCGGTTGGCTCCGCTCCGACTCGCGATCCTGCCTCCCGGCGACTACGTCGTCTTCGGCGACACCACATACCCCTGGACCCTGCCCGTCGAGCGGACCGCCCGATCGGAGGAGGCCGTCCCCATCATGAACAACCCGGGCTGGACCGTCACCGAGATGTCCTTCCGCGACGCCCACGGCCTCCGTTGGCGCCGGACGGGCGGCTCGCTGCACGAGGTCACGACCACGTCGTGAGGGCAACGATGCCCGGCTGCAGGTTCGGTCGGGCCGACGGCCTCGATGCCGAGACGAGCGAGCCGGTTCAGCCCCGACTCTGTCCCCCGGTCTCCTCGAGCATGCCGAGCGCCACGGCATCGTCGTGCTGATGTCGGCGGAGGACGCCCGCGCGACCCGCCGACTGGTCGCCTCGATCGTCGTCGGCACGCACCTCCTGGTCGCCCAGTCGAGCTTCATCCTCGCCGACGTTCTGCACCGAGTGAGATCACGTTGCACCGAGTGAGCGCACGCGTCCGGATCCGGCGATCAGCCGAGCGCATGCGTCCAGCTGCCGAGCTTCCCGGCGCTCTCCTCCGCGGGCACCGCTCCAGTGGCGACGCCGATCACGAGGTCGTACGCCTCATCGTCGGGCGCGTCGAGATCGAGCCCGTTCAGCCCGAGGAAGACCACGGCCGAGAGCCAGCCGAGCCGCTTGTTCCCGTCGACCAGCGGATGGTTGCGGACGATCGACTCGAGTAGTACCGCTGCCTTCAGATGGATGCCCGGGTAGGCCTCGCGGCCGTAGAGCGAGGACTGCGGTCGGTGAGCGGCGGAGTCGAGGAGTCCGAGATCGCGCACCGACGCTACTCCGAGGTCCTCGGCGATCGCGAGCAGATCCTCGAGTCCGAGGTAGCGCACTACTGGGCGAGCCGGTCGAGCAGCGCCGCGTACCGCTCGCGCCCGCGGGACGAGAGCTCGGCGACATCTGCCCGCTGCACTCGGCGATCCGCCGCCTCGAGGATCGCGCGCACCGTCGCCTCCTGCTTGCTGATGCCCTGCGAGTCGGCGAGAGCCGCGAGGGCGCGCTCCTGCTCGTCGGTCAGCCTCAGTGTCATCGCCATGCGTCGATGATACCAGCGTGATACCACGCCGCACTCAGCAGCCCGCTGTGGGTGCCGTCGCCGCGCCCACACTCCGGCTCGTGGAAACAGCTCCGGCTCGCAGGAATCCACGGATTCTGCGAGCCGAAAGCGGTTCGACGAGCCGGAGCCCGACTACACGTTGAAGCGGAACTCCACGACGTCGCCGTCCTGCATCACGTAGTCCTTGCCCTCGATGCGGGCCTTGCCCTTCGAGCGGGCCTCCGCGATCGACCCGGTCTCGACGAGGTCGTCGAACGAGATGATCTCGGCCTTGATGAAGCCCTTCTGGAAGTCGGTGTGGATCACGCCGGCCGCCTGCGGGGCGGTCCAGCCCTTCCCGATCGTCCAGGCGCGCGTCTCCTTCGGGCCCGCCGTGAGGTAGGTCTGCAGGCCCAGCGTGTCGAAGCCGATGCGCGCGAGCTGGTTCAGGCCCGACTCCGTCTGGCCGGTCGACTCGAGCATCTCGGCGGCGTCGGCCTCGTCGAGGTCGATCAGCTCGGACTCGATCTTGGCGTCGAGGAAGATCGCCTGCGCGGGAGCGACCAGCGCCGACAGCTCGGCCTTCCGGGCGTCGTCCGTCAGCACGGCCTCGTCGACGTTCAAGACGTAGATGAAGGGCTTCGCGGTCAGGAGCCCGAGCTCGCGGATCGGCTCGAGGTCGATCGTGGTCGCCGACAGCGGCTTGCCGGAGTCGAGGAACTCGCGCGCCTTCTTCGCGGTCTCGAGCACGATCGGCTCGATCTTCTTGCCCTTGAGCTCCTTCTCGTAGCGCGCCTCGGCCTTCTCGAGGGTCTGCAGGTCGGCGAGGATCAGCTCGGTGTTGATGGTCTCCATGTCGCTGGCGGCGTCGACCTTGCCGTCGACGTGCACGACGTCCGAGTCCTCGAAGCCGCGGATGACCTGCGCGATGGCGTCGGCCTCGCGGATGTTGGCGAGGAACTTGTTGCCGAGCCCCTCCCCCTCGGAGGCGCCGCGGACGATGCCGGCGATGTCGACGAAGGAGACGGGAGCGGGCAGGATGCGCTCCGAGCCGAAGATCCCGGCGAGCACCTCCAGTCGCGGGTCGGGCAGGTTCACGACTCCGACGTTGGGCTCGATCGTCGCGAACGGGTAGTTCGCCGCGAGCACCGTGTTCTTGGTCAGTGCGTTGAAGAGCGTCGACTTGCCGACGTTGGGGAGACCGACGATTGCGATAGTGAGAGCCACGGGCATCCATCCTACGGCGTGGCGGCGCAGGCCCCCGCGTGCCTTTCCCGGCCGCGTCGGAGGTGCGTGAGAGGGTGAAGCGTGCCCATCGACTTCACCGCCATCGATTTCGAGACCGCCAACTCCCACGGGGCCTCCGCCTGCTCGGTGGGGCTCGTGAAGGTCCGCGACGGCCGCGTCGTCGACCGCGCGGGGTGGCTCATCCGCCCGCCGTTCGGCTTCGACGACTTCCTCGAGTGGAACACCCGGATCCACGGCATCCGCAAGGCGGACGTGCACGGCGCCCTCGGCTGGAGCGACCAGTTCGCCGACCTCGCGGCGTTCGCCGGCGACGACGTCTTCGTCGCGCACAACGCCGGCTTCGACATGAGCGTCATCCGGGCCGCCTGCGCGGCGACGGAGCTCGAGCACCCCGAGTACGACTACCTCTGCTCGCTGCAGCTCGCCCGCAAGACCTACGAGCTCGAGTCCTACCGGCTGCCGTTCGTGGCGCGCGCGGCCGGCTTCGAGGATTTCCGCCACCACGACGCCTCGGCCGACGCCGAGGCGTGCGCGGCGATCGTCGTGCACGCGGCAGCGCGCCACGGAGCGCGCAGCATGGCCGAGCTGGGCGAACTCGCCGGCATCACCGTCAAGCGCCTGCGCCCCGCCGCTCCCGTCGCCGCCTGACGCCGCTCATCCGGCGCGCGGGTCGCCGAACCAGTCGCTGAACAGGCGCCAGAAGTTGCGATTGCCGTACGCCGAGCACGCATCGCCCTCGCCGTACAGGTTCTCGAGCGCCGCCGCGTTGGGCTGATAGGGCGTGTAGTAGTAGAGCCCCGCGGTCGCCGCGTTCTCGATCAGCACCGGAGCCGTGCCGCAGCTCGCATCGGGTGAGTACTGCACCTCGCTCACCTCGCCGACGGGGTACCAGTCGAAGCTGCTGTCCGGGTTCGCGTAGCGCTGGAACTGCCACGCCGCTCCGTAGACCTGGCCGAAGAAGCCGAAGTAGTCGCTGTCGCAGTCGGCCGTGTCGGGGCAGCCGTAGCCCGTCGCGCTGCGGAACTGCCGCTCCCCGGGGGACGGATCGGTCACCAGCGACTGCTCCTTCTGCAGCAGCACCAGGAGCACCGCGGGGCTGACGTCGCAGGCGGCTCCGACCGACCCGATGATCTCGGCCGCCGAGCGCCCCGGGCCTCCGACGTACGCGGAGCACTGCTCGTCGGCCGCCACGTCGCCCGTGTCCTCCGCGTAGTCGCGCAGGCAGGGCACGTCCTCGCCCTCGCACTCGAGCACCCGCGCGTCCAGGAACGCCTGGATCGCGGTCGGCGCGAGAGCGTCGCCGTCGAAGAACACTGCGTCCGACACGATCTCGCCGGGGTCGAAACCCGACGCGTCGGCTCTCGGCACGAAGTCCGTCCACAACCGCACCTCGGCGACCGACGACGGCGTCGCGGCCGACCCGCCGAGATCACTCGCACCGGACAGCAGCACCGCCGCCGCGAGCGACGCGAGAGCGGCCGCCCCTCCCCGGCGCCCACGGACGGCGCGCGGGGAGGTCGGCGTACTCATCCCTCCACGCTAGCGGCGACCCCCGACGGGGTCGGCCGCACGGCGTGACCCGGGATCAGCCGCAGGGCGTGAGCCGCGCGACCGAGTCCGACAGCGTGTTCGTGCTGCCCAGCAGGACGACCCTCTTCGCGCCGAAGCGCGCGATGTCGTCGAGCACGGCCCGCGGGACGCAGTCCCTCGGCACCGCGAACAGCGGGCTTCCGCTGTAGCCCGCAGCCGTGGCTCCTGCGAGTGCGTCCGGGTAGTTCTCGCCGGTCGCCAGGAGCACGGTGCTCGCCTTCTGGAAGGCCGCCGCGTTCAGCTTCTCGGAGGTGTCGTAGCGGTCGGTGCCGCCGATCCGCGTCGAGGCGATCGGGAGCGTCCGCTTGATGCCGTCGCTGACCGAGAGCGCGCTGCCGGCGATGGTCAGCGTCTTCACGCCGAGCCGGGTGACGACGATCTTCGTCGCCGGGTCGGCCGCGGGGAGACCGCCGTTGACGAGGATCACCGGAGCGTCGACCGAGCCGGCCGCCGCACTCGCGCCCAGCGCGTCCGGGAACTTCTCCCCGGTGGCGAGCCACGCCTTCGAGGAGCCCTGCGGGAACGCGTAGGCGATGATCTTGCGCGAGGTGTCGTAGCGGTCCACTCCGCCGATGCGCTGGATGGACTTCGTGTAGCGGGCCAGCTCCCGGCCGAGGGAGTCGCTGACGCTCTGCGCCGAGCCGACGACGACGATCTTTGCGGGCTTCAGGCGGGCCAGCTCGTCGCGGACGGGCTGCGACATGGAGTCGCGGTCGACCAGCAGCAGCGGGCCGCCCTGCTTGGCGGCGGCCGGAGCGGCGCTGAGCGCGTCCGGGAAGTTGCCGCCGGTGGCGATGTAGACGACGGGCACGTTGGCCTTGAACGTGGCCTGCGAGATCTTCACCGCGGTCTCCTGGCGGTCCTTGCCCGCGAGGCGGTCGACCTGCAGCGTCCCCTGGCCCCCGACGCTCGAGCAGCCGAGGTCCTTCGACCCGGGGCCGCGCGAGTCGCCCGACCCGACCCAGCGGTTCCAGTCGACGGAGGCGGCGCTCACGCAGACCGTGTAGGCGCCGGACTGGGAGGCGGGGGCGGTCACGGTGAAGCCGTGGTTCCCGCCCGCAGCGGGGAGCTGTCCCGGGATGTCGCCGCGTCGGCTGTCCGCCGTCACCGTGCGGACGGTCCTCTCGCCGTTGGGTGCGGTGATCGTCACCGTGGTCGCGAGGGCCGCGCGCTGCGTGGTCGGGTCGACCGTCCACCCGGAGGCGGTGAGCACACCGCCCGAGATCCGCGGCGCGTCGACGCGGCCCACGGGTGCGGCTCCGGCGTTCGCCAGCGAGCCGCTCCAGTCGCTGAAGATGTACCAGAAGTTGATGTTGCCGTAGCTCGCGCAGGCCTGGTTCCCCGTGTTGGTCAGGGCGTACTCGTTGGGCTGGTACGGCGTGTAGTAGTAGAGGTTCGCCGTGGCCTGGTTGCGCACCGCGACCGGCGACGAGCCGCAGGACGCGTCGGGGTGGAACAGGATGTCCGGGGTCGTCCCCGCCGCGTACCGGCTAAAGGACTGGTCCGATCCGACCGGGTTCGCGTACTTCTTGAACTGGCGCGCCGCTCCGTAGACCTGCGTGAAGAAGCCGGCCGAGCCGGTGTCGCAGCCGGAGCCGTCGGGGCAGTTGAAGCCGGTGGCCTGGTTGTAGAGGCCCACGGTCGGACGGGTCGTGGTGACCAGGCTCGTCTCCTTCTGGACGAGCACGGCCAGGACGAGCGGGTTGATGCCGCAGGCCTCGCCGACCCGCGCGAAGATCGACGCCGCGGACTCGCGGGAGCTGCCGCGGTACTCGCGGCACATCGGGTCGGCCGCCTTCGTCGGCGTCGACTGGCTGAACTCCTTCAGGCAGGGCACGCCGTCGTTCGTGCCGGAGCAGGCGCTGCCCTTGTCGTTCAGGAGCGCCTGCATCCCGGAGGCGCTCTTCGCGCCGCTGTCGAAGAAGACGGCGTCGCTGAAGATGAAGCCGGCTCGGAAGCTCTTCGTGCTGCTGGCCGGGTACTGGACCTTCAGGTCCCCCGGCGCGCCGTCGGCGACGTCGACGCCGGCGTCGGCCGCGCCCGGCTCGACGAGGACGGAGGCGGGCGGCAGGACGTCCTCGGCGGCCGAGGCGGCGGTGACCGGGACGAGAGCGGTGCCGAGCCCGACGGCGACGGCGAGAGCGGCAGTGAGTAGGCGCGATGATCGGCGGTGATTCCCCATGATCGCGAAGTCTACGAGGAGTCCGAGGACGGTCTTGTCCCTCATCAGGGCGCCGCGCCGATGACCGCGTGCTCAGTGTCGGACGTCCGTGGTGTCATCGCGGCATGGACACCTCCTTCCTCCTCGGACTCGTGATCGGCGCTCTCCTGGCCGGTCTGGCCGTCGCGCTGTGGGCGCGCTCCCGCACGCCCGATCAGGCGCTCGCGCTCGAGCTCGCCACCGCGAGCGCCCGGGCCGACGGGCTGGAGGAGCGGCACGAGGCGGTCGTGGAGCAGTACCGCGAGCAGGTCGGCACGGCCCGCGAGCAGGTGCGCGAGCTCCAGGAGCAGCTCCGCGCCGTGGCCGAGCGCGAGCGGCACGACGCGCGCATCCTGCAGACCCTCTCCCCCGTCGCCGAGAGCCTGCGCGGGATGCAGGAGGCCGTCCGCCGGCTCGAGAGCGAGCGCGCGGAGCAGTTCGGAGCGATCACCGAGCAGCTGGAGGGGCAGCGCGCGGCGGGCGAGCGGCTCCGCTCGACGACCGAGACCCTCGCGTCAGCGCTGCGCTCGAACAGCAGTCGGGGTGCCTGGGGCGAGACGCAGCTGCGCAACGTCGTCGAGGCGGCGGGGCTCGTGCAGCGCGTCGACTTCGACGTGCAGTTCGGCATCGAGGGCGAGGGGGGCCGCGGTCGCGCCGACATGGTCGTCCGCCTGCCCGGCGGCAAGGCGATCGCCGTCGACGCGAAGGTGCCGTTCGACGCCTACCTCGAGGCGAGCGCGATCCCCGCCGGTGCGGGTGCCGACGAGGAGGCGCGCCGCACGGCTCTCCTGCGCGCCCACGTGCGCGCCCTGCGCGGCCACATCGACGCCCTGGCGGCGCGCTCGTATTGGTCCGGGCTGCCGGCCAGCCCCGAGTTCGTGATCGCCTTCGTCCCGAGCGAGCCGCTGCTCGCGAGCGCGCTCGACTCCGACCCGACGCTGCTCGAGTACGCGTTCCGCAAGCGCGTCGCCCTCGCCTCGCCCGTCACCCTGTGGTCGGTGCTGAAGACGGTCGCCTACACGTGGCAGCAGGACGTGCTGACCGACGACGCGAAGCGGCTCCTCGACCTCGGCAAGACCCTCTACGCGCGCCTGAGCACGCTCGCCGACCACGCGGAGGGGCTGCGCCGCTCGATCGAGAGGACGGTCGACTCCTACAACGCGTTCGCCGGCTCGCTCGAGAGCCGGGTACTCGTGACCGCGCGCCAGTTCGACTCGCTCGACGAGACGCGCGTCATCGCCCCCGCGCAGGGCGTCACGTCGTCGCCGCGGCGGCTCACGGCCGTCGAGCTGGTCGAGTCGGAGAGCCTTTCCGACGAACGCAGCGCCTGAGCCGGCGTTCCGGAACGGCAAAGGGGCCCGGCGCCGCAGCGCCGAGCCCCTCCGGGTGGAAAGACGAGCGGCTAGATCCACTTCTCCGCGAGGTGCTGCGCGGTCACGCGGCGGATGGTGCCCGAGCGCGAGCGCAGGACGATCGACTCCGTCGTGATGACGTGCCCCTCCTTGCGCACGCCCTTCACGAGCCCGCCGTTGGTCACGCCCGTCGCGACGAAGTAGGTGTTGTCGCTGCGGACGAGGTCGTTCGCGTGCAGGACCCGGTCGAGGTCGTGGCCGGCGTCGATCGCGCGCTGGCGCTCGTCGTCGTCCTTGGGCCGCAGGATCCCCTGGATCACGCCGCCCAGCGCGCGGATCGCGCAGGCCGTGATGATGCCCTCCGGCGTTCCTCCGATGCCGACGCACATGTCGAGGCGCGAGTCGTGACGGGCCGCGTTGATGCCGCCCGCGACGTCGCCGTCGAGCAGGAGGCGCGTGCCGGCGCCCGCGGCGCGGATCTCCTCGATCAGCTTCGCGTGGCGCGGGCGGTCGAGCACGGCGATGCGCATCTCGTCGACGGGCTTCCGCTTGGCGCGGGCCAGGGCGCGGATGTTCTCGCCGATCGGGCGCTCGATGTCGATGATCCCGACGCCCTCGGGCCCGGTGACGATCTTCTCCATGTAGAACACGGCGGACGGGTCGAACATCGCGCCGCGGTCGGCGACGGCGATCATCGAGAGGGCGTTCTGGCGACCCGCGGCGGTCAGCGAGGTGCCGTCGATCGGGTCGACGGCGATGTCGGCCGACGGGCCGGAGCCGTTGCCCACGTGCTCGCCGTTGTAGAGCATGGGCGCGTTGTCCTTCTCGCCCTCGCCGATGACGACGACCCCGTCGAAGTTGACGGTGCCGAGGAAGGTGCGCATGGCGTCGACGGCGGCGCCGTCGGCGGCGTTCTTGTCGCCCTTGCCGATGAACGGCACGGCGCGGATGGCCGCGGCCTCGGTGGCCCGGACGAGCTCCATGCCGAGGTTGCGATCAGGGTGGAGGTAGAGCGAGTCGTGGTCGGTATCGGTCACAGCGCGGAGTCCTTCGCGTTCGAGTTCGTGCAGACGGCGTCGTCGCAGGACCCGCGAGAGCGGGTCCCCATCCCGCTCGAAGCCTAGCGGAGGCCCCGCTCGCGCCCCGGGGGAAGGCCCGCACCCGCCTCGCTAGACTCGACCGCGTCGCGGGCCTCGCCCGACCCCCTCCCGTTCATCCGTCAAAGGAGATGCCATGCCCGTCGCTACCCCGGACCAGTACGCAGAGATGCTCGACAAGGCGAAGGCCGGCGGTTTCGCCTACCCCGCCTTCAACGTCTCGTCCTCGCAGACCATCAACTCGGTCCTCCAGGGCCTCACCGAGGCCGGTTCCGACGGCATCATCCAGGTCACCACGGGTGGCGCCGACTACTTCGCCGGCCACACCGTGAAGAACCGCGCGGCCGGAGCGATCGCCTTCGCGAAGTTCGCGACCGAGGTCGCCAAGAACTACCCGGTGACCGTCGCGCTGCACACCGACCACTGCCCCCAGAACGCGCTCGAGGGCTTCGTCTACCCGCTGATCGCCGCCTCCGAGGAGGAGGTCAAGGCCGGTCGCGAGCCCCTGTTCCAGTCGCACATGTGGGACGGCTCGGCCGTGCCGCTGGACGAGAACCTGGCCATCGCCAAGGAGATCCTCCCCCGCATCAAGAACATCAACGCGATCCTCGAGGTCGAGATCGGCGTCGTCGGCGGCGAGGAGGACGGCGTCTCGCACGACATCAACGAGCACCTCTACACGACCCTCGACGACGCGATCGCGACCGTCGAGGCGCTCGGCTTCGGCGAGCAGGGCCGCTACATGGCCGCGCTGACCTTCGGCAACGTACACGGCGTCTACAAGCCCGGCAACGTGCGCCTGCGCCCGGAGCTGCTCCGCGAGATCCAGGACGGCCTGCAGGCCAAGTACGGCACCGACGCCCTCCCGCTCGACCTCGTCTTCCACGGCGGCTCCGGCTCGACCGACGAGGAGATCGCCGAGGCGGTCCGCAACGGCGTCGTGAAGATGAACATCGACACCGACACCCAGTACGCGTTCAGCCGCTCGATCGCGGACACCGTGCTGAAGAACTACGACGGCTTCCTCAAGGTCGACGGCGAGGTCGGCAACAAGAAGGTCTACGACCCGCGCGCCTGGGGCAAGATCGCCGAGACCGCCATGGCCGCGCGGGTGGCCGAGGCGACCCGTCAGCTCGGCTCCGCCGGCAACTCCGGGAAGTAGGCGGACGCTCCGTGACGAACGCACACGACCAGCCGGGCGGCGCCGACCGCCCGAAGCCGCAGTACGGCGAGTACGCGCCTCCCGGCTGGTCGTGGAACCCTCCGGCCGAGACCGTGGTCCCGGATCCGCGCGGCTCCGAGACGGAGCCCCGGCCCGCGACCGCCGGCGCGAAGCCGGGCGTCGCCCACCCGGTCGACCGCCTGCTCACGATCATCCTGCTCGCGCTCGGCGTCTTCTTCGCCGTGCCGACGCTGCTCGATCCGTCGAGCTTCGCGACGACGCTGTCCGACCTCTACGCGAGCCAGGGCATCGGCACCTACGCCTCGCCCGACCTGGCGCGGACGCTGGGCGTCGTCACGGCGCTCGTGCAGTCGCTGATCGTCGCGTTCGCCGTCTGGATCTCGGTCCGGCGGCTTCGGGCGGGCAAGCGGGCCGTCCTCGTCCCGATCCTCGGGATCGCGGCGACGATCGTCCTCTCGATGGTCGTCGCGGGAATCGCGATCCTGGGCGACCCGACCTTCGCCGACTACGTCTCGCGCCTGTCGAGCCAGGGCGCCGCCGGGCTCGACGCCTGACCCCCTCGCACGGACGAGGCCGCCGCCCCCTCGGGGACGGCGGCCTCGTCTCGTGTCGCCGGACGGACCGGCGTCAGTTCGCGGCGGGCGCCGTGACGCGGCCGCCGATGGCGCGGGCGTCGCGCTTGCCGGCGACGTCCTTCCGGAGCTCCTTGGGGAGCGAGAACATCAGGTCCTCCTCCGCCGTCTTGACCTCTTCGACCTCGCCGTAGCCCGCGGCGGCCAGGTCGTCGAGCACCTCGCGCACGAGGACCTCGGGCACCGACGCGCCGCTGGTGACGCCGACGGTGCGGATGCCGTCGAGCCACTCCTGCTTGATCTCGCTGGCGTAGTCGACGCGGTAGGCGGCCTTGGCGCCGTACTCGAGCGCGACCTCGACGAGGCGCACCGAGTTGGAGGAGTTGGCGGAGCCCACCACGATCACGAGTTCGGCGTCGGCGGCGACCTTCTTGATCGCGACCTGCCGGTTCTGGGTGGCGTAGCAGATGTCGTCGCTGGGCGGGTCCTGCAGGTTGGGGAAGCGCTCGCGGAGGCGGCTGACCGTCTCCATCGTCTCGTCGACCGAGAGCGTGGTCTGCGAGAGCCAGACGACCTTGTCGGGGTCCTTCACGACGATGGTGTCGACCTCGTCGGGGCTGCCGACCAGGGTCACGTGGTCCGGAGCCTCGCCCGCGGTGCCCTCGACCTCCTCGTGGCCCTCGTGGCCGATCAGGAGGATCTCGAAGTCGTCGCGCGCGAAGCGGACCGCCTCGCGGTGCACCTTGGTGACGAGCGGGCAGGTCGCGTCGATCGCCTGGAGGTTGCGGTCGGCGGCGCCCTGCACGACCGCCGGGGAGACTCCGTGCGCGCTGAAGACGATGTGCGAGCCCTCGGGGACCTCGTCGACCTCGTCGACGAAGATCGCGCCCTGGCTCTCGAGCGTCGAGACCACGTGCACGTTGTGCACGATCTGCTTGCGCACGTAGACCGGAGCGCCGTAGTGCTCGATGGCCTTCTCGACGGCGACGACCGCGCGGTCGACTCCGGCGCAGTAGCCGCGCGGGGCGGCGAGGAGCACGCGCTTCGCGCCGTCGACGGGGACGTCGCGGAGACGCCCGGTGGCGCGGGGCATGCGCGGCATGGGCAGGCTGATCGAGACTTGACTCACCCCCTGATTCTATGCGCTCCCGGCTGAGCGGAGGCCGATGCGCTGTCGGAGGCATCCCGTACGGTGGTCGACGCGGGCAGCCCCCGCCACTCCCCGCCCGCCCGAGCGAAGGCACCGATGACAGACGCCCCTCCCACCGCCGAGAACCCGTGGCCGGTCGGCCTGCTCGCGAGCAAGCTCAAGGGCTGGATCGAACGGCTGGGCACCGCGTGGGTCGAGGGCGAGATCACCCAGTGGGGGGTCTCGGGCGGCAACGTCTACGGCAAGCTCAAGGACGTCTCAGGCGATGCCACGGTCGGGTTCACGATCTGGTCGTCGGTCCGCTCCCGCATCCCGGCCGATCTGGCGCAGGGCGCCCGCGTGATCGCACTCGTGAAGCCGAACTACTGGCTCAAGGGCGGAACGCTCACCATGCAGGTGTTCGAGATGCGCCACGTGGGCCTCGGCGACCTGCTCGAGAAGCTGGAGCGGCTGCGGCGGCAGCTCGCCTCCGAGGGGCTGTTCGAGCCGGGTCGCAAGAAGCGCCTCCCGTTCCTCCCGCACGGCGTGGGCCTGATCACGGGCAAGGACTCGGACGCGGAGAAGGACGTGCTGCGGAACGCGCAGCTGCGCTGGCCCGCCGTGCGCTTCCGGGTCGTCCACGCTGCGGTCCAGGGGGATCGCACGGTGCCCGAGGTGCTGTCGGCACTGCGCGCCCTCGACGCCGACGAGAGCATCGACGTCATCGTGATCGCCCGCGGCGGCGGCGACTTCCAGAACCTCCTCGGCTTCAGCGACGAGTCGCTCGTGCGCGCCGTCGCCGCCTGCTCGACGCCCGTCGTCAGCGCCATCGGCCACGAGGCCGACCGGCCGCTCCTCGACGACGTCGCCGATCTGCGCGCCTCGACGCCGACCGATGCCGCCAAGCGCGTGGTGCCCGACGTGTCCGACGAGCTCCTCCGGGTGCAGCAGGCGCGCCTGCGGATGACCACGCGGGTGAGCGGGCTCGTCTCGCACGAGGTCGACCGGCTCTCGCAGCTGCGCTCGCGCCCCGTGCTGGCGAATCCCCGCGTCCTGGTCGACCAGCGCTCGGAGGAGCTGACCCGCTGGGTCGCCCGCGGCGCCGAGCTCGTCGAGCGCCGGATCGAGCGCGCGCACCTCGAGGTGGAGCGCCTGCACGGGCATCTGCGCGCCCTCTCGCCGCAGCACACGCTCGACCGCGGCTACGCGATCGTGCAGAACGCCGCGGGTCATGTCGTCCGCGCTGCGAGAGACGCCGAGGCGGGCGAGGCGCTCGTCCTGACGCTCGCGGAGGGCGCCGTCGCCGCTCGCTCCGAGGGGTCCGCCGCCGACCCCGCCGGCCGCGGCTGACCCTCCGCCCGACCTCCCCCGCCGCGCCTGCCCGGGCGCACCGATCGATAGGATCAAGACCATGGCCGACGCCCGCACCGACTCCCCTGCTCCCGAGGGACTCGATTCCGACGTCTCCGGTTTCAGCTACGAGCAGGCCCGCGACGAGCTCGTGCGCGTGGTCTCCGAGCTCGAGCAGGGAAGCTCGACCCTCGAGCGCTCCCTCGCCCTCTGGGAGCGCGGCGAGGCACTCGCGGCGCGCTGCGAGGAGTGGCTGATCGGCGCCCGCGCCCGTCTCGAGGCCGCCCGTTCCGGATCGAGCGCCGGATGAGCCGCCGTAAGGAGCCGAGGGTCGTCGCCGAGCTCGGCCGCCCCGAGACCCCCGCCGAGATCGCAGCGCGCAAGGCCGAGAACTCCCGGCTCTACCGCCAGCGCAAGACCGTCAACAACCTGGTCTTCTCGCTGCTCGCGACGGTCGGAGTCGTGGCCCTCATCGTGCTGATCGTGCCCCGCGGCGACGGCACGGAGCGCCCGGCGATCGACGTGCCGCTCGTCGCCTCGCAGCTCCAGCTCGGCGAGACCGAGACCCTCGCCGTGACCCGCATGCCCGACGACTGGTCCGCGAACGCCGCCGAGCTGCGCACCGACGGCGGCATCGACTACTGGTACGTGGGACTGCTGACGCCGGCGCCCGACTCCGGCTACATCGGCCTCAGCCAGGGCTTCGACGCCGACGACGCCTGGGTCGCCCGGCAGCTCGACCGCGCCGCGGCCACGGGCGTCGAGCGGATCGACGGACGCGAGTGGACGGTCTACGACCGCCGCGACTCGGGCCAGGACACCGGCAACACGCCCTACGCACTCGAGACCACCGAGGGCGCCAGCACCTACCTCGTCTACGGAACCGCTCCCGTCGAGCGGATCCGCGAGGTCGTCGACGCCGTCTCGCCCCAGATCGGCCAGGAGGAACAGTGAGCATCCACGACGACGCCCTCGGCGGCGACGCCCCGCAGACCATCCCGGTGCCGCGCGAGTCCCGCCCGCCCGCGTGGGTGTGGAAGGAGATGCTGCGCGGCAACCAGCGCTTCGTCGCCGGCGAGCCCCGCCACCCGCGGCAGGACGTCGAGCGACGCGCCGAGCTCGCCGCCGCGCAGCGTCCGCTCGCCGCCCTCTTCGGCTGCAGCGACTCCCGCCTCGCCGCCGAGATCATCTTCGACCTGGGCCTCGGCGACCTCTTCGTCGTCCGCAACGCCGGGCAGGTCATCGCCGACTCCATCCTCGGCTCCCTCGAGTACGCGGTCGCCGTGCTGGGAGTGAAGCTGATCCTGGTCCTCGGGCACGACGAGTGCGGCGCGGTGAAGGCCGCGATCGAATCGCAGGCCCCGGGTGCGCAGCGCCTCCCGCCGCACATCGAGCACCTCATCGAGCCGATCATCCCCGCGGTCCGCCGCGTCGTCGGGCCTCAGCCGGACGGGCGCGTGCTCGTCGACCCGTCGGCCACCGACGCACTCGTCGTCGGCCGGGAGCACCTGCGCGACACCGTCGCCGAGATGCTCCAGCGGTCGCCGCTGATCGCCGACGCGGTCGCCTCGGGCTCGCTCGCGGTCGTCGGAGCGAACTACCGCCTCTCCGACGGCACGGTCGTCTCGGACGTCGTGCTCGGCATCGATCCTCCCCAGCTGAGCCCCTACCTCTCCGAGCAGGAGCGCACGCCCAGCACCCTTCCGTCCGGCGCGTCGACCGACGCGACGGAGTCCGGCGCCGAGTAATCGGCCCCGGCGAACAGCACCGATCAGACAAGGACGAACACAGCGTGGTGGATCACCTCCCGACCGACTCCGGCGACTTCCGCATCGAGCACGACACGATGGGCGAGGTGCGCGTTCCGCGGAACGCCCTGTACGCCGCGCAGACGCAGCGCGCCGTCGAGAACTTCCCGATCTCGGGAGCCGGACTCGAGCCGGCCCAGATCGCGGCTCTCGCGCGCATCAAGAAGGCCGCGG
The DNA here is from genome assembly GCF_003044275.1 of Rathayibacter caricis DSM 15933. Lineage (NCBI taxonomy): Bacteria > Bacillati > Actinomycetota > Actinomycetes > Micrococcales > Microbacteriaceae > Rathayibacter > Rathayibacter caricis. The sequence goes on along the minus strand of NZ_PZPL01000001.1, from coordinate 2,475,896 downwards.
CGCTGGCGAACGCCGAGCTGGGCGTCCTCGACGCCGACATCGCGGGGGCGATCGCCGACGCGGCCGACCTGATCGTCGCGGGCGGGTACGACGAGCACTTCCCGATCGACGTCTACCAGACCGGCTCGGGCACGTCCTCGAACATGAACATGAACGAGGTGCTCAGCAGCCTCGCGACCACCGCGCTCGGGCGCGCGGTCCACCCCAACGACCACGTCAACGCGTCGCAGTCCTCCAACGACGTGTTCCCCACCTCGGTGCACGTCGCCGTGACGGGCGCGCTGATCGAGAACCTCATCCCCTCCCTCGAGCACCTCGCCGAGGCGCTCGAGACCAAGGCCGAGCTGTGGTCCGAGGCCGTCAAGTCGGGCCGCACCCACCTGATGGACGCGACCCCCGTGACCCTCGGGCAGGAGTTCGGCGGCTACGCCGCGCAGATCCGACTCGGCATCGAGCGCGTGCAGTCGGCGCTCCCCCGCGTCGCCGAGGTCCCCCTGGGCGGCACCGCGGTCGGCACCGGCATCAACACCCCCGCCGGATTCCCGCAGAAGGTCATCGCGCGCCTCGCGGAGGAGACCGGCCTGCCCGTCACCGAGGCCCGCAACCACTTCGAGGCCCAGGGCGCCCGCGACTCGCTCGTCGAGGCGTCCGGCGCGCTGCGGGTGCTCGCCGTCAGCCTCACCAAGATCAACAACGACCTCCGCTGGATGGGCTCGGGCCCCAACACCGGGCTCGGCGAGCTGCACATCCCCGACCTGCAGCCGGGCTCCTCGATCATGCCCGGCAAGGTCAACCCGGTGATCCCGGAGGCGGTGCTCATGGTCTGCGCCCGCGTCATCGGCAACGACGCCACCATCGCCTGGGCGGGCGCCTCCGGAGCCTTCGAGCTGAACGTCGCGATCCCCGTCATGGGAACCGCTCTGCTCGAGTCGATCCGCCTGCTCTCGAACTCGTCGGTGCTCCTGGCCGACAAGACCGTCGACGGTCTGGAGGCCAACCTGGAGCGCGCCCGCGCCCTGGCCGAGTCCTCGCCCTCGATCGTCACGCCGCTCAACAAGGTCATCGGCTACGAGGCGGCCGCCAAGGTCGCGAAGAACTCCGTGGCCAAGGGCATCACCGTCCGCGAGTCGGTCATCGACCTCGGCTTCGTCGAGCGCGGCGAAGTCACGGAGGAGCAGCTGAAGAGCGCCCTCGACGTGATGAGCATGACCCACCCGGGATGAGTTCTCTGGTCCGTCCTGCGCACGCGCAGGACGGACCGCGGTCGGCTTCTCGGGACGGATGCCTTCCGCAGAGCGTCCTGCGTTCGGCTAGAGCAAAACGCTGGCACGCCTTTCACGGGTTCGCCTTGAAGGCGTGCGGCTGGGCATCCGCAGGTAGATCGGTCGTCGACGGTCGGAGTCGGGGCTTCCCGGTCGCGGAGCATCGGGAGAGCCAGGACTCCTCAGCGCGAGGTCGTCACTCCGCTGGGGGCAGGGGGCCGAGCCAGGCGGTCGCGAAGGTGGAGTGGGCGGACTCGTCGTCGGACGGGTGGAAGAGGCCGGCGAGGACGTCGCGGTACAGGCGCGAGAGTTCCGAGCTCCGCGAGTAGGCCGACCCGCCCGCCACGCGCACGGCGCTCTCCACGATCCGCAGAGCCGCCTCCGTCGTGCGGATCTTGACGCCCACGAGCGACGGCAACCAGTGCGCGCCGCGGTCGACGAGGGCGTCGACGTCGGCGGCGGCCGAGCGCAGCGGAGCATCGAGACCGTCGAGCAGGATCGCCGCGTCCGCGACGCGCCACCGGACGTCGGGGTCGTGCGCGAGGGACCGCCCTCCCGCCTTCCTCGACGTGCGCCGCGCCGCGGACTCGACCGCCAGCGTGAGCGCGCGCTGCGCGATCCCGAGATAGACGGAGGCGATCAGGAGCTCGAACGCCGCGAAGATCGCGAAGACCAGCGGATCCGCGTTCGGCCCCACGGGCAGCGACCGGAACATCCGCCCGGCCGGGATCTCGACGCCGTCCAGGATCGTCGTGCGGCTCTGCGTCGCGCGCATGCCGAGCGTGTCCCAGTCGTCGCGCGTTCCCAGGCCCGCGACGGGCGACTCCGGAGTGTCGCGATCGACGAAGCCGTGCACCAGCCGCGGCTCCGGACCGCTGTCGTCCCGCCCGAAGACGCCCAGCCGCGTCCACGCGGGCGAGAGCGAGGTGAACACCTTCGTCCCGGTGAAGCGATGGCCACCGCCCGGCAGCGGCTCGGCACGGGTCAGGGAGTCGAAGAGCACGAGATCGTTGCCCGGCTCGCTGTTCCCGAAGGCAAAGACGTGGCCGGCGGCGGCGTCCACGAGAACGTGCTCCAGGGAGGAGTCGCCCCGGTCGCGCAGGATCTTCGCGACCCCGGTCCAGACGAGGTGCATGTTGACGGCCAGCGCGGTGGCCGGCGCCGCGGTCGCGAGCCGGGCCTGCTCCGCCGCCGCCTGCTCGAGACCGAGCCCCGCACCGCCCAGCTCGGACGGCACGAGCAGCGCCAGGTAGCCGATCGCGCGCAGCTCCTCGAGGTCCTCGGCGAAGAAGGCGTTGCGCTCGTCGTAGTCGGCGGCGCGGAGGCGGAAGCGCTCGAGGAGCGCGTCGTCGAGGATGCTCACCCGGTCCACGCTACGCCCGTCGACCCGCACGGCCGCCGCAAGAGCTGCCTGCGGCTCGCAGAACCGCGTCCGGCACGCAGCGATCCGAGGATCCTGCGCGCCGGACGCTGTCTCGCGAGCCGGACGACCGACGCGGGTCAGGCCAGCTCGTTCGACTCCAGCATCTCGGTCACCAGCGCCGCGATCGCCGAGCGCTCCGAGCGGGTGAGCGTGACGTGCGCGAACAGCGGGTGCCCCTTCAGCGTCTCGATCACGGAGGCGACGCCGTCGTGACGGCCGACCCGCAGGTTGTCGCGCTGGGCGACGTCGTGGGTCAGCACCACCCGCGAGTTCTGCCCCACACGGGACAGGACGGTCAGCAGCACGTTCCGCTCGAGCGACTGCGCCTCGTCGACGATCACGAACGCGTCGTGCAGCGAGCGCCCGCGGATGTGCGTCAGCGGCAGGACCTCGAGCATCCCGCGCTCGATCACCTCGTCGAGCACGTTCTGCGACACCAGGGCACCGAGCGTGTCGAAGACCGCCTGGGCCCAGGGGTTCATCTTCTCGGCCGCGTCGCCCGGCAGGAAGCCGAGGTCCTGACCGCCGACGGCGTACAGCGGGCGGAAGACCATGATCTTCTTGTGCTGGCGCTTCTCGAGCACCGCCTCCAGTCCTGCGCACAGCGCCAGCGCCGACTTGCCGGTGCCCGCACGGCCGCCCAGCGAGACGATGCCCACCTCCTGGTCCAGAAGGAGGTCGATCGCGAGCCGCTGCTCCGCCGAGCGCCCGTGCAGCCCGAAGACGTCGCGGTCGCCGCGCACGAGCGTGATCTGCCGCTTGCCGGTCACTCGCGCGAGCGCCGAGCCGCGATCGGAGTGGACGACGAGACCCGTGTTGATCGGGATCCCCTCGACCGCGTCGGTGAAGAGGCGCTCCCGGTCGTAGAACTCGCTCATCGCGCCGCCCTCGAGCGTGATGTCGTCCATTCCGGTCCACCCCGACTCCGGAGCGAGCTCGGCGAGGTACTCCTCGGCGGCGAGGCCGATCGACGCCGCCTTGACGCGCATCGGCATGTCCTTGGACACGACGGTGACGGTCGAGCCCTCGTTGGCGAGGTTCATCGCCACAGCGAGGATCCGCGCGTCGTTGTCGCCCAGTTGCAGCCCGCTGGGCAGCACCGACATGTTCGAGTGGTTGAGCTCGACGCGGAGGGTGCCCCCGTTGCCGACGGCGATCGGGAAGTCGAGGCGCTCGTGCTTGATGCGCAGCTCGTCGAGGTGCCGCAGCGCCTGGCGCGCGAAGTAGCCGATCTCGGGATCGTGGCGCTTGCCCTCGAGCTCGCCGATCACGACGATCGGCAGCACGACGGCGTGCTCCGCGAACCGGAACATCGCCATCGGATCGGAGAGCAGCACCGAGGTGTCGAGCACGTACGTGCGGAGGAGCTGATCGGAGGACCCGGTCGAGCCGTGCTGCGGTCGGCGGTGGACGCCGCCCTGCGCTCCGGCCTGCTGGTCCATACCCTGGGGAACTGTCACGACGACTCTCCACACCCCGGAGGCTCGAACGCCCCCGGCTCATGCTGCGAAGCCGGCCCTCCGGTGCGTCTCGGCACCGCGCAGTTCCCTCTCACCGATCTGCGCGATGTCGAGCCGTTCCCTCGGGTCCGTCTCGACCAGGCGCTTCACCTGATGACTCGAACATAACCCCGCGAATGACATCCGTGTGGTTCGAGTGTGTAACCAGTGTGTGAACGCCGGGCGCAGGTCAGAAGTCGGCGCCCGTGCCGGCCGAGACGAGAGCGGCCCGCAGGGCGGCCAGCGTCTCGTCCGTGGTGCTGGCGTGGGGGCTGAAGCGGACCGTTCCCGGCCGGAGGCGCGCGGTCACTCCGTGGACCTCGAGCGACGCGGCCAGCGGAGCGAGCTCCTCCGGGGCCGGTTCGACGACGACGATGCCCGCGCGGTCGCGCTCGTCGCGCGAGCTCGTCACGGCGAGGCCGAACTCGTCGGCGAGATCGATCACGGCGCTGACCCGCTCGGCGATCACCGCGGCGATCGCGGGCACTCCCACCGCCGCGATGTCCTCCAGCGCCCCGGCGAAGCGCGCCTGGGCGATCGGATCCGGGTTCGTCACGCTGTAGGCGCGCGCGCCGGAGGCAGGCGGTGCGACCTCGTCCCAGGGTTCGACGGCGTCGGATCCCGTCCAGCCCGAGAGCACCGGCGAGAGCCGCTCGAGCGCCCGCTCGCCGAGGGCCAGGAAGCCCGTGCCCCAGCCCGACCGCACCCACTTCTGACCGCCGGACACGACGACGTCGGCCGCGGCGTACGGTGCGTCGACGACTCCGAAGCCCTGGATCGCGTCCACGATCAGCAGGCGATCGCCGATGACCTCGCGGAGCGCGCCGAGGTCGGCGAGGTGGCCCGTCCGGGAGTCGACGAGGCTCACGGCCACGGCGACCACGTCCGGAGTGAGAGCGTCGCGCACCGCCTCCGGAGTCACCCGACCGCCCTCGGTCGGCAGCCAGACGGGCGACACCGCCCCGAGCGCCTGCTGCGCACGCACCGCGGCGTAGGGCAAGCTCGGGAACTCGGCGGAGGAGAGCAGCACGCTCCCCCGCAGACCGAGCATCGTGTGCAGCAGACCCGTCGACGTGTTGGGCTGGAAGACGACCTGCTCGGCCGGCAGCTGGACCAGGGCGCCCACGGCGGTGCGCACCCGCTCGTCCTGCCGCTGCAGCTCGTCGAGGGCCCGGCCCGCCTGCAGGAGCTGCGTCGCCGCCTCCTGCTCGGCCACGGCCGTCGCCGAGATCGGGCCGACGCGGGCGAAGTCGAGGTAGCCGGTCTCCTCGGCGAAGGCTCCGAGGTACTCGTCCATCGCGAGGGTGTTCGTCGTGCTCATGCCGGCCCTTCCGGTCGGTGGTGGCGCGGGCGCCTCAGCTGCCGAAGCGGCGGTGCCGCCCCGCGTAGTCGCGCAGGGCCCGGAGGAAGTCGACCTCGCGGATGTCCGGCCCGAGCGCCTCCATGAAGTAGAACTCGCTGTGCGCGCTCTGCCAGAGCATGAAGTCCGAGAGCCGCTGCTCCCCCGAGGTGCGGATGACCAGGTCGGGGTCGGGCTGGCCGCTCGTGTAGAGGTGCTCGCCGATCAGCTCGGGCGTCAGCAGCTCTGCGACGTCCTCGATCGTGGATCCGCGCTTGCCGTGCTCGTCGAGGATGCTGCGGACCGCCTGCGCGATCTCATGGCGCCCGCCGTAGCCCACCGCGAGGTTCACGTGCAGGCCGGTGTGGCGGGCAGTGCGCTCCTCGGCGGCGTCGAGGGCCTCGACGAGCGACTCCGGGAGCCCGTCGTCGGAGCCGACGTGCTGCACGCGCCAGTCCGGCTGCTGGGAGACCTCTTCGGCGAGGTCGGCGATGATCGCGATCAGCTCGGTCAGCTCGGAGCTGTCGCGGCCGACGAGGTTGTCCTGCGAGAGCAGGTAGAGGGTGACGTGCCGGACGCCCAGCTCGTCGCACCACTGGAGGAACTCGTGCACCTTCGCGGCGCCCGCGCGGTGGCCGTGGGCCGCCGTCTCGAGGGCCCGCTGCCGCGCCCAGCGCCGGTTGCCGTCGATGATCATCGCGACGTGGTTCGGCAAGGTGCCGGGAGCCAGGCTCGACCTCAACCGCTTCTTGTAGACGCCGTAGAGGAGGTCCCTTCCCACTGGCAGTCTCGGCTTCGGCACATCGCTACGGTAGCCGATGCTCCTGCCCGGGAAGGGTCGCGGCGCCCGGCGGCGTCACCGGGACCGGCCGTATCCTGAGCCGTATGAGCCACCGGCCGACGCCCCCCGCCCCCGAGCCCGCTCGTCGGTCCTCCCCCCGTGCCGACGACGCCGTGGCGCGGGACGACGCCGACGGGCCGGACCTGCCGAACCTCCCCCTCGTCGACGACGAGATCGACCACGGAGCGGTGGCCGAGTCGAAGCCGACCTGGCGCGGCTGGATCCACGCCGGGCTCTTCCCGTTCGCGATCGTGGCGGGGATCGTCCTCGTCTCGGTGGCCGACGGCACCGCCGCGAAGTGGGCCGCCGCCGTCTTCGCGACGTCCTCGCTCCTGCTCTTCGGCAACTCCGCCCTCTACCACCGGTTCGACTGGGCACCGCGGACGAAGGTGATCCTCAAGCGGATCGACCACGCCAACATCTTCCTGCTGATCGCGGGCACCTACACGCCGCTCGCGGTCCTCGCGCTGCCGCCCGCGCAGGGCACGCTGCTGCTCGTGCTCGTCTGGTCCGGCGCGCTGCTCGGGATCGGCTTCCGGGTGTTCTGGATCTCGGCGCCGCGCTGGCTCTACGTGCCGCTCTACCTGCTCCTGGGCTGGGCGGCGGTGATGTACCTCGCACCGCTGCTCGAGGCGAGCGCGACGATGATGGTCCTCGTCCTCGTGGGCGGTCTCTGCTACACGATCGGAGCGATCGTGTACGGCTTCAAGCGGCCCAACCCCGTGCCGGGGGTCTTCGGGTTCCACGAGATCTTCCACGCGCTGACCGCCGTGGCGTTCGTGTGCCACTGGACGGCGGCGCTGCTGATCTCGCTGCACCCCGCCTACAACGGCGGCTGAGCCGGCGTCAGCGCTCCGAGCGGTCGTCCGCCGGCCCGCGCTCCGAGCGCTCCGCCTCGGCGGCGCGCTCGCGCTCCTCGGCGTCGAGCCGCTCCGCGACCTGCTCGCGGTAGGTGGTCCGCCGGACCCGGCGCACCATGTCGAGCGCGAGGAGGACGGCGGCCACCGCGATCACCAGCATCGTGATGAAGCCGAAGAGGCCCGGCGTGACGGTGTCCTCGTTGAAGTCGGGCGCGGGCGACGGCGTCGCCGCGACGATCCGGGACAGCGCCAGGGCGGCGGAGTCGAGCACGGCGGGGATCACGCGTCCACCTCGTTCCGCTCGCCGGTCGGGAAGGCGACGTCGAGTCCGGCGAAGAGATCGGTCTCGGGCGTCGGCGCCTCCACCCGCGACTGCACGAGCTGGAAGTCGTCGGTCGGCCACGCGGCGTCGATGGCCTCGTGCGGCAGAAAGAAGAAGGCGTTGTCGGGCGCGACCTGGCTGGCGTGCGCGCGCAGGGCCGCATCCCTCCGGTCGTGGAAGCCCGAGATGAGCACCTGCGTCGTCGCGAGGTACGGAGCGTCGTCCGACCAGCGCTTCATCTCCTCGAAGGTCGCCAGGCGCGGGTCCTCCGGGTCGAGGGAGCGGAGGTGCTCCGCGATCGCCCGCAGCTTCTGACCGCTGAACACGCGGTCGTAGTAGAGCTTGGCGACCGACCAGGGCGCCCCGAGGCCGGGGTACTCGTCCGGCTCCCCCGCCGCCCGGAACGCCTCCATGGCGACCTGGTGCGCCCGGATGTGGTCCGGGTGCGGATAGCCGCCGTTCTCGTCGTAGCTGATGATCACGTGCGGCTTGAAGCGTCGGACGAGCCGGACCAGCGGAGCCGACGCCGTCGCGAGCGGGAGCGCCGCGAAGCTCGCGGGCGGAACCGAGCCGTCCTCCTCCATCCCGGAGTCGACGAAGCCCAGCCAGGTGTGCTGCACGCCCAGGATCCGCTGAGCCTCGGCCATCTCGAGGCGGCGGAGCCCGCCCATGTCGCGCTCAGCGTGCGCGCGGGCGGCGAGCGACTCGTTCAGGACGGAGCCGGCCTCGCCTCCGGTGCAGGAGACGACCATGACCTCGGCGCCGCGGTCGGCGTAGGCCGCGAGAGTCGCGGCGCCCTTGCTCGACTCGTCGTCGGGATGGGCGTGCACGGCGAGGAGGCGCGGGACCTCCCGCACCTCCGAATCGACGGAGACCTGGGCGGCCTGGGACACGATCGCTCGATTCCTCGGGGTTTAATGGGGCGACGCGATCGCTCGCTGCGAGCGCGCATCATCCGTCAACAGTAACCGCTACACCCGGGGAGTTCCGTGGCCGTCCGCACGTCCGACAGCTCCGAGCGGAGCGACGAGACCTCGGTCGATCCCGACGCCGTCCGGGCGAGCGGCCCGCTCGCCTCGCGCTACGGACGCACCGCGCGCAGCCGCCGCGGCAACCGCTGGCTCTTCGGCGCGGTCGCACTCGCGTTCGTCGCCGTCTTCGCCGCCTGGGTGGTCTGGGCGGGCCTCGACAGCGGTCGCGACGGCGTCGACGTGCAGGACACGGCGCACCGGGTCGTCGACGACCGCACCGTCACCGTCTCCTTCGACCTCACGGCGCCCGCGGGGACCGACGTGGCCTGCGCCGTCCAGGCGCTCAACGAGCAGTCGGCCGTGGTGGGCTGGCTCGTCGTGGAGTACCCCGCCTCCCCCGAGCGCTTCCGCTCCTTCACCGAGACGGTGCGCACGACCGAGCTCGCGAACACAGGTTTGATCTCCTCCTGCTGGCTCCCGTAGGGTTGCCGGGTGCCCTGACGGACTCGTCGGGGCCTTGTCTTTTTCCACCGCCGCCGGGCGTCGGACGACACGGACGCCGGGGCGGGAGCCCCGGACCCGGACGCCGGACCCCTGCACGCGGCAGTCACGTGAGGAGCCCACCATGGCCGACCAGCCTCAGGTCACCTGGATGACCCAGGAGTCGTACGACCGCCTCCAGGCGGAGCTGAACGAACTGTCCACCGCGGGCCGCGAGGAGATCGCGAAGCGCATCGAGGTCGCCCGCGAGGAGGGCGACCTCAAGGAGAACGGCGGCTACCACGCCGCGAAGGACGAGCAGGGCAAGATCGAGGCGCGGATCCGCCAGCTCACCTCGCTCCTGCGCGAGGCCGAGATCGGCACGCCGCCCGAGAGCCACGGCGTGGTCGAGGCCGGCACGATCATCACGGCCGAGATCGCCGGAGACGAGTCGCGGTTCCTGCTCGGCAACCGCGAGATGGCCGGCGAGAGCGACCTCGACGTCTACAGCCCGCAGAGCCCGCTGGGCGGCGCGATCATGGGCCTGAAGGTCGGCGACTCGACGAGCTTCGAGGCCCCGAACGGCCGGACGATCAGCGTCCGCGTCGTGAACGTCGAGACCTGGAACGGCCACTGATCGTCCCGACGCAGCACGCGAGTGGAGACGCCACCTGCGGAGTCCGGAAGGTCTCCGCGGGTGGCGTCTCTCGTTGCAGCGGTCAGTTGCGGGCGACGCGGGGTTCGTAGCCTGCGTCGCGGAGCACCTGGAGGACCCGCTCCGCGTGCTCCGGACCGCGCGTCTCGACGCTGATCTCGAGTTCGACCTCGCTGATCTGCAGACCTCGACCGTGACGGGTGTGCAGCACCTCGACGACGTTCGCGTTGGCCTCGGAGATGAGCTCGGAGATGCGGGCGAGCTGGCCGGGGCGGTCCGGCAGGCCGATGCTCATCTTGAGGTACCGCTCGGAGGCGGCGAGGCCGCGGCTGATCACGCGCTCCATCATCAGAGGGTCGATGTTGCCGCCCGAGAGGATCACGGCCGTCCTGCCGGCGTCGCGGATCTTCCCGGTGAGGATCGCCGCGATGCCCACGGCGCCCGCGGGCTCGACGACGAGCTTCGCCCGCTCGAGCAGCACGAGCAGCGCGCGGGCGATGTCGTCGTCCTCGACCGTCACGACCTCGTCGACGACGTCGCGGATGATCGCGAAGTTCAGGGCGCCGGGCATGGCCACGGCGATGCCGTCGGCGATCGTGGGCGAGATCGTGATGAGGGTCGGCTCCCCGCTCGCCAGCGACAGCGGGTAGGGAGCGGCGTTCGCGGCCTGCACGCCGATGACGCGCAGCGTGCGCCCCTCCTGCGCGGCCTTCTGCTTCGCCGCCGAGGCGACGCCGGCGATGAGGCCGCCGCCGCCGATCGGGACGACGATCGTCTCGACGCCCTCGGCCTGCTCGAGGATCTCGAGTCCGATCGTGCCCTGCCCGGTGACCACGTCCGGGTGGTCGAACGGCGGGATGAAGACGGCCCCGGTGCGCTCGGCGAACTCGGCCGCCGCCGCGAGCGACTCGTTGAAGATGTGGCCGCTCAGCACCACGTCGGCGCCGTAGTCGCGGGTGGCGGCGAGCTTGGGCAGCGCGACTCCGATCGGCATGAAGATGGTGGCCGAGATGCCCAGCTCGCGCGCGGCGTACGCGACGCCCTGCGCGTGGTTGCCCGCCGACGCCGCGACGACGCCGCGCGCGCGCTCCTCGGGCGAGAGCCGCGACATGCGGAACACCGCGCCGCGGATCTTGTAGGAGCCGGTGCGCTGCAGGTTCTCGCACTTGAGGAACACCGGCGAGCCGAGCACCTGGGCGAGGAACGTGCTCGTCTCCATCGGGGTGTTCGCGATCACGGGCGCGATGACGCTGCGCGCCGCCTCGAACTCCTGGAGGGACGGTCCGACGACGTGACTAGTCTGCATGCTCTGCGGCAACTCTCTCGGGGGTTCGGGTCGGCGAGCGCCAGGCGCCGCTGGCGATGTAGTTGACCATGACGTTCAGGGTCGCGACGAAGGGCACCGCGAAGAAGGCGCCCGCGATGCCCGCGACGATGGAGCCGCCGGCGACGGCGAGCACCACGGCGAGCGGGTGGATCTTGATGGCCGAGCCCATGACGAGCGGCTGGAGGATGTGCCCCTCGAGCTGCTGTACGCCGAGGACGACGATCAGCAGGATCAGGGCGATCAGCGGCCCGTTGTAGACGAGCGCGATGAAGACGGCGAGAGCGCCGGTCGCCACCGCTCCGATCACCGGCACGAACGAGCCCAGGAACACCAGGACGCCGATCGGGATCGCCAGCGGCACGCCCAGGAGGGCCGCGCCCACGCCGATGCCGACGGCGTCGATGAACGCGACGAAGATCTGCACCTTGACGAAGTTGGTGAGCGTCACCCAGCCGGCCCGCCCGGCGCCGTCGACCGCCGGGCGCGCGCGGTGCGGGAAGAGCCGCACGACCCAGCGCCAGATGTTCGGGCCGTCGATCAGGATGAACAGGGTCGAGAAGAGGGTGAGCAGGACGCCGGTCAGGACGTGGCCGATCGTCGAACCGACGCTCAGCGCTCCGCTGACGAGCATGCCCGAATCCTGCTGCAGGGCGGTCAGCGCCTGCTGCGCGTACTCGTTGATCTCGTCCTCGGTGAGGTGGAGCGGTGATTCGAGCAGCCAGGCCTTCAGGTCGTCGTAGGACTGCACCGTCTGGCGGCTCAGGTCGTCGAACCCCTGGTAGACCTGCGTCACGACCAGGAAGAGCAGTCCGCCGATGATGACGATGATGCCGAGCTCCGACACGGTGATCGCGAGCCACTTGGGCCAGCGGTGCCGCTGCAGGAAGCTCGAGAACGGCACCAGCAGCGCCGCGATGACGATGGCGACCAGCAGCGGGATCACGATGAGGCGCAGCTCGATGATGAGCAGCGCCAGCACCGCGAGGGCGGCCACGACGACGAGCACGCGCCACGCCCAGGCGCCCGCGATGCGCATCCCGTCGCTCACGAAGGCGGAGTCGGGAACGGGGCGCGAGGTCCCCGGGACGTGCAGGACAGGCGGCGCCGCGGTGTCGACGACGCGGGGGCCGGAGGAGCGGCGGGACCTGCCGAGTCTCATCCCCACAGACTAGGCCCCGGCGCATTCCCCGGGCGGTATCGACCGCGAGGACTCAGGAGACGGCCGTGCGCGACCGGGCGCAGGCGATGTCGGAGGCCTTCGCTAGCGTGGTCGGACCATGACCGAGCAGCTCTCCCCCGCCCTCGCGCGGCGCATCGCCCTCGCGGCGCAGGGCTTCGGAGCGCCGCGGCCGCCGCGGATCGGCACGCGTCAGGTCCTCGGCGTCGTCGACCGCATCCGGCCGCTGCAGCTCGACTCGGTCAACGTCTTCGAGCGGAGCCACTACCTTCCGCTGCTCGCGCGCCTGGGGCCGTACGACCGCTCCCTGCTCGACGCGGTCGCCTTCGCGCCGAAGGGGCACTACCTCGAGTACTGGGCGCACGAGGCGGCGCTGATCCGGCGCGCCGACGTGCCCCTCTACCGCTGGCGGATGGCGCACTACCGCCGCACCGAGCACGAGGGCTGGGCCGGCGAGAACCGGGCCACGCTCGACTGGCTCCGCGCCGCACTGGCCGACGGGCCGCTCCGCGCGTCCGAGATCGAGCACGAGTCGAACGTCCGCACCGGGCCGTGGTGGGGCTGGTCCGACATCAAGCGCGGTCTCGAGGTCCTCTTCCGCTGGGGCGAGGTGGTCAGCGCCGGGCGCACGCGCTTCGAGCGCTCCTACGCCCTCGCCGAGCAGGCCCTGCCGCGCGAGGTCCTCGACGCCGAGGTGGCGGAGGAGGACGCGGTGCGCGAGCTGGTCCGCCGCGCCGCCGTCGCGCACGGAGTCGCGACGCTCGGCGATCTCGCCGACTACCACCGGCTGCGGCGGGCGCCCACCCTCGCCGCGGTCCACGACCTGGTCGAGGCGGGCGAGCTGCTCCCCGTCGAGGTCCGCGGCTCTGAGCGCTCCGGGCGTCCCGTCCCCCTCTGGCTCCACGCGCGTGCCCGTCGGCCGCGATCGCTCCGCGCCGACGCCCTGCTCTCTCCGTTCGACCCGGTCGTCTGGCACCGCCCGCGCGCCGAGCTCCTCTTCGGCTTCCACTACCGGATCGAGATCTACACGCCCGCAGCGCAGCGCGTGCACGGCTACTACGTGCTGCCCGTGCTCCTCGACGACGTCCTCGCCGCCCGGGTCGACCTCAAGAGCGACCGGCAGCGCAAGGTCCTGCGCGTGCAGGCCGCCTGGCTCGAGTCGGGGGCACCCGCCGACACCGCGGAGCGGCTGGCGGTGCTGCTCCTGGAGGCTGCCGCCTGGCAGGGGCTCGACGCGGTGGAGATCGTCGAGCGGGGCACGCTCGCGGCGGCACTCCTCTCGGCGGTGCGGTCCGCCCGTCCGGATGTCCTAGCGTGAGCGGCATGGTGGACGAACGCTCCGGATCGATCGCGCTCGCACTCTCCGAGAAGTGCGTGGGGCTCCTCCTCGAGCGCGGCACGGTGAAGGGCGTGAGCTCGATCGACCTCTCCCACGCGGCCGGCATCTCGCTGCGCACCTTCCACCGCTACCTCGGCGGCAAGGAGGACTGCGTCCGTCCCGTGCTCTACGCCGCCATCGCGGCCATGGGCCGGGCGCTGACCGCCCGCCCCGCCGACGAGCCGCTGAGCACGGCGCTCGGCGCCGCCTTCGCCGCCGCCGCGTCGGGCCCGCAGCTCGACCGCACGCTGCGGCTCATCCCGCTCCTCACCGAGACCCCGGCGATGCGCGCGGTCTGGGCGCAGTCCCTGCACGACGGCGAGGCGGCCCTCACTCCGTGCATCGCGGAGCGGATGGGGTTCGAGCTCGAGGAGACCCCGCGCGCGGCCGTGCTCGCGACCATCGTGATGGCCCTCGTCCGCCGCGCCCTGGTCGACGCGGTCGCGAGCGGCGCGGATCCGGCGCCCGTCTTCGAGGAGTACCTCACGACCTTGAACGGCGGACCGCTGGCCGTTCCGGCGACGGCCGGACCGTCCTCCTGAGAGCCGCCCGCTAGAACTGGACGCGCGGCGGCTCGGAGATCGCGGCGAGGCTGTCGACCTCGTAGAAGTCGCGCTCCGTGAAGCCCAGTCGACGCGAGAAGAGCGTGTTGGGGAACACCTTCACCTTGGTGTTCATCTCCCGCACGCCGCCGTTGTAGAAGCGGCGGGCCGACTGGATCCTGTCCTCGGTCTCGACGAGCTCGCCCTGCAGCTGGAGGAAGTTCTGGCTGGCCTGCAGCTGCGGATACGCCTCGGCCACGGCGAAGATCGACTTGAGCGCCTTCTGCATGTGGTCCTCGGCCGCGGACGCCTCGGCGGGCCCCTGCGCCGACAGGGTCTCGGCTCGCGCGCGGGTCACCTGCTCGAAGACCTGCTTCTCGTGGGCGGCGTAGCCCTTCACGGCGTCGATGACGTTGGGGATCAGATCCGCGCGCCTCTTCAGCTGGACGGTGATGTCGCTCCAGGCCTCGTCGACCCGGACGTTCAGGGTGACCAGGGAGTTGTAGGTCGCCCAGAGGTAGATCGCGAGGATCACCACGAGGGCCACGACGACGATGAGCGGGACCAGCCATTCCATGCCGACAAGTGTAGGGAACGGCGGTCGACGGCCCGCGCGGGCACGGCGCTTTCGCAGTGTCCGCGGCGACGCTACTTCAGCGTCTTCTGCAGCAGGACCGTGCTCAGCCAGCGGTTGAACTTGAAGCCCACCCGGCCCATCCGGCCGACCTCGACGAAGCCGTACTGCGCGTGCATCGCGAGCGACGCCTCCGCCCCCTTGTCGGCGATGACGGCCATGATCTGCCGGATGCCGACCGCCTTCGCCCGGTCGAGCAGCTCGGTCATCAGCGCCTTGCCGAGTCCCTTGCCCGTGGACGCCGCACGGAGGTAGATCGAGTTCTCGACCGTGAACCGGTAGGCGCGCTTGGACGACCACGGCGAGACCATCGCGTAGCCGAGGATCTGTCCCGACGGGGACACCGCGACGATGAACGGCAGGCCGAGCTTCACGTTGCGGGCGAACTTCGACCGCCACTCCTTGATCGTGGAGTCGTCCTCGTCGAAGGTCACGACGGTGTTGCGCACGTAGTGGTTGTAGATCTCGCGGATGTCGGGGAGGTCCTCCTCGCGCGCCTCGCGGATCTCGTACGAGAAGTCGGGCTCGGGCGGCGGCGCCTTCCGCAGGTGCGGCGGCAGGACGCGTCGCTGCTCGTACTCTTCCTCCAGCATGGGGATCCCCTCCGTCGACCCGGGCCGCTCGCGCGGACCTCGTCCAGCGTATCGGCGCGCACGAGGGCGCCGCGGCTCACTCCGCGAGGCTCCAGTCCACCGGCTCGGCGCCCCGCTCCTCGAGGAGCGCGTTCGCCCGGCTGAAGGGCCGCGAGCCGAAGAAGCCGCGCGAGGCCGACAGCGGACTCGGATGCGCGCTCTCGATCACGCCGGCGTCGCCGAGCATCGGGCGGAGGCCGGCGGCGTCCCTCCCCCAGAGGATCGCGACGAGCGGAGCGTCGCGCGCGGCGAGCGTGCGGATCGCGTGCTCGGTCACGGCCTCCCAGCCCTTCCCCCTATGCGACGCCGGAGCGCCGGGTGCGACGGTGAGGACGCGGTTGAGCAGCATCACGCCATGGCGCGTCCACGCACCGAGATCACCGTGCGCCGGAGGCGTGACCCCCAGATCGTCGCGGAGCTCGCGGTAGATGTTCTGGAGGCTGCGCGGCACCGGCCGGACGTGCCGCTCGACCGCGAACGACAGCCCGATCGGATGCCCGGGCGTCGGGTAGGGGTCCTGGCCGACGATCAGCACGCGGACATCGGCGAGAGGTGCCGCGAACGCGCGGAGCACGTCCTTGCCCGCGGGGAGGTAATGCCGCCCGGCCGCGGTCTCGGAGCGGAGGAAGTCGCCCATCGCCGCGATGTCCGGCCCGACGGGAGCGAGGGCGTCCGCCCAGCCCCGGTCGATCAGTCCGGCGCCGGCCAGCTCCTGCAGATCCATCAGCCCGCGGCGAGTGTCGCCACGACCACGCCGGCCTCGCCTGCGCTCGCACGCCAGACCGAGCCGGCGCCCGAGACGCGCAGCGCGCCGGTGCCGACCGTGAGGACGGTGGACTCGTCGATGGCGACCCCTCCGTCGACCAGGCCCGCCTCGACGGCGGCGACCAGTCGGCCCAGCGTGCCCCACTGCGCGGCGTGCACGTCGATCGAGACGTCGACCAAGCCGATCCCCTCGAGGACCGTCACCTCGTCGAGCTCCTCGGCCGCCTCCTCCGGCGCCACGACGACGCCGCCGATGCGGAAGCCGCCGACGATGGCGCGGTCGGCGGCGATCGCGGCTCCCGCCGAGAACCCGGCGTAGGGGGTCCCCGACGAGACGAGATCGCGCAGCCGCGCGAAGGACGGCTCGAGCGCGTCGCGGTAGGCGGGGGTGAGTCCGCCGCCCACGAGGATCCCGTCGACCCCGTCGAAGACGGACGGGTCGATGCGACCGCCCTCGGGCTTCAGGACGGGGACCGGCTCGAGCTGGCCGACGGAGGCGAGGGTCGCCGCGTAACCGGAGTAGGCCTCGGGGCCCAGGCCGTCGTGCACCACCACGATGGCGATGCGGGGCCCCTCGATGCGCCCGGCGTCGACGGCGCGGGCGCGCGCCTCCGCGAGGAACGCGCCGTAGAGGTCGGAGTCGTGCTCGGCGCCGCCACCGCCGCCGATCAGGTGGACGCTCACTCGTCGTCCTCGCCGAGCGCTCCGTCCACCGGGGGCAGAGCCGACCACGGGAAGACGATCCAGCGCGGGGTGCGGCGCCAGAAGAAGTCGGGCTCGAGCACCGTGCGGGGCTTCGTGTAGAGCGTGACGGTGCGCACCTCGGCGCCCATCGCGCGGATCAGCTTCACCGACAGGGCGAGGGTGTGCCCGGAGTCGGAGACGTCGTCGACCAGGAGGATCCGCTTGCCGCGCACCGACGCCTCGTCCAGGAGCGGCGGGAGCACGACGGGCTCGGCGAGCCGGGCCTCGACGCCGGTGTAGAACTCGACGTTGAGGGCGCCGCAGCTCTTGATGCCGAGCGCGTAGGCGACCGCCCCCGCGAGCAGCAGTCCGCCGCGCGCGATGGCGACGACGAGCTCGGGGCGGTAGCCCGACGCGACCACGTCGTCCGCGAGATGGCGGGCGGCGTCGCCGAACTCGAGCCAGCCGAGGACCTCCTTCTCCGTGGCGGCGAGGAGGGCGGCGGAGTCGTCGGCGTCGGAAACCATGAGGGACAGGCTAAGGCGTCGCGCGCCTCCGCGTCACATCAGCGCCCGACGGGACGGCCCCCGTCAGAGCTTCGGAGCGAGCTCGCCGCGGACGACCTTGTGCGGCGCGGCCTGCGCGACCGGCTTGATCGTCACCAGGTCGAGGTCGACGTGGGGCGGCAGCTCGACCGAGGACACGATCGCGGCTGCGACGTCCTCCGCGACCAGCGGCGCCGCGACTCCGTCGTACACCTTGTCGGCCCGGGCCTTGTCGCCGCCGAAGCGGACGAGCGAGAACTCCTCGGTGTGCACCATGCCCGGCGCGATCTCGATGACCCGGATCGGCTCGCCGGCGAGCTCGAGGCGCAGGACCGCCACCAGGGCGTGCGCGGCGAACTTCGCGGCGTTGTAGCCGCCTCCGCCCTCGTAGGCGACGTGCCCCGCGATCGAGGTCACGGTGACGATGTCGGCGGAGCCCTCGGAGCCTTCGTCGGCGAGACCCCGGCGCAGCAGCGGGAGCAGGGCGCTGGTGACGAGCTTCACCGACAGCACGTTGATCTCGAACATGCGCGTCCAGTCGGCGGGGTCGGACGCCTCGACGGTGTCGAGTCCGAGGGCGCCGCCGGCGTTGTTCACGAGCGCGTGCACCGCCCCGGTCGCCTCCAGGTGGTCGCGCAGCGCGTCGACCTGATCGGAGTCCGTGAGATCCGCCACGAACAGGTCCGCGCCGGTCTCCGCGGCGAGCGCTTCGAGCCGCTCGCGGCGCCGTGCGACGGCCACCACGTCCCAGCCGTGCTCCCGGAACAGGCGCACCGTCGCCGCACCGATCCCCGAACTCGCTCCTGTCACCACGACGCGTCGAACCACGCTCGTCCCCTTCCGTCAAGCCTCGGACACCACCGACTCCGTCGTCGACCCCAACGCTAGTCTGGCCGCGTGCAGCCCGCCGACCCGGCACCCGCCACCGGCGGTGTCACCGCTCCCCCGAAGCGACGCGTCCCCCTGTGGGACAACGCGCGCTTCGTCTGCGTGACCCTCGTCGTCATCGGCCACGGCATCCAGCGGCTGACCGCCAACTCGGACGTCTCCCTGATCGTGTACCTCACGGTCTACGCGTTCCACATGCCCGCCTTCGCCATCATCTCGGGCTACTTCTCGAAGGCGGGGGCGCCGAACTCCCGGGCGATGCGCCGCGTCCTGACCGACATCCTCCTGCCCTACCTGATCATGGAGACGGTCTGGACGCTGGTGCAGTTCCTGGTCGAGGGCCAGTCCGAGTTCAACCCGACGAAGCCGAGCTGGACGCTGTGGTTCCTGCTCGCGCTCGGCATCTTCCGACTCGTGCTGCCGTACCTGGCGCTGCTGCGCTGGCCCCTGCTGATCAGCGTCGTGCTCGCGGTCGGAGTCAGCTACTACGACAACATCGACTCGACCTTCTCCCTCGCCCGGGCGATCGGGATCCTCCCCTTCTTCGTGTTCGGCTGGCGGCTGCGCGGATGGAGGGCCGGCTCGGCGCTGCTGGTCGACCGCTGGCTCGCGCTCCCGGCGCCGCGCGTGCTCGCGGTGCGCGCCGTGGCGGTCGTGCTGTTCGCGATCACGGCGCTGGTGATGGCCGTCAACATCGACGCGTTCCGAGCCGCCGACCTGCGCTTCTGGTTCTTCTACGACCGCCCGTACGACGCGCTCGGAGAGACCGCCTGGTGGGCGGGGCTCGTGCGGCTCGCCCTGATGCTCACGGCCGTCGTCCTCTCGCTCGCGCTCTTCGCGCTCATCCCCCGCGGTCGCACGGTCCTCACTCCCTGGGGCCAGTCGACGATGTACGTGTACCTGCTGCACAGCTTCGTCCTCTATCCGCTGCGGGAGTCGGGGGTCCTGTCCTCGGCCGACAGCGTCCTCGCACTCGTCCTCATGATCGTGCTCTGCATCGCGGTCTCGGTCGTCCTCTCCCTCGGCTGGGCCCGCACCGTGTTCCACAAGATCGTGGAGCCGCGGGCGGCCTGGCTCTTCGCTCCGGTGAAGGACGAGCGGCCGGAGCGGGCGGGGCGCGCGGACCCCACGGGGTCGAAGCGGGACGCGCCCGCCGCGACGGATCGCGGCCCGCGCCGCTGACCGAGCGCCTCTCCGGGATTACCCCGTGTGTCGGGCACCTCGCCCCCGCGCGGCGGCACGCCTAGGCTCGTCGCGGCGGAGAACGGACTCCGCCTGGACGACTTCACGACCCGATTGGATGCACCATGACCGACCCCGCCCAGTGGCAGTTCGAGACCAAGCAGATCCACTCGGGAGCGGCTCCGGACCCTGTCACCAAGGCCCGCGCGACTCCGATCTACCAGACCACGTCCTACGTGTTCGACAACGCTCAGCACGCCAAGAACCTCTTCGCCCTCGCCGAGTTCGGCAACATCTACACGCGCATCCAGAACCCCACGCAGGCCGTGGTGGAGGAGCGCCTCACCGCTCTCGAGGGCGGCTCCGGCGCCCTGCTGCTCGCGTCGGGTCAGGCCGCCGAGACCGCCGCCGTGCTGAACATCGCGCACGCGGGCGACCACATCGTCTCGTCCTCCTCGATCTACGGCGGCACGTACAACCTCTTCAAGTACACCCTCGCCAAGCTCGGCATCGAGACGACCTTCGTCGAGAACCAGGACGACCAGGAGGAGTGGCGCCGTGCGGTGCGCCCGAACACCAAGCTCTTCTTCGCCGAGACCGTCGGCAACCCCAAGATCAACATCCTCGACATCCGAGCGGTCGCCGACGTCGCCCACGCGGCCGGCGTGCCCCTGATCGTCGACAACACGATCGCGACCCCGTACCTGATCCGCCCCTTCGAGCACGGCGCCGACATCATCGTGCACTCGGCGACCAAGTTCCTCGGCGGGCACGGCACCGTCATCGGCGGCGCCATCGTCGACGGCGGAACGTTCCCGTGGACCGAGAACGCGGCGAAGTTCCCCGGACTGACGACGCCCGACGAGTCGTACCACGGCGCCGTCTACACAGCCGCGGTCGGCGACTCCCTCGCCTACATCATCAAGGCCCGCGTGCAGCTGCTGCGGGACCTCGGCGCCTCGATCGCCCCGGCGAGCGCCTGGCAGCTCATCCAGGGCATCGAGACCCTGTCGCTGCGGATCGAGCGCCATGTGCAGAACGCGCAGGAGATCGCCGAGTACCTCGAGAACCACTCGGACATCGCCTCGGTCAACTACTCGGGCCTGCCCACCTCGCCCTGGTACGCGGCAGCGAACCGCTACGCGCCCAAGGGCGTCGGCGCCGTGCTCTCGTTCGAGCTCAAGGGAGGAGTGGACGCCGGCCGCGCGTTCGTCGACTCGCTCACCCTGTTCTCGCACCTCGCGAACATCGGCGACGTCCGCTCGCTCGTCATCCACCCCGCCTCGACCACGCACTCCCAGCTCACCCCGGAGCAGCAGTTGACGGCGGGAGTCACCCCTGGCCTCGTCCGCCTCTCGGTCGGGCTGGAGAGCATCGACGACCTGCGCGCCGACCTCGCCCAGGCCCTCCGCGCCGCACGCGCGGTCGTCGAGGCCTCCCGCGCGAACGCCTGATCCACTCCCCTCCCGCGGGAGGGGCAGCGCACGGTCGAGATCCCCTGCTGCGGCGGGGGATCTCGTCCGTGAGAGGCGATCTCGCGCACGCACGCCGGGAGGGGCGTAACAAACCACGGCGCGGGGCGGCGCTCTGACACGATGGACACCGCTATGGACTGGCAGCAGACACTCGAGGACACCGTCCCTTCGGCGTTCGTCACCGAGCGCCAGCTGCGCTCGGTGATCGGCAAGCCCCCGGCCACCGGAGCCTGGCGCGACGGGGACGACCCGGGGAACCGCCGCTTCGTCGACGTCGGCCCGTTCGACTTCGAGTCCGGCGGCCACCTCCCGCACGTGCGCATCGCCTACGAGACCTGGGGCGAGCTCTCGCCCTCCGGCGACAACGCGGTGCTGGTGCTGCACGCTCTGACCGGTGACTCCCACCTGATCGGCCGCGGCGACCGCGGGCACGCCACCGACGGCTGGTGGTCCGGGCTCGTCGGGCCGGGCGAGGTCATCGACACCGATCGCTACTTCGTCGTCGCCCCGAACATGCTCGGCGGCTGCCAGGGCTCGACCGGCCCCGCCTCCCTCGCGCCGGACGGGCACGAGTGGGGAGCCCGCTTCCCGTACACGAGCGTCCGGGACCAGGTCCGCGCGCAGGCGCTCTTCTCGGATCTCCTCGGCATCGAGCGCTGGCACACCGTCATCGGCGGATCGATGGGCGGGATGCAGGCGCTCGAGTGGGGCATCGAGCATCCGGAGCGCGTGGCCCGGCTCGCCGTGCTCGCCGCTCCCCCGCGCGCGACCGCCGATCAGATCGCCCTCAACTTCGTGCAGCTCGAGGCGATCCGCAGCGATGCGAACTTCGTCGGCGGCGCCTACTACGACGCCGGCGACGGCCAGGGCCCTTACCACGGCCTCGCCCTCGCCCGAAGGATGGCGCTGCTCAACTACCGCAGCCCCTCCGAGCTCAACGACCGCTTCGAGCGCAGCTGGCAGTCCGGGATCAGCCCTCTCGGCGGCGGCGGGCGGTTCGCGGTCGAGTCCTACCTCGACTTCCACGGCAACAAGTTCACCCGGCGCTTCGACGCCAACAGCTACATCACGCTCGTCGAGGCCATGAACTCGCACGACGTCGGGCGCGGACGGGGCGGCGAGGCGGAGGCGCTCTCCCGCATCACGAGCCCCACTCTCGTCCTCGGCATCGACAGCGACCGCCTCTTCCCGGTCGAGGGTCAGCGGATCATCGCCGCGCACGCCCCCGGGAACATCGACGGCGACGAGGTCGCCGTGATCAGCTCGACGTTCGGGCACGACGGCTTCCTGATCGAGGACGACGCGGTCGGCGGCCACCTCGCGCGACTGCTCGCCGTCTGACCGGATCCGGGCGGACGGGCGAGCAGTGGCTATCGTGAGTCGGGGGGCTTCCCCCCGGAGACCCGAGGGAGCAGCCCGGTGCCGATGATCCGCAGCGCGCGGGAGCGCGACCGCCTCCTGCGCCAGTCCGCGCGGGCCGTGGGCCTGCTGACGGACACCGCCGCTCTCGCGCTGGTCCTCGTGCCCGGCACGCTCGGTCCGATCGCGGTCCCGGCCGCGGTGGCCCTCCTGCTGGGTCTCGCCGCCGTGCACGTCCAGCTCGGCCGCAGCGGCGGGCGGCTGTGGCTGATCGCGAGCGGAGCGGGCGGCCTGCTGCTCAGCGCCGGGCTCGCCCTCGATCTCGCGGACTCCCCCGATTTCGCCGCCTTCGTCCTCGTCAGCACGGCGAACGCGGTCACCAGCACCGTCGCCGTCGTCGTCACCACGTCGACGCGGCGGGCACTGCTCCTGCTGCCCGTGATGGTCGCCAGCCTGATCCCGTCGATCCTGATCGCGAGCAGCGCCATGACCCTCAACGCCCTGCTGCTGAGCCTGCTGCCCTGGGGGTGCCTGTGCGCCCTCGCGCTCTGGATCAGCACTGCGGTGCCCCGGGTCGTCCGTCGGATCGACAGCATCGGCAACGCCCACCGCGTCGAGCGGCAGGCCAGCGAGACGGAGGCGCAGCGCCGCCAGGGCGCGCGGCTGCTGCACGACACCGTCCTCGCGACGCTGACCCTGCTCGCCCACTCCGGCGTCGGAGTCTCGGTCGAAGCGCTCCGCCAGCAGGCCGCCGAGGACGCGCACCTCCTGCGCCAGCTCCGCCTGGGAGCCACGCCCACCCCGAGCGCGTCGGGCTCCTACCAGCTCACCAGCGTGACCAGCGCTCCCGCGGCGAACACGCTCGAGAGCGTCAAGAAGCGCTTCGGCCGGATGGGCCTGGACGTCATCTGGCACGGCTCCGGCCAGATCGTGCTCAGCGGCGCCGCTCTCGACTCCTTCCTCATGGCCCTCGCGGAGTGCCTCGAGAACGTCCGCCGCCACTCCGGAGTCAACTCGGCCGACGTCACGATCACGGAGGACGACGGGACGGTGCGCGCGATGGTGACCGACGCGGGCGTCGGCTTCGACATCGACACCGTTCCCGCTGCGAAGCTCGGCTTCAAGGAGTCGGTCGTCGCCCGCCTCGCGGACGTCGGCGGGCGGACCCGGCTCTTCAGTGCGCCGGGAGCCGGCACGACCGTCGTCCTGGAGGTGCCGAAATGACCGAGCCGGTCGCTCCGCTGCTCCGCGGGGCGCCCTCGCGCCGAGGGCGGCCCTCGCGAGCGGCCTCGTCCGCCAAGCGGCAGCACGAGGGGCTCGGCACGAGCTACCTCGGGAGCGGCCTGACCGGCATCGCGCTCGCGATCATGGTGTACGAGCTGCTCGTCTTCCTCACCACTCTCGACGACTACGACGACGCCGGCCTCGTCGTCGCGGCCTGGCTGCTGCTGCTCGCGACGTTCGGAGCGACGGTCCTCGCGATCCGCCTCTCCGGCCAGAGCCTCCCGTCGTGGGCGTACGCCGCCTTCCTCGCGGGAGCCGCGACCACGGTCGTCCTCGATCTGATCGCCGTCGCAGGTGCGCCGGGTGCCGGAGCCGCGCCGACCGCCGCGGTGGGCGCCGCCGTCGCGCACGCGGCGCTGATCGTACACCGCCGAGGAGTCGAGATCATCGTCGTGGCGCTGATCATCACCGCCGCCGAGCTGCTCGCGTTCGCGGCGATGGCGTCGGACGGCGCGGCCGCGATCTCGGTCCGGGTCTGCGCGCTCGTGCTGACCGCGACCCCGGCCGTCGTGGTGGTCGTGATGATGCGCGGCTTCCGCCGCATGGTGCAGCTCGAGATCGACCGGGCGCTCGTGCAGAGCACCACGACGGGCCCGCGCTACGCGGTCGGGATGCTCGCGTCCGAGGAGCTCGCGCGGCTCGACCTCGCCGCGGAGCAGCTGCTGGCCGAGGTCGGCGACGCGACCACTCCGCTCCCCCTCGACTCCACCCGCGCCGCCCGCGCCGCCTCGCTCGCCACCCAGCTGCGACTCCACCTCATCGAGGGTCGCCGCGAGACCTGGCTGCACCACGCGATCCTCGAGTCGGAGTTCCTCGCCCCCCTCGTCCACCTCGAGGACCCCGACGGCACCGCCGGACTGCTCGGCCAGGCTCAGCGCGACGGCCTCCTCTCGGCCATCTGGCTGATCCTCGACGGAGCGGTCGGCACGCCCGCGGCACTCCACGTGCACGCCGGAGCACCGCGTGAACCCGGCCCGGGCGCCCCCGCACGCACCCTCCTCGTCCCGATCCTGCTCCGCTGCGAGGGCGTGCCACTGCGCGGAGTCGATCCTGCGACGTGGGAGGCTATCGCTCAGGTGGGCGCCTCGCGCACCCCGTCCCGCGGCGGCGAACTGCGGATCGAGATCGACTGCCTGGTCGAGAACCCCGTCGACCGATGACGGGACGACCCGGGACACCGCCCACCCGCCTCCGCCACGAACAGCCGAAGGACCCCCGATGACACACACCGCCGAGCCGAAGATCACCCTCGCCGTCGTCGACGACCACAAGATGCTCCTCGGCGCCCTCACGGAGTGGATCCGGGGCGCCGCCTCCGACATCCAGCTCGTCGCCGCCGTCGCCTCCTGGCCCGAGCTCCTCACCCACCCCGAGTTCCCCGTCGACGTGGTGCTGCTCGACCTCGACCTCAAGGACAACATCCCGATCTCGGTGAAGCTCTCCACGCTGAAGACCACCGGCGTGAAGACGGTGCTGATGAGCACCTACTCCGAGCCGGCCGTCGTCCGCGAGGCGCTCGCTTCGGGTGCGCTCGGCTACCTCGTGAAGACCGAGGACGCCGACATGATCGTCGAGGCGATCCGCGCGGCCAAGGACGGCCACTCCTACATCTCGCACGAACTCGACATGGCCCTGTCGACCGGCGACTCCGACGGCGCCCCGAAGCTGAGCGCCCAGGAGCGCCGCGTGATGGCGCTCTACGGCGGAGGCGAGCCCGTGAAGTCGGTGGCGTTCGAGCTGGGCATCTCGGAGGAGACCGCCAAGTCGTACCTCAAGCGCATCCGCGAGAAGTACCGCGTAGTCGGCATCGACGTCGGCACGAAGGTGGCTCTGCGCAAGCGCGCCATCCACGACGGGATCCTGATCGAGACGGACTGAGCTGTCTTGTCCGGCGGTCCCCGCCCGCCGGACCGCGGTCGACTTCGTGACGTGGAGCGTTGTGCAGAGCGAGTCGCGGCGCCCTGCCGGAATCCGCTGGCACGCGGATTCCGGTCGCGGGGCTCACGCGATGCGCTCACCGGCCCGGTGGTCGCCGCCCGCCGAGCCGCAGTCGGCTGTGCGACGGCGTGCGTTCCGCAGAGCGTCTCGCGAGCGCCCTGCCGGGGCTAACGCGCGAGTCGCCTGCCCAGAGGTCCCCACCCACCCACCGGGCCGCGGTCGGCGGCCGCGACTGCCGTCTGCACTCGGTGGTCCCGCCTGCCGGGCCACAGTCGGGTTCGCCGCGCGGTTCGTTCCGCAGAGTGTCCCGCGCGGATCGGGCCCTGCCTCTCCCCTGCTGGTCGAGTAGCCGGCCGCAGGGCGGCGTATCGAGACCCGCGTCCTCCCGGGTCGGGCCGTCCAGCGCCGGGACCGGCTGACGCAGGCCCCCCTACAGGGCGTTGATCGGGACGCTGCCGGTGCCGGGGGCGGCGGGCTCGCGGGGGCCGGTGTGCACGCTGCCGCGCGCGCGGTCGAGGGCGAGGCTGCCGATCGCGAGCAGGATGCCGGCGACGGTGAGCACGACGCCGACCCAGATCGGCGAGAGGTAGCCGAAGCCGGCGGCGATCGCGACTCCCCCCAGCGCGGCGCCGACCGAGTTGCCGATGTTCAGCGCCGAGTGGTTGAGGGCCGCGGCGATCGTCTGGCTGTCGCGGGCGACGTCCATCAGCCGGGTCTGGATCGCGGGCGAGGCGCCCGCCGAGAAGCCCGCGGCGAGGAACCCGAAGACGAGCAGGCCGACCGCCGTCGTGGCCGTCAGCGCCAAGCCGATGAGCGAGACGGCCACTCCGACGAACAGCACGATCAAGGCGCGCGTCACGTTCCGATCGGCCGCCCAGCCGCCGACGAGGTTGCCGACGGTCATACCGAGGCCGATCACGACGAGCACCCACGGCACCGCACCGAGCGGGAGTCGGGTGATCTCGGTCGACAGCGGAGTGATGTAGCTGTACATCGCGAAGAGGCCGCCGAAGCCGATGGCGCCGATCGCGAGCGTCCACCAGACCTGCAGTCGCCCGAACGCCTTGAGCTCGTTCCGCATGGTCGCGCGGGGATCGCCCGGCTGGTGCGGCACGAGCAGCTGGACGGCGACGACCGTCGCGGCGAAGATCGCGGCGACGACGAGGTACGCGGTGCGCCAGCCGGCGTTCTGCCCGATCCAGGTGATCGCGGGGACTCCGACGACGTTCGCGATCGTCAGCCCCGAGAGGACGAAGGCGACGCCCTTGCCGCGGCTGCCGGGACCCATGAGATCGGCTGCGACGAGCGACGCGATGCCGAAGTAGGCGCCGTGCGGCAGCGCGGCGACGAAACGGGCGACGAGCACGAGCTCGAACGTCGGCAGGAGGGCCGAGGCGACGGTACCGAGCGTGAACGCGACCAGCAGGCCCAGGAGCAGGCGCTTGCGCGGCCAGCGGGCGGCCGCGGCGGCGATCGTGGGGGCCCCGACGACGACTCCGAGGGCGTACGCCGAGATGAGCATCCCGGCCTGCGAGTTGGCCAGCTCGGTGTCGGTCGCCCAGACGCCGGGGAGCAGGTCGGCGGCGAGCTGCGGGAGCAGGCCCATCGCGACGAACTCGGTCGATCCGATGCCGAAACCGCCCATCGCGAGGGCGAGCAGGGCGAGGCGGGTCCGTCCGGGCGAGAGAGTCACCGCACCAGGGTACGCGGAATCCGGAGTCGATCGAAACGATTCGAGCGGGAGCGCTCTCCCGCTCGACTCACTCGCCGAGCGCGCGGTCGAGTCGCTCGATCTTCGCGTCGATCTCGCCCGAGTAGCCGGGGCGGATGTCGGCCTTCAGGACGAGCGAGACACGCGAGCCGTACGCGCCGACCGCCTCCGTCGCCCGCTTGATCACGTCGAACACCTCGTCCCACTCGCCCTCGATCTCGGTGAACATCGAGGTCGTGCGATGGGGCAGTCCGGAGTCGCGGACGATGCGGACCGCGGCGGCGACCGCGTCGTGGACGGAGGCGTCGGGGCCCTCGCCACCGGAGGGAGCGACCGAGAACGCGACGAGCATGGGGACCTCCTGCTGTGCGGCCGCGAGTCGACCGCTCGTCCCCGAGCCTACGAGCCGTGCGGACTCAGCGGGCGACAGCCGCCTTCCGCACGATTCCGGACTGCAGCGCTCCGTCGGTGACGCGGGTCCCCGAGCGCCACAGCTCACGGACGACCCAGCCCAGCAGGACCAGCAGCAGGACGTTGCGCGCGGTGAGCACGAGCACCATCCACCAGTGCGAGTAGAGGAGGAAGAGGTAGAGGTACGGGTAGACGAGCTGGGTGAGCGCGGCGATCGCGAGCGTCAGCCGGGCACCCGTCCGGAACGCGTCGCGGCCGACGACCAGGCCCGCGATCACGGGCGGGGCGAGCCAGACGACGTACTGCGGCGAGAGCACCTTGTTCACGTCGATGAACACGACGACGAACGCGAGCGCGAGGAGCGGGAACAGGCGGACGGCCGAGGCGCCGGACCGCAGCGCACGCAGCCCCAGCAGCGCGACGGCGAGCATGCACACGGCGAGCAGTGGCGTCATCAGGTCGGCGGCGGCACCGGTCGAGGGCCCGTGCATCTCGAAGGTGTTGATGTCGGCCGCGTACCAGACGTAGCTCCCCGACCCGGGGATCACCGAGAGCCACATCCACGGGGTGCTCACCACCGCCTCGATCTGGAGCCCCCGCGTCGTCTGGTCGGAGACGAAGCTGAAGACGTGGTCCCCTCCTCCCGCGAGGACGACGGCGGCGACGATCACCGCGGACGCCGCGGCGGGCACGACGATCCGGCGCACCCGACCGCGCAGCACGAGGACGGCGGCCGCGAGGATCGCCGCCGGCCAGACCTTCACCCAGGTGGCGATCGTGAGCAGCAGGGCGGAGACTCCGGGCCGGGTGGCGGCCCACAGCATCCCGGCGATCGCGGGAGGTGCCGTGAACGCGTCGATCCGCCCGACAGCGATCGGGCCCAGCAGCACGAGGAAGAGGAGCCACCAGCGCGCGGCGGCCAGCCGCGCGGGACGCCGACCGTGGACGAGGACGGCGAAGGCCGCTGCGTCGGCCAGTGCCACCAGGACGAGCCACACCAGGTCGTACCCGGCGGCGCCGAGCAGCCATGCGGCCGCGATCGGCGCCCAGGCGAGGATCGGGTACACCCAGCCGGTGTCGATCCCGGCGATGCCGCCGCCGTCGACGGCCGTCTGCATCCACTGCTTGTAGACGATGCTGACGTCGCCCATCGGCAGGCCCGGCGCGAAGAGCGCCAGCACCGAGAGGACGACGTGCACGAGGGCGAAGGCGCCCCAGAGCACCGTGGCGGAGTCGCGGTTCTCGCGCAGCCAGGCGGTCGGGCGGGCGGTCGCGCGGGGTCCTGGGGTCGTCACGGCGTCATCATAGAGCGGGCGTCGAACGGCATCCTGGCAGGCACCGACCGACGGCCGATCCTCAGTACCCGGCGAACGCGTCGGTGCGGATGCGCTTCGCGCCGGCGCCGCGCAGGGCAGCGCGGACGGAGTCGACGAACAGCGGAGAGCCCGAGACGAATCCGGTGCGGCGCGGGGCGTCGGGCACCAGAGCCGCGAGGGACTCGGCGGTGAGTCGTCCCGACGCGTGGGTCCAGCCCTCGGGCAGCACGGTCGGAGCGGCCGGTGCGACGAGCACGACCCGTGCGCCCGACTCCTGGAGCAGCTCGCGGTACGCGACGTCCTCGATCCGCGGGGCCGCGTAGACGACCACGACGTCGCGCGGCGGTCCGGCGGCGAGCGCGCGGAGCTGCGCGGCGAACGGGGTGATCCCGATGCCTCCGGCGACGAGGAGGAGAGGAGCGGCGGGATCGGCCGGCAGCACGAAGTCCCCGCCGACACCCGTGGCGCGGACGACCGCCCCGGGCTCGAGGGACGCGAGGGCGCGCTTGAAGCTGCTCGCCTTCTCGGGCACCCGCATCGCGATCGCCAGCTCGGCGTCGCCGGGGGCGGAGGCGAGCGAGAAGGTGCGCCGGCTCCCCCGCTCATCGGAGCGGTGCGGCAGATCGAGCTCGAGCCACTGGCCCGCCTCGAAGTGCAGTGGGGTGCGCGAGTGGAACCGGTACTCCGTGATGCCCGGCGCGATCGTCTCCGCCGAGCGCAGCTCGAGCGGCAGCCGTCGGCGCTGGCGGTGCGCGAAGGCGAACGCGAGCGCGTTGCCGACGACGAGTCCGAGCTCCGGGCTCGAGTAGAGGATCCCGAGGTGGAACGGGACGCTCGTGATCAGCGCCGCGACGACGGCGACGACGAGCTGCTGGGAACGGCGCGGCGCGAGCGTCAGCGGCTCCGTGAGCATGAAGGCGGCGGCGAAGACGAACGGGTAGGCGGTGAGGACGGAGAGCGCGGCCGCAGCCGGCTCCTGCCCGCCGAGGACCGACTGCGTGATCGAGACGGCACCCGCGACCAGCACGAACACGAGGAAGATCGCCCAGCGCCGCACCCGCGCCACGATCACGAGCGCCGCCACCAGCACCCAGGGCCAGAGCGCGCCGGTCGGCAGCACCCAGGCGGCGGCCGTGAGCGAGCCGTCCAGCGGAGTGCCCTCGAGCAGACCCGCCGCGAGGGCGACGAGGAGGACGGCCACGGCGGCCGGGTTGAAGAGATGGCGGCCGCGCCAGGCGAGGACGTACTTCGACGCCGCGGCGATCGCGCCGACCAGCGCGACGACGAGCAGCGCTCTCGGCTCCGCGGTCGGGAAGAGGAGGAACGCGATGAGGAGGCCGGTGACCAGCGAGGACTCGAGGTGCGCCGGCGAGCGCACCGCCCGCGCGATCAGCCAGGTCGCGGCCGTCGTCGAGACCACGGCCACCACCGCCGTCGCGGCGATCTCGAGCGGCGTGAAGAAGATGCGACCGGCCGCGGAGTAGGCGAGGGCCACCAGGAGGAGCGCGGCGAGCGTCATCCAGACCAGGCGGTACATGGTGATGCGCCCGAGGGCGCGATCGAGGGTGCCGATCATCGGAAGACCTCTCCGGGGAAGCGGGGCGAGTGGTGGAGGGTGCCGTCGCTGAAGACGCGGACGAACTCGAAGTCGAAGCGCTCGGCGAGCGTCTCGGGTGCAGCGACGAAGAGGGCGGTGGCGAGGCCGTCGGCGAGCAGGGCGGAGTCGGCGACGGCCCAGGTGGCCACGACGGTGTCGACGGGCCGGCCGGTGCGTCCGTCGAGCACGTGGTGCAGACCGTCGCCCCAGACGCGGCGGTTGCTGGCGGAGGCGCAGAGCGCGCGCTCGAGGGGAACGGCGACGCCGATCGCGCGAGCGGGATCGTAGGGGTGCTCGAGCGCGACGCGGAACGGGCCGGCCGAGCGGGCGCGGAGATCGCCTCCGGCGTCGACGACCGAGTGCTCGACACCGGCCCCGACCAGCTCGTCGAGGACCAGGTCCACGAGATGGCCTTTGCCCGCCGCTCCGACGTCGAGCACGACGGGAGCCGCCGTGTCGAGGCCGCGTCCGCCGCGTGGGCGGGCGTCGGGCCACGACGGCGCAGCGGCGACCGGGCCGCGGGGCACGAGCGTGTAATCGGCGTCGTAGCCCAGCTGCTCGAGCGCGTCGCCCACGAAGGGGCTCACCGCTCCGCCGGTCAGCTCGTGCAGGTCGTCGTAGAGGGCGAAGAGCTCCTCCGCCTCCTCGGGGAAGACGTGCTCCCCCGGCTCGGTGCGCAGGCGCGCCGCGTCGGAGTCGGCCCGGAAGCGCGACCAGGTGCGGTCGTACCGGTCGACGACCGCGTCGACACGAGCGCGCACGCCCGCGTCGAGCGCGTCGCCGGAGTCGATCCGCCAGACGGTGCCGATCGCGTCGAACCGCCAGACGTGCTCGAGCACGTGCCGGTCGTCAGGCCGCGGCATCGGCCTTGATCGTCTCCACGGCGTCGTTGAAGCCGCCGGAGGTGAGCGAGGAGCCCGAGACGACGCTCACGTCGAGCTCGTCGAGGGGCACGCCCACGACCTCGCCGGCGATGCCGCTCGCGAAGCGCTCCTGGTACTGCTCGCCGGTCGGGTTCTCGGACTGCGGGGTGACGGTGACGGCCGTGACGACGCCGCCCTCGAGCGTCAGCTCGACTCCGACGGTCTCGTTCCCGCCGGGCGAGGTGTAGGCGCCCTCGGCGTCGTAGGTGCCGTCGGCGTAGGCGCTGTCGCTCGTCGCCGCGTCGCCGGTCGCCGCCTCGGTCGAGTCGGTGGTGGGCTCGGCCGCGGCCGAGCTCGAGCCGGTCGTCTCCTCGGCGGAGTCGGTGCCGGCGGTGGCCGTGCTGGAGCAGGCGGCGAGGGCGGCGAGCGTGCCCGCTCCGGCCAGGAGGGTGAGGGCGTAGCGGACGGGAGTCGTGGTCTTCGCGGTCATGTCTGTTCTCCTGAGTGGGGTGCGGACGCGGCTGTGGGTCCCGACCTTAGGGGTGGGACGTGTGGGGATCCGATGAAGCGGCCGTGGGGCTGCGGTGATGCGGCCGCGTCGCGTGCTTCTCCCGGGACAACGACGGGGCGGCGGGATCGGTTCAGCCGTCCGGATCATTGCCCGGCTGTCCTTCTCGCGGGGACAGCCCGGCGCATCACTCCAGGAGGCTCGCGACGACGCGCGGGAGGTGCTCGGCGATGTCGAGGGCCGCGATCGGCCCTCCTCCCGATGCGCTGCCGCCCGCTCGGGCGTGCAGGACGGCCGCGGCCGCTGCGGTGGAGGCGAGCTCGTGGTCGCTGAGGGCCGCCCCTCTCGCCTCGGCATCGGCCGAGCGTCCTGCGAGCAGCGCCCCCAGCACTCCGCCGAGGACGTCGCCGCTGCCGGCCGTTGCGAGCCAGGGAGTGGATCCGCTCACCTCGAGCGCGACGTCGCCCGAGACCACGTGCGTCGTGCTGCCCTTCAGCAGTACGCAGACCCCGAACCGCTCGGCGGCGCGGCGCGCCCAGTGCCCCGGATCCGCGGCGATCGTCGCGGCGTCGACGTCGACTCCGGCCCGCTGGAGCATCCCGGAGAGCTCGCGGAAGTGCGGAGTGATGATCACTGGTCCGGCGACCTCGTCGACCAGGTCCAGCGCGCCCGCGTCGAGCACGACCGGCACCCCCGACCGCAGCTGGTCGAGCAGCACGCGCCGCTCCTGCTCGGACCGGTCGTCGGCGCTGGTGCCCGACCCGACCAGCCAGGCCTGCACCCGTCCGACCGAGGTGACCACCTCGGGCCGCCGTGCGAGCACGAGCCCGGAGGGCCGCTCCGCCCCCAGGTACCGCACCATGCCGACCCCCGTCCGGACGGCCGCCTCCACCCCGAGCACCGCCGCCCCCGGATACCTCTCGGACCCGGTCGCGACCCCCAGCACCCCCCTGCTGTACTTGTCGTCCTCCGCCCGCGGCCGCCGCAGCACCCCCGCCGCCTCCGCCGCCCCGAACTCCCGACTCGCACTCATCCCCCCACCCTAGGTCGCCCCCTCCCGCCCCCGGCAGCCCCGCCAGCACGGTCCGTACACGGCTCGTTCCCGCTCGTGCGCCCCGCGCACGGCCAACTCCCCGGCTCGTGCGCGCAGCGCACGGCCCGCCCCTCTCACCGGAGTCCATCGCGGGGCGTGGGTGGTGCAGTCGCAAGGCGGAGGAGGAAGCGATACCGGCGGTATCGCGCCCGACGACAACGCCGCGAATGCGCCGCCCACGCCCCGCGACAGTTCACCGCGGGGCGTGGGTGGTGCGATCGCAAGGCGGAGGAAGGAGCGATACCGGCGGTATCGCGACTGACGACAACGCCGCGAGCGTGCCGCCCACGCCCCGCGACTAGCGGCGGGTGGCGTCGTCTACTTCGCCGACCAACTCCTCGATGATGTCCTCCAGGAACAGCACTCCTGTGGCCGTCCCCTGCTCGTCGAAGGACCGGGCGAGGTGCGCTCCGGTGCGGCGCATGATGGCGAGGGCGTCCTCGAGGTCGGTGGCTTCGAAGATGGAGGCGAGCTGGCGGATCCGCTTGGCCGGGATGGGCAGGCGGAATTTCGCTCCCTCGGTGTCTCCGTCGAGGTCGAGGACGTCCTTGAGGTGGATGTAGCCCTCGGGCGCTCCGTCGGTGCCGAGGACGACGTAGCGCGAGAAGCCGTGCTTGGCGACGGCGCGCTCGACGTCGGCCGGGGTGGCTCCGGCCGGGAGGCTGACGATCCCGTCGAGCGGGAGCGCGACGTCGTGCACCTTCTTCTCGGTGAACTCGAATGCGGCGAGGAGGGTGCTGGAGTCGCGCAGCGTGCCCTCGCGGGTGGACTGGTCGACGATGGTCTGCACCTCCTCGAGCGTGAAGGTGCTGTTCGCCTCGTCCTTGGGCTCGACCCGGAAGAGCCGCAGCACGCCGTTCGAGATCGCGTTGAGGGCGACGATCAGGGGGCGGATCACCCGGGCGATCGCGACGAGCGGGGGTGCGAGGAGCAGCACCGCCTTGTCGGGCATCGAGAACGAGATGTTCTTGGGCACCATCTCGCCGAGCACGACGTGCAGGAACGACACGATCAGCAGGGTGATGACGAACGCGACGGTGCCGGTCAGCTCCTCCGGCAGGCCGACGGCGTGCAGGGGGATCTCGAGCAGGTGGTGGATCGCCGGCTCGGACACGTTGAGGATCAGCAGTGAGCAGACGGTGATGCCCAGCTGGGTGGTCGCCAGCATGAGCGTGGCGTGCTCCATCGCGGCGAGCGCGGTGATGGCGCTGCGGCGACCGCTCTCGGCGAGGGGCTCGATCTGGGAGCGGCGCGCGGAGATGACCGCGAACTCGGCTCCGACGAAGAAGGCGTTCGCGGCCAGCAGCACCACGAGCCACGCGATTCCGGCCCAGTCACTCATCGCCGGCCTCCTTGCGCGATCGGTGGGGTCTGCCCGCGTCGGCCAGGGGGTCCGGCAGCGTGTCGGGCTCGGCCTCGGGGTCGGGGGTGAAGCGGATGCGGTCGATGCGACGGCCGTCGAGGCGCTCGACGCGGAGGGATCCGCCGTCGACGGCCACCTCGTCGCCGGCGGCGGGGAGCCGGCCGAGCTCGCTCATGACGAAGCCGGCGACGGTCTCGTAGGGGCCCTCCTCCGGGATGTGCACGCCGACGCGGTCGCGGACCTCGTCGGGGCGGAGCATGCCGGGGAAGGTCGTGGAGCCGGGAAGCTTGACGACGTCGGGGCGGGAGCGGTCGTGCTCGTCCGCGACCTCGCCGACGAGCTCCTCGACGAGGTCCTCGAGCGTGGCGACGCCGGCCGTTCCTCCGTACTCGTCGACGACGACGGCGAGCTGGAAGCCGCGGCCCCGCAGCTCGGTCAGGAGCACGTCGAGCTTCATCGTCTCGGGGACCCGGAGCGGTTCGGAGCGCAGCGCCGTCACCGGCACCTCGGACCGCTTGCCGCGCGGCACCGCCACGGCCTGCTTCACGTGGACGACGCCGACGATGTCGTCGATGTCGTCGTCCGTGATCGGGAAGCGCGACAGCCCGGTCGTCCGGGCGAGGTCGAGCACGTCCTGCGCCGTGCTGGAGCGCTCGACCGTCGAGAGGCGCAGGCGCGGCGTCATGACGTCGCCCGCGCTGAGCGCCGAGAAGCGGAGCGTGCGCCCGAGCAGGTCTGCCGTGTCCTCCTCGAGGAGGCCGGCGCTGGCGGAGTGGCGGACGAGGCTCGAGAGCTCCTCGGCGCTGCGCGCGCCCGACAGCTCCTCCTTGGGCTCGATGCCCACGAGGCGCAGCAGCGCGTTGGCGCTGCCGTTCAGCAGCGCCACGGCGGGGCGGAAGACGGTGGTGAACGCGGTCTGCAGCGGGACGACGAGCTTCGCCGTCGCCCGCGGCAGAGCCAGGGCGAAGTTCTTGGGCACGAGCTCGCCGAGGATCATCGACAGCAGGGTGGCGATCACGATGGCCACGACCGTCGCGATCGGCGCGACCGCCGCCTCCGGCACTCCGAGTCCCAGGAAGGGCTGCTCGAGCAGGGTCGAGAGCGCCGGCTCCATCGTGTAGCCGGTGAGCAGCGTGGTGAGCGTGATGCCCAGCTGCGCGCTCGAGAGGTGCGTCGAGGTGACCTTGAGGGCCGCGATCGTCATCCCGAGGCGGGTCTCGCCGCGATCGCGCCGCGCCTCGAGGTCGGCCCGGTCGAGGTTGACGAGCGCGAACTCGCTCGCGACGAAGACGCCGGTGCCCAGGGTGAGCAGGAGGCCGACGCCGAGCAGGATCCACTCAGTCCCCATCTCGGGCACCTCCGCTCGGGGCGGCGGGGATCAGGGCGTCGAGGAGCTCGCGGGGCGCGGATCGGACGGGTCGGTCCGACGGCGGATGAGCAGAGGGAGGGTCGTCCATTGTGGCGTCGAGTCTATCCGGAGCACCGGGCCCCGCGGGGTGCACGAGGGCAGGTCAGAGCCACTTCTTCGCCTTGAACACGGCGTAGAGCCCCACGCCGAAGACGACCATCAGCCCGAGTGCCCACGGGTAGCCGAGCTCCCAGTGCAGCTCGGGCATCTCGTCGAAGTTCATGCCGTAGACGCCCGCGATGAGCGTCGGCGCGAACAGGATCGCCGCCCACGACGAGATCTTCCGCACGACGTCGTTCTGCGCGAGCCCCGTCTCGGTCTGCCGGCGCGAGACCAGGGTCGAGTGCACGGTGAGCGCCTTGTCGAGGATCGCGCGGAGGGCGTCGACGGCCTCCGTGACCCGGATCGTGTGGTCGAGCACGTCGCGGAGCGAGCGGTGCAGCTCCACGTGGTCCGGCGAGGCGGTCTCGGCGGGCGTCTCCTCGGCGAGCGCCCGGAGCAGCGCGGTCAGGGGCTGCACGGACCGCTGGAAGTGGATGACCTCGCGCGAGAGCCGGTAGATGCGCTCCGAGAGCTTGTCGTCCGAGTCGGCTCCGAAGAGCTGGTCCTCGATCTCGTCCACGTCGCCCTGCACTCCCGCGACGACCGGGGCGTACTCGTCCACCACCTGATCGAGGATCGCGTACAGCACCGCCTCCGGACCTCGGGCCAGCAGCGCCGGGTCCTCCTCGAGCCGGCGGCGCACGCGGGCGAGGTCCGGGGAGTCGGCGTGCCGGATCGTGACGACGAAGTCCGGGCCCACGAACACGTGCAGCTCGCCGAACACGACCGCCTCGTCGGCGTCGAGGTACCGCGCCGGCCGCAGCACCACGAACAGCCCGTCGTCGTACCGCTCGAGCTTGGCCCTCTGGTGCCCACTCAGCGCGTCCTCGACGGCGAGCGGATGCAGTCCGAACTCCTCGGCGACGGCCTCGACCTCCTCGCGGGTCGGCCGGTACAGGCCGATCCACGCCATGCCGTGCTCCTCCCGCATCAGCTCGAACGTGTCCTCGAGGGAGTCCGGGTTGCGGATGCGGTGGCCGCCGACGTACACGGCGTTGTCGACGATGGTCATGCGCTCGGTTCTAGCAGACGGGCGCCCGACTCCCGCTGACGGCCGGCGCACCGGCTCTCAGATCACCAGCTGACCGGCAGCGCCTTGCCCTCCTCGTAGCCCGAGGCCGACTGCAGCCCGACCACGGCGCGCTCGTGGAACTCGGCGACGCTGCGCGCCCCGGCGTAGGTGAAGGAGGAGCGGACGCCCGAGGTGATCATGTCGAGCAGGTCCTCGAGCGAGGGCCGCAGGGGGTCGAGGTAGATCGTCGAGGACGAGATGCCCTCCGCGAAGAGGCGCTTGCGCGCGAGCTCGTACGCGTCGAGCCGCCCGAACCGCTCTTGCACGGCCTTCGCCGACGCCATGCCCCAGCTCTCCTTGTAGACGCGGCCGGCCGCGTCCGTCCGCAGCTCGCCCGGCGCCTCGATGGTGCCGGCGAACCAGGAGCCGACCATCACGGAGGAGGCGCCCGCCGCGAGGGCGAGTGCCACATCGCGGGGGTAGCGCACTCCCCCGTCCGCCCAGACGTGCGCGCCGAGCTCGCGTGCCCGCTCCGCCGTCTCGAGCACGGCCGAGAACTGCGGCCGGCCGACGGCGGTCATCATGCGGGTGGTGCACATGGCGCCGGGTCCGACGCCGACCTTGAGGATCGACGCGCCCGCCTCGACGAGGTCCTGCACCGCCTCCGCGGTCACGATGTTCCCCGCGGCGATCGGGACCCCGAGATCCAGTGCCGACACCGTCCGCAGCGCCCGCAGCATCGCCTCCTGGTGCCCGTGGGCGGTGTCGAGCACGAGGACGTCGACACCGGCGGCGACCAGGGCGCGCGCCTTCGCGGCCACGTCACCGTTGATGCCGACGGCGGCGGCGACGCGCAGCCTGCCGTCGGCGTCCAGCGCCGGGTCGTAGATCGTCGAGCGCAGCGCTCCGGTGCGCGAGAGCGTGCCGACCAGGGCTCCGTGGTGCAGCACCGGGGCGAAGTCGAGCCCCGCCTCGACCATGAGATCGAAGGCGGCGCGGCCGGTCGTGACGTCGTCGGCGTCGATCGACGGCGCGGCGTGGTGCACGAGGTCCCCGAGCAGCGCGTCGGGGAGCGCGGTCGCGAGCCGCGAGGCGGGCACGCAGCCCAGCACCGCGCCGCCGGCGTCCTGCACCACGAAGCCGTGGCCCTCCACGGCGGGCAGGATCGCGAGCGCCTGCTCGACGGTCGTCGAGGGATCCGCGGTGAGCGCGCCGGAGAAGGCGACCGGCTGCTCCTTCACCCAGCGGATCGCCGCGTCGAGAGACTGCAGCGGCATGTCCTGCGGGAGGACGCCCAGACCGCCTCGCCGGGCGAGCGCCGCGGCGAGCCGCGGACCCGTCACCGAGTTCATGTTGGAGGAGACCAGAGGGATCGTCGCTCCGGTGCCGTCGCCCGGGGCGAGCGAGACGTCGAGCCTGCTCGTGACCGAGGATCGGCCGGGGACGAGGAACACGTCCGAGTAGGTGAGATCGCCTGAAGGGGTTCCGCCGGAGAAACGCATGCCTGGAACGCTACTCCGGCCCGCCCGCGGGGCCGGTGACCGAGATCCGGGTTAGGCTTGACGACCGGGACGGGACCAGGCGACGGCGCCGGTGCTCACGGGCGAGGACGACGTTCTCGCGGTGTGGTGCAGGCGTCGAGGGATGCGCGGGCCCGTCCGGATGATCGAGGACGAATCAACGGAGAGAGTGGGCGATCGGCTGTGTCGAGCCAGTTGACCGGAGTGGGAACAGACCAGGGCGCGGAGGACTTCGGAGCCAACGAGTGGCTCGTGGAGGAGCTGTACGAGCAGTACAGCGCCGACAAGGCCTCCGTGGACGAGTCCTGGTGGCCGATCCTGGAGCGCTACGGTCAGCAGCTGGCGGCGAAGGCGCCGGCGGCTCCTCCCGCGCCGCAGCCTCCCGCTGAGAAGCCGGCCGCCGCGGGTACCTCGACCAGCGCGGGTGCCACGGTGACGCATCCCGTCACCGCGCCGCAGACCGGCGCCGCGCCCGCCTCGCGCACCACGTCCAAGGAGCCGAAGAAGGCTCCGATCCCGGCTGATGCACCGGTGGGCAAGCCCGCCGACGTCGACACGGAGGCGCAGGAGGAGGACGTCGTCACTCCGCTGCGCGGCATGGCGAAGAGCCTCGCGACCAACATGGACGCCAGCCTCACCATCCCGACGGCGACCAGCGTCCGCACGATCCCGGCGAAGCTGATGATCGACAACCGCATCGTCATCAACAACCACCTGCGCCGCACCCGCGGCGGCAAGGTCTCGTTCACGCACCTGATCGGCTGGGCGCTCATCCGCGCGCTCAAGGACTTCCCGAGCCAGAACGTCTACTACGACGAGCCCGGCGGCAAGCCCTCCGTCGTCGCCCCGGCGCACGTCAACCTCGGCATCGCGATCGACATGCCCAAGCCCGACGGCACCCGCGCCCTGCTCGTCCCGAGCATCAAGCGCGCCGACACCCTGAGCTTCACCGCCTACCTGTCGGCCTACGAGGACCTCGTCAAGCGCGCCCGCGGCAACAAGCTCGTCGCCGGCGACTTCGCCGGGACCACCCTGTCGCTGACCAACCCGGGCGGCATCGGCACGGTCCACTCCGTGCCCCGCCTGATGAAGGGCCAGGGCTGCATCATCGGCGCCGGCGCGCTGGAGTACCCGGCCGAGTTCCAGGGCTCGTCCGAGAAGACGCTCATCGAGCTGGGCATCGGCAAGACGATCACGCTCACCTCGACCTACGACCACCGCGTCATCCAAGGTGCGGGATCCGGCGAGTTCCTCAAGATCGTGCACGAGCTGCTGCTCGGCGGCCGCGGCTTCTACGAGGACATCTTCGCGGCGCTGCGCATCCCCTACGACCCGATCCACTGGTCGACCGACATCGCCGTCGACCTCGCCGAGCGCGTCTCGAAGACCTCGCGCGTGCAGGAGCTCATCAACTCCTTCCGCGTGCGCGGCCACCTCATGGCCGACGTCGACCCGCTCGAGTACGTGCAGCGCTCGCACCCCGACCTCGCCATCGAGAGCCACGGGCTCACCTTCTGGGACCTCGACCGCGAGTTCGTGACCGACGGCTTCGGCGGCAAGCGCCAGCTGAAGCTGCGCGACATCCTCGGCATCCTGCGCGACTCCTACTGCCGCACCGTCGGCGTCGAGTACATGCACATCCAGGACCCGGAGCAGCGGGCCTGGATGCAGCAGAAGCTCGAGCGCGGCTACGAGAAGCCCGGCCACGACGAGCAGCTGCGCATCCTCGGACGCCTCAACGAGGCCGAGGCGTTCGAGACCTTCCTGCAGACGAAGTACGTCGGTCAGAAGCGCTTCTCGCTCGAGGGCGGGGAGTCGCTCATCGCGCTCCTGGACGCCGTGCTGCAGGGCGCGGCCGACGAGAAGCTCGACGAGGTCGCGATCGGCATGGCCCACCGCGGCCGCCTGAACGTGCTGACGAACATCGCCGGCAAGACCTACGGCCAGATCTTCCGCGAGTTCGAGGGGACGCAGGACCCCAAGACGGTCCAGGGCTCCGGCGACGTGAAGTACCACCTCGGCACCGAGGGCGTCTTCCGCGGTGCCGGCGGCGAGGAGATCCCCGTCTACCTGGCGGCGAACCCCTCCCACCTCGAGGCCGTCAACGGCGTGCTCGAGGGCATCGTCCGCGCCAAGCAGGACCGCAAGCCCATCGGCACCTTCACCACCCTCCCGATCCTCGTCCACGGCGACGCGGCGATGGCGGGTCAGGGCGTGGTCGTCGAGACCCTGCAGATGTCCCAGCTGCGGGCGTACCGCACCGGCGGCACCATCCACATCAACATCAACAACCAGGTCGGCTTCACCACGCCTCCCCACGAGGCGCGGACCTCGGTCTACTCGACCGACGGCGCGAAGACCATCCAGGCGCCGATCTTCCATGTGAACGGGGACGACCCCGAGGCCGTCGTGCACGTCGGGCAGCTCGCCTTCGAGTACCGCCAGCGGTTCCACCGCGACGTGGTCATCGACCTGATCTGCTACCGCCGCCGCGGGCACAACGAGGGCGACGACCCCTCGATGACCCAGCCGCTGATGTACAGCCTCATCGAGGCCAAGCGCTCGGTGCGCAAGCTCTACACCGAGGCGCTCGTCGGCCGCGGCGACATCAGCCAGGAGGAGTACGACCGCTCGCACCAGGACTTCCAGGACCGCCTCGAGCGCGCGTTCGCCGAGACGCACGCCGCGCAGACCGGAGCGATCCCGGTGATCTCGCCGGACGGCGACTCCGTGGCCGACCTCGAGCTGCCGGACGCGCAGCAGGGCGGCGACTACCCGGGCGAGCCCGAGAGCACCGGCGTGAAGGAGGAGGTCGTCCGCCTGATCGGCGACGCCTTCAACAACCCGCCCGAGGGCTTCACGGTGCACCCCAAGCTGCAGCAGCTCCTCGCGAAGCGCCAGGAGATGAGCCGCTCGGGCTCCATCGACTGGGCGTTCGGCGAGCTGCTCGCGCTGGGCTCCCTGCTGATCGAGGACACCCCGGTGCGCCTCGTCGGCCAGGACACCCGTCGCGGCACCTTCGTGCAGCGCCACGCGGTGCTGCACGACCGCGGCAACGGCCAGGAGTGGCTGCCGCTGATGAACCTGTCGGAGCAGCAGGCGCGGCTCTGGATCTACGACTCCCTGCTGTCGGAGTACGCGGCGATGGCCTTCGAGTACGGGTACTCCGTCGAGCGACCCGACTCGCTCGTGCTCTGGGAGGCGCAGTTCGGCGACTTCGCCAACGGCGCGCAGATCGTCATCGACGAGTTCATCTCCTCCGCCGAGCAGAAGTGGGGCCAGCGCTCGTCGCTCGTGCTCCT
The DNA here is from genome assembly GCF_003044275.1 of Rathayibacter caricis DSM 15933. NCBI lineage: Bacteria > Bacillati > Actinomycetota > Actinomycetes > Micrococcales > Microbacteriaceae > Rathayibacter > Rathayibacter caricis. The sequence goes on along the minus strand of NZ_PZPL01000001.1, from coordinate 2,434,228 downwards.
GCTGCCGCACGGCTACGAGGGCCAGGGCCCGGACCACTCCTCCGCCCGCATCGAGCGCTACCTGCAGATGTGCGCCGAGCAGAACATGACGGTCGCCCGCCCGTCGACTCCGGCGTCGTACTTCCACCTCCTGCGCCGTCAGGCATACTCGCGTCCGCGCCGACCGCTCATCGTCTTCACCCCGAAGGCCATGCTGCGACTGCGCGGTGCGTCGAGCCCGGTCGAGGACTTCACCGCCGGCCGGTTCGAGCCCGTGCTCGACGACGCCCGCATCCAGGACGCGTCGGCGGTGAAGCGCGTGCTGCTGCACGCCGGCAAGGTCCACTACGACCTCAAGGCCGAGCTCGAGAAGGAGCCCGACGACGGCATCGCCCTCGTGCGCCTCGAGCAGTACTACCCGGCGCCGATCGAGGGGCTGCGCGCGATCGCCGAGCGCTACCCGGACGCGGAGTTCGTCTGGGTGCAGGACGAGCCCGAGAACCAGGGCGCCTGGCCGTTCATCGCTCTCGAGGTCGCTCCGCAGCTCGGACGGCCGATCCGCGTCGTCTCGCGCCCGTCCGCGGCCTCGCCCGCGGCCGGCTCGGCCAAGCGGCACGCCGCCGAGCAGACCGACCTGCTGGCACGGGCCCTCACCCGGTGAGCTCCGGCTCGTGAAACGACGTTCGGCTCGTCAGAACCCGGGGTTCTGATGAGCCGAACGTGTTCCTGCGAGCCGGAGCGGAGCCGAAGGCGCCTGCGCGGGCCGGACGCGAGCGCGTCGACCCGAGCGCGCGGGCTACGCGCTGACGGTCTCCGTCGAGTGCGACGCCTGCGCCTCGCGCAGCATGCCGAGCACCTGGGCGCGGAGGTCCTCCGGCGCCGTCTCCTTGCACGCGCGCTGCACCGCGACGGTCAGCACGACGCCGACCTTCGCCTCGCCGGAGCAGTCGGGGCAGTTCGCCATGTGCTCGCGGATGTCGGCGGCGTCCTCCTTGCACAGCTCGTTGTGCAGGAACTCCTCGAGTTCCGCCTTCGCCTTGGTGCAACCGCAATCGGTCATTTCGTGCTCCCGGAAGTGAAAGCGGCGCGGAACCCGCGCTCGCGTGCGTAGTCGGTGAGTCGTTCGCGCAGCATGCGGCGGCCGCGGTGCAGCCGGCTCATGACGGTCCCGACGGGGGTCTTCATGATGTCCGCGATCTCCTGGTAGGAGAATCCTTCGACATCGGCGAAATACACGGCGAGCCGGAAGTCCTCCGGGATCGCCTGCAGGGCCTCCTTGACGGCGGTGTCGGGGAGGTGGTCGATCGCCTCGGCCTCGGCCGAGCGGCTGGACGTGGCGGTCGTCGACTCGGCGCCGCCCAGCTGCCAGTCCTCGAGCTCGTCGATGGCGCTCTGATAGGGCTCGCGCTGCTTCTTGCGGTACGAGTTGATGAACGTGTTGGTGAGGATCCGGTAGAGCCACGCCTTGAGGTTCGTGCCCTGCTCGAACTGGCGGAACGCGCCGAACGCCTTCGCGAAAGTCTCCTGGACGAGGTCCTGGGCGTCGGAGGGGTTCTTCGTCATCCGCAGACCCGCCGCGTACAGCTGGTCGATGAAGGGCAGCGCCTGCTGCTCGAAGAGCGCGCGGAGGTCGACGGGCGCGTCGGGCTCGACGGTCGCGGCGTGCTCGAGGGACTCCTCGACGGTCTCCTCGATCGTCTGCTCCGCCTCGTCGGGCGCCGGCGCCTCGGCGGCGGTGCGGGGGCGTGTGGTGTCGTCGCGTGTCATCACAAGCGATCCTAAGCCGCGCAGGCCCGCGGGCACCGGGGTGGACGCCGCGCCCGGGAGGCGCACGGGGCGCTCGAGGACCGCTTCCGCTGATGCTGACGCCATGCTCCGCCTCCGTTCCTCCGCTGCCGACTATCCTGATAACCGATGGTCTTCTCGCGTTATTCCGCTCCCGAGTTCGATCCGTACGGCGACGCCCGCGCGCTCCCCGGAGAGGACGACTGGTCCGCGCCCACGGCGGCCGGGCCGCTCGACGCGGTCGTCGAGCTCCCCGGCTCGAAGTCGCTGACGAACCGCGAGCTCGTGCTCTCGGCGCTGGCGTCGTCCCCGTCGAGCCTGCGCGCTCCGCTGCACTCGCGCGACAGCGCTCTGATGATCGAGGCGCTCCGGTCGCTCGGCACCGGCGTCCGCGAGTCGGGCGCCACCGGCGCATTCGGCGCCGACCTCGTGGTCGAGCCCGCGGAGGAGCTGCTCGGCTCCACGACGATCGACTGCGGACTCGCGGGCACGGTCATGCGCTTCGTGCCGCCGCTCGCGGGTCTCGCCCTCGGCCCGACCACCTTCGACGGCGACGCCTACGCCTACAAGCGCCCGATGGGCGCGACCATCGCGTCGCTCCGCTCGCTCGGCGTCGACGTGGCCGACGACGGACGCGGCTCCCTCCCCTTCACGGTGCACGGCTCGGGATCCGTCCGCGGTGGCGCGGTCACCGTCGACGCCTCCCGCTCGAGCCAGTTCGTGTCGGCGCTCCTGCTCGCCGGCGCCCGCTTCGACGAGGGCCTGCATCTGCGCCACGTCGGCGAGCGGCTCCCCAGCCAGCCGCACATCGACATGACGATCGCCTCGCTCGCGGCCCGCGGCGTCGTCGTCGGCACCCCCGCTCCCGGTGAGTGGACCGTCGAGCACCAGGAGATCTCCGGCGCCGACGTCCTGCTCGAGCCCGACCTCTCGAACGCCGCGCCGTTCCTCGCCGCCGCTCTCGTCACCGGCGGCCGCGTGCGCCTGCGCAACTGGCCCGAGACCACGACGCAGGTCGGCGCCCACCTCGAGCGCTTCCTCCCCCTCTTCGGCGCGAGCGTCGAGCGCGACGGCGGCGACCTCGTCGTCACCGGCGGCGACGAGATCCTCGGCGTCGACCTCGACCTGTCGGAGGGGGGCGAGCTCGCTCCGGCGCTGGCCGCCCTGGCCGCGCTCGCGTCGACTCCGAGCACGCTCACCGGGATCGGCCACATCCGCCACCACGAGACCGATCGCCTCGCCGCCCTCGCGGCCGAGATCACCGGGCTCGGCGGCTCCGTCACCGAGCTCGAGGACGGCCTGCGGATCGAGCCCGCGACGCTGCACGGCGGTCGCTGGCGCACCTACTCCGACCACCGCATGGCGCACGCCGGGGCCATCATCGCCCTCGCCGTCCCCGGAGTGGTCATCGAGGACATCGCGACGACGTCCAAGACCCTCCCGCAGTTCCCCGAGCTGTGGCGCGCACTGGCGGGGTCGGTCTAGCCGTGTCCTGGTGGACCGACAGCGGCCTGGACGCCGACGGCGTCCTCGACGACTTCGACGGCTACGACGAGTCGGACGCCCGGGTCCGGCCGAACCCCAAGGGCACCAAGCCGCGCACCAAGAACCGGCCCAGCTACGAGGACGCCGAGATCGCGATGGTCCTCGGGGTCGACCGCGGCCGCTACACCGTGATGATCGGCGACGGCACTCCCGAGGAGCACGAGTTCACCGCGGCCCGCGCCCGCGAGCTGCGTCGCCAGGCGATCGTCGCCGGCGATCGGGTCGACGTGGTCGGCGACACGACGGGCGACGAGGGCACGCTCGCCCGCATCGTCCGGATCCGCGACCGCTCGACGCTGCTGCGCCGCAGCGCCGACGACACCGACGCCATCGAGCGCGTGATCGTCGCGAACGCCGACCAGATGCTCTGCGTCGTGGCCGCCGCCGACCCCGAGCCGCGCACGCGTCTCGTCGACCGCTACCTCGTGGCCGCGTTCGACGCGGGCATCACGCCGATGCTCTGCATCACCAAGACCGACCTCGCCGATCCCGGGCCGTTCCTGAAGAACTTCGAGGGCCTGGACCTGCGCGTGTTCCTCTCGAGCCAGGACGAGCCCGCGGTCGATGAGATCGCCGAAGCGCTGCTCGGGCACGAGACCGTCGTCGTGGGCCACTCCGGAGTCGGCAAGTCGACCCTCGTGAACAAGCTGGTGCCGGACGCGCACCGCGCCACCGGGCACGTGAACACGGTCACCGGCCGGGGGCGCCACACCTCCTCCTCCACCGTCTCGCTGCGCGTCGAGCGCGACGACCGGCACGGCTGGGTCATCGACACCCCCGGAGTCCGCTCGTTCGGCCTGGGCCACGTGAACACCGACAACATCCTCGGAGCGTTCACCACCCTCGCCGTCCTCGCGGAGGACTGCCCGCGCGGCTGCACCCACCTCCCCGACTCCCCCGACTGCGCGATCGTCGAAGCCGTCGAGAAGGGCCTGCTCGGCGCGAGCGGCCCCGAGCGCCTCGACTCGCTGCAGCGACTCCTGACCACCTTCGCCCCGACCGACGGAAGCAGACGATGACGAGCACCGCCCTCCCCCCGATCCCCGCCGACGAGAGGCTCGCCGCGGGCGACACCGCTCCGGACTTCACCCTGCCGGACCAGGACGGGACGCCCGTCGCTCTGGCCTCGTACCGCGGCACGCGCGTGATCGTCTTCTTCTACCCGCAGGCCGACACCCCCGGCTGCACGACCGAGGCCTGCGACTTCCGCGACAGCGTGTCGTCGCTCCGCTCGCAGGGCTACGAGATCCTCGGAGTCTCCCGCGACACCCCGGAGGCGCTGCGCCGCTGGGCCGACGAGCAGCACCTCGACTACCCGCTGCTGAGCGATCCCGACATGGCCGTCCACCGCACCTACGGCGTCTGGGGCGAGAAGAACTCCTACGGGAAGACGATCGTCGGCGTGCTGCGCTCGACGTTCGTGGTGGGCGCCGAGGGCGAGCTGGAGTTCGCGCAGTACAACGTCCGGGCCACCGGCCACGTGCAGGCGCTGCGCAAGAAGCTCGAGCTCGCCTGAGCGGGGCTCAGAAGCCCTCGTTGGAGCGCGGGGCGTAGTCGGCGCCGAGGGCGCTCAGCTCCTCGGCGCTCAGCTCGAGGTCGACCGAGGCCACTGCGTCGTCGAGGTGGTGCATCTTCGTCGCTCCGACGATCGGAGCGGTCACGGCCTGCTGCTGCCGCACCCAGGCGAGGGCGATCTGCGCGCGGGACACTCCGCGCTCCTCGGCGAGGCGCGCGACCGTCGCCGCGGTCCGCCGGTCGGAGTCCTCCTGCTGGTGGTAGAGCGTCTTGCCGTAGAGGTCGGTCTCGGTGCGTCCCGTCGTCTCGTCCCAGTCGCGGGTGAGACGGCCGCGCGCGAGCGGCGACCACGGGATCACTCCGACGCCCTGATCGAGGCAGAAGGGGTGCAGCTCGCGCTCGTCCTCGCGCTGGATCAGGTTGTACTGATCCTGCATCGACACGAAGCGCGTCCAGCCGCCGAGATCGGCCGTGTACTGCGCCTTCGCGAACTGCCACGCCCACATGCTCGACGCTCCGATGTAGCGGGCCTTGCCCGAGCGCACGACGTCGTGGAGCGTCTCCATCGTCTCCTCGATCGGCGTCTCGGGGTCCCAGCGGTGGATCTGGTAGAGGTCGACGTAGTCCGTGCCGAGTCGGCGGAGACTGTCGTCGATGGCGCTGAGGATGTGGCGGCGCGAGAGCCCGCCGCCGTTGGCGCCGGGGCGCATGCGGCCGTGCACCTTGGTCGCGATGACGACCTCCTCGCGGACCGCGAAGTCGGCCAGCGCGCGACCCACGATCTCCTCGCTCGTACCGTCGGAGTAGACGTCGGCGGTGTCGAACGTGGTGATGCCCAGCTCGAGCGCCCGGCGCAGGAACGGCCGGGACTCCTCCTCCCCCATGCTCCACGCGTGAGCGCCCCGCTCGGAGACGCCGTAGCTCATGCAGCCGAGGACGACGGCCGAGACCTGGAGGCCGCTGGAGCCGAGACGGATGTGATGCATGGTGGAGCCTTCGCGTCGAGAGCAGGGACTCCCCAGCCTGGCAGCCGCGCCCGAGAGGACGCTAGACGACCTCGCGCCGGGTCGCCGCCACCACGCTCGGGAGGAAGATCGTGACCGCGGCGACGAGCGCCGGGCCCAGGAGCGCCCAGCCGATGTCCGGGACGGCGTACTGGCCCTGGAACGCGCCGAGTGCGACGGCCATCTGCACGAGCTGCAGAGTCAGCGCCGAACCGCGCATCCAGCTCCGACGGCGGATCGCCCCCAGCGTGGTCGCGGCGGCCCAGCCGAGGGCGATGAGCCCCAGCACCACGATGGCGATGCCGCCGCCCGGAGTGTCGGAGCGGGTGGTCAGCAGCTCGACCAGCAGCCACCCCGCGAGCACGGCCAGGGCCAGGGTCTCGAGGGCGAGGATCGCGATGAGGACGAGCAGACCGAGGGGGTGCCGCGTGCTCTTCGGGCCGGTCGGAGGCGTGTTCGCGTCGATCATCACAGCCACATCCCATCCTGGACTCTTGATTCGGGTGAGCCACCATGAGAGGCTACTTGAGTTCGTTTCACCGCTCACAGGGTCGTGGGTTTCCGCAGATGTGAACAACCCGATCCTGTCGAGCCGCGAGGCCCGATCGCGACACGGGTGAGCTCGTCCGGATGAAACGGGCGTCACCCCGTCCACCACCCCGAACCGCCTTGCGCAGCCGCGTGAGGCCTCGTGGCGTGCGCCGGTGAGTGCGCCCTGATCCTCCGCCTCCGAACTCGATCATCGGCGTGACTCGATCATCTCACCCGAACACTGCGTGGTTCCTCCACGCACGCCTTCACACAAGGAGCACCTGCATGGACTGGCGCGACAAGGCCGCTTGCCTCACCGCTGACCCCGAGCTTTTCTTCCCCGTCGGGAACACCGGGCCCGCCGTCGACCAGATCGAGAAGGCCAAGTCGGTGTGCGCCCGCTGCACCGTCACCGAGGTCTGCCTCCAGTACGCCCTCGAGACCGGCCAGGACTCGGGCGTGTGGGGCGGCCTCAGCGAGGACGAGCGCCGCGCGCTCAAGCGCCGCGCCGCCCGCGCCCGCCGCGCCTCCTAGACGCACCGGCCGCACCGCGGCCCGCAGCTCACGACCCCCGCTCGCCTCCCGGCGACGGGGGTCGTCCTGTTCCGGGAGTCAGTCGCGCGGGCGGGCGAGCCAGCGCAGCGGCATCTCGATGGTCACCTCGGTGCCGCGCCCGACGAGCGTGTGCCAGTCGATGGTGCCGCCGAGCTCGCCCTGGATGAGCGTGCGCACGATCTGGGTGCCGAGCCCCGAGCCGACCTTGCCCTCGGGCAGGCCGACGCCGGTGTCGCGCACCTTGACCGTCAGCACGTCCTCGCTGCGCGTGGCGACGATCTCGACATCGCCCTCGCGGCCGGCCAGACCGTGCTCGACCGCGTTCGTGACGAGCTCGGTCAGCGCCAGGGCGAGCGGAGTCGCGTACTCGCTGGGCAGGTTCCCGAAGCTTCCGCTGAGCTTGGGGTGCACCGTGGTGTTGTGCGTCGACGCCACCTCGGCGATCAGCATCAGCACGCGGTCGAAGACGGCGTCGAAGTCGACGTCCTGGTTGAGGCCCTCCGAGAGGGTGTCGTGCACGACCGCGATCGCCGCCACTCGGCGCATCGCCTGGGTGAGCGCCTCGCGGGCGAGATCCGAGTGCGTGCGGCGGGCCTGGATCCGCAGCAGGGACGCGACGGTCTGCAGGTTGTTCTTCACCCGGTGGTGGATCTCGCGGATGGTCGCGTCCTTGGTGATGAGCTCGCGCTCCTGGTGGCGCAGCTCCGTGACGTCGCGGCAGAGGACGACCGCGCCGACCCGCTCGCCCCGATCGCGGATCGGGATCGCGCGCAGCGACACCGTCACTCCGCGCGCCTCGATGTCGGTGCGCCAGGGAGCCCGCCCGGTGACGACGAGCGGCAGGGACTCGTCGATGACGAGCTTGCCCTGGATGAGGCTCGTCGTGACCTCCGCCAGCGACTCCCCCTCGAGCTCGTCGGCGAAGCCGATGCGGTTGAACGCCGAGAGCGCGTTGGGGCTCGCGAAGGTCGTCACGCCGTCGACGTCGAGCCGGATGAGGCCGTCGGAGGCGCGCGGGGCGCCGCGCCTCGGTCCGGTGGGGGCGCCCAGGTCGGGGAAGTCGCCCGACGCGATCATCGAGAACAGGTCGTTCGCGCAGTCGTTGAACGTCAGCTCCTGGCGACTGGGCGTGCGCGTCTCGCTGAGGTTCGTGTGCCGGGTGAGCACCGCGATCGGGCGTTCGGTGGTCTCGGGGTTCGAGGCGCCCAGGCGGCGGATGACCGGCACGGCGCGCACGCGCGTCGGGGTCTCCTCGAACCAGTCCGGGGCGGACGTGTCGACGATGCGGGCGGTCTCGAACGCCTCGACGACCTGAGCCCGCCACTCCGACTTGATGCGCTGACCGACGAAGTCGCGGTAGAAGAGGGTCGCCGCGCTGGAGGGCCGCGCGTGGGCGACCGCGACGAAGCTGTCGTCGGCGGTCGGCACCCACAGGACGATGTCGGCGAACGCCAGATCCGCGAGCAGCTGCAGGTCGCCGACCAGCAGGTGCAGCCATTCGACGTCCGCGTCCGTGGAGCGGCCGTGGGCGAGGACGAGATCACTGAGGGTCGACACGACGACCAGCCTATGCGGTCGTTCGGGGCCACCCCGAACGGGTGAGCAGGGGCCTCGGGATCACCTCACAAGCCGCGTTGCGCGCCTGCTTATCCACAGTGGCGCGACCGGGACGATGGTGAGCATGTCTCGACTGCTTCGATGGGTCGTCCCCCGCGTCTGACCCTGAGCGCGACCCGCACCCGCCCGAGCAGAAAGGTGACCCGACCCATGGATCGCTCGTTCAGCCACTGGAGCACTCCGCATGAGCCGCCCCTCGCACTCCTTCGACTACCGCTCCCTTCCTCTCGAGGCCGGCGCCGCGGGACGGCCGGCTGTCGCGTTCTTCGCCGCTCAGCCCGCGACGCGAGCGGAGCTGCCGGACCCGGAGCCGATCCTCGCGCGGCTCACGCTCCTGGTCGTCGAGATCCTCGCGGGCTCCCGTGAGATCGACCAGATCGCCCGCTGGCTGACCGACGACGTCTACCGGCATCTGCAGAAGCGCGTCGTTCTGGCGTCCCGCGCGAGGAGCCTGCAGAAGCGGCCGGCGCACCGGATCCCGTTCACCGTCGGCCGGGTCGTGATGTCGGAGCCGCGCGACGGAGTCGTCGAAGCGGTCGTCCTCGTGCACAACCGCGTGCGCACCCGTGCTGTGGCGATCCGCCTCGAGGGCATGGACGCACGGTGGCGCGCCACCGCCGTGAACGTGCTGTAGCGGGCGCCTCGGCGCGGGCGGGACACACGCACCGCGGGGTCGCGGCCGAGAACGCCGCAGGCCCCGCCCCCGCCGGAGCGGGAGACGGGGCCTGCGGAACGGGCGTCAGCGGCGCTTGGACTGCGCGCGGCGCTCCTGGCGGTTGGCGGGGGTGTCGTCCTCGCTCGGCGTCTGCCGGCCGAAGGCACCGGTGGTGGAGGCGTCCTCCTCCTCGCCCTCGGGCAGCGCCGCGCGGGCCTCGGCGGCGCGGGCCTTGGCGGTGGCCGCCTGCTGCACCTGGCCGCGCTGGTCCCGGACCTCGACTCCGCCCGAGTCGCTCGGAGCCGAGTAGCTGAGCTTCTCGACCGGGGCGACGGGCTGCGCGAGACCCTTGGCGGCGACTCCGGCGACCTCGCCCTGCTTCTGGGTGACCTCGACCTCGAGGTTGAACAGGAAGCCGACGGTCTCCTCGCGGATCTGCCCCATCATCTGCTGGAACAGGGCGAAGCCCTCGCGCTGGTACTCGACCAGAGGATCGCGCTGCGCCATCGCGCGCAGGCCGATGCCGTCCTTCAGGTAGTCCATCTCGTAGAGGTGGTCGCGCCAGCGGCGGTCGATGACGGACAGCACGACGCGGCGCTCGAGCTCGCGCATCGCAGGCGAGCCCAGCTGGTCCTCGCGGCGCTGGTAGGCGAGCTTCGCGTCCGAGAGGATCTCGCGGCGCATGAACTCCTTGTTGATGCGGCCGCGGCTGCCCGCCTCCTGCACGACCTCGTCGATCGTGAGGCTGATCGGGTAGAGCGTCTTGAGCTCGGTCCAGAGGGCGTCGAAGTCCCAGTCGTCGCCGTTGCCCTGGCCGGTGTGCACGTCGAGGATCTCGTCGATCACGTCGACGAGGAACTTCTGGGTGCGCTCGTGGAGGTCGTCGCCCTCGAGGATGTGGCGGCGGTCGGAGTAGATCGCCTCGCGCTGGCGGTTGAGGACGTCGTCGTACTTGAGGACGTTCTTGCGGATCTCGGCGTTGCGCGCCTCGACCTGCGACTGCGCGCTGCGGATCGCCCGCGAGACCACCTTCGACTCGATCGCGATGTCGTCCGGCACGTTGCCGCGGCCCATGAGGGCCTCAGCGGCGCCCGAGTTGAACAGGCGCATCAGGTCGTCGGTGAGCGACAGGTAGAAGCGGCTCTCGCCGGGGTCGCCCTGACGTCCCGAGCGGCCGCGGAGCTGGTTGTCGATTCGGCGGGACTCGTGGCGCTCGGTGCCGAGCACGTAGAGACCGCCGGCGGCCTGGACCTTCTCGGCCTCCTCGGCGACCTTCGCCTTGACGCCCTTGAAGACGTCGTCCCACGCGGCCTCGTACTCGTCCGGGGTGTCGACGGGGCTGAGGCCCTTGGCGGTCATCTCGGCGACGGCGAGGAACTCGGCGTTGCCGCCGAGCATCACGTCGGTGCCTCGACCGGCCATGTTCGTCGCGACGGTGACGGCGCCGAGGCGGCCGGCCTGGGCGACGATGGCCGCCTCCCGCGCGTGGTTCTTCGCGTTCAGCACCTCGTGCCGCACGCCCTTCTTGGCGAGCAGGCGCGAGAGGTACTCGCTCTTCTCGACGCTCGTCGTGCCGACGAGGACGGGCTGGCCCTTCTCGTGGCGCTCGGCGATGTCCTCGACGACCTGCGCGAACTTCACCTGCTCGTTCTTGTAGACGAGGTCGGGGTTGTCGATGCGCTGCATCTTGCGGTTGGTGGGGATCGGGACGACGCCGAGCTTGTAGGTCGCCATGAACTCCGACGCCTCGGTCTCGGCGGTTCCGGTCATGCCGGAGAGCTTGGAGTAGAGGCGGAAGTAGTTCTGCAGCGTGACGGTCGCGAGGGTCTGGTTCTCGGCCTTGACCTGCACGCCCTCCTTCGCCTCGATCGCCTGGTGGATGCCCTCGTTGTAGCGGCGCCCGGCGAGGATGCGGCCGGTGTGCTCGTCGACGATCATGACCTCGCCGTTCAGCACGACGTAGTCCTTGTCCTTCTTGAAGAGGGCGCGGGCCTTGATCGAGTTGTTCAGGAACGAGATCAGCGGGGTGTTGGCCGACTCGTACAGGTTGTCGATGCCGAGGTAGTCCTCGACCTTCTCGATGCCGGGCTCGAGGACGCCGACGGTGCGCTTCTTCTCGTCGACCTCGTAGTCCTCGCCCTCGATGAGGCGCTTGGCCAGCCCGGCGAACTCCGAGAACCAGCGGTTCGCCTCGCCCGATGCCGGGCCGGAGATGATCAGCGGCGTGCGCGCCTCGTCGATGAGGATCGAGTCGACCTCGTCGACGATCGCGAAGAAGTGGCCGCGCTGCACCATGTCCTGGGCCTGCCACGCCATGTTGTCGCGCAGGTAGTCGAAGCCGAACTCGTTGTTGGTGCCGTAGGTGATGTCGGCCGCGTACTGCTCGCGGCGCTGCTCCGGGGTCTGGCCCGAGAGGATCACGCCGGTCGTCATGCCGAGCGCGCGGAACACGCGGCCCATGAGCTCCGACTGGTAGGACGCGAGGAAGTCGTTGACCGTGACGATGTGGACGCCGCGGCTGGCGATGGCGTTGAGGTAGGCCGGGAGCGTGGCCACGAGGGTCTTGCCCTCACCGGTCTTCATCTCGGCGATGTTGCCGAGGTGCAGGCCCGCCCCGCCCATCAGCTGCACGTCGAAGTGGCGGAGGCCGAGGGTGCGGCGGGACGCCTCGCGGACGGCGGCGAACGCCTCCGGGAGCAGGTCGTCGAGCGATTCGCCGTTCGAGTAGCGCTCGCGCAGCTCGACGGTCTCGTTCTTCAGCTCCTCGTCGCTGAGGTGCGTGAAGTCCTCTTCGAGGGCGTTGACGGCTTTCGCGTAGTTCTCGAGGCGGCGGAGGATCCGCCCCTCCCCGACGCGAAGGACCTTTTCGAGAACTGAGGCCACGGGGTACTCCAAAACGTAGAAGGCAGGCGCCCGGCGCCAGAGCGCGGACCGCGACCAGCCTAGTCGCGGACCGCCGGGCGCGGACCGTCGGACGCGTCCGCCCTCGGCGGACGCACGGGTCCGCGCACGAGGACGGGCCCCGGCGCTGCACGCACCGGGACCCGTCCGAGGACCGCGAGGACCTAGACCGCGGTCTGCTCCGCGAGCTCGTCGGCCTCGTCGCCGAGGGAGATCACTCCGTAGTCCCAGCCCTTCCGGCGGTAGACCACGCTCGGGCGTCCGGAGTCGGCGTCGATGAACAGGTAGAAGTCGTGTCCGACGAGCTCCATGTAGTCGACGGCGTCGTCGACGCTCATCGAGACGGAGGCGAAGACCTTCTTGCGGATGACGACGGGGCAGTACGGCTCCTCCTCGACGTCGTCCACCGCCTCTGCCGGGGCGGTCTGCACCGGGATCACCCCGGTGCTGACGGCCTGGAGGACGGCGGCGTCGGCCGGCTGGATGCCGACTCCGCTGAAGTCCGCGGCCGCCGCGTCGCGCAGCGACGTGGGCCGGTGCTGGCCCCGATGGACCTTCTTGCGATCCTTGGCTCGTCTCACGCGTTCGAGGAGCCGCCCGAGGGCCACGTCGAACGCCGCGTACTTGTCCGCTCCGTCGGCCTCGGCCCGCACTACGGGCCCCTTGCCGATCAAGGTGAGCTCGACGCGGTCGCCACCGCTCGCCCCCTTGGACTCGCTGTGTCGGCTCGCCCTGATCTCGAGCGCGAGCGCCCGGTCGGCGAGGTGGGCCACCTTCTCCGACTTCTCCGTCGCGTACGCGCGGAAGCGGTCGGTGATGCCCAAGTTGCGTCCTGTGATGTCGATGTCCATGACAACCTCCCAGTCGAGTACGGCGTGCCGCCTTTCTCCGGGCGGACCGTTCACGCCGTGGAGCCCACCGTAGTCCCCGGTCACCGAAGTGTCACCGGACGTTCATCGGAAGACGCGTGCGGAGTTCCCGGGAGTCCCCCGACGATCCGGCGACCGACCGCAGACCGGTGGCCGCCAGGGCGACGGCGCCGCGTACTCTTCCGCCCGCCGCCTCGACGGCGCGCCGGAGCTCGAGGAGCGTCGCGCCCGACGTGACCACGTCGTCGACGAGGACCGCCTCGAGCCCGTCGAGGCGGCGGCGGGCCGCGAACGCGCCGTCGAGGTTGCCGCTGCGCTCGCGCCGGTCGAGGCCCACCTGGTCCACGGAGCGACGCGTGCGCGTGATCGGACGCGCGACCCTCCCGCCGCAGCCGCGGACGAGGAGGTCGACGGGATCGTACCCGCGCCTCATCCGGCGGCCGTGCGAGCCCGGAGGGGCGAGGAGCGTCGCGGTGCGGCCGTCGAGCGCGTGCGCGAGGGCCGGGCGCAGCCGGGCGGCGAGCGCTCCGGCGGCGTCGCTCCGGCCCTCCTCCTTCAGGGCGACCACCAGGCGGCGCACGACCCCGGTGTACGGAGCGCCGGAGGTCACGACGAGCGGGCGCCCCGGCGGCCCGAGAAGGCGCACCGGGGGCGTCGGGAGGGCGGCGAGGGCTTCGGCGCAGTCGTCGCACGGCACGCGCACGACCGGGCGGCCGCAGGCGGGGCAGTCGACCGGGAGCAGGACCGCCAGGGCGTCGAGGAGGGAGTCGCGGAGCATGCGCCGAGCTTGGCCGGCAGCGGACCGGCAGGACACGCCGAGTGCCGGAGTCGGTCGCGGATCGTCCTGGGGAGGAGCCTCAGGACCCCATGCCGGTCTGGGTCGCGAGGAGCCGGACGTCCGTCGCGATCGTCTGCCACGCGGAGCCGCGCTGCTGGCGCAGCTCCCCGCCCTCGGCGAGGATCCGGATCTGCGTGGTCGCGTTGCCGGCCGCGATCTGCGTCGCTCCGCTCGTCGTCCCGAGGGGTGTCGCTCCTCCGCCGAGCTGGTGGAGGGTGACGACGTCCTCTCCTGTGGAGCCGCGGACGACCGAGACCACGTCGAGCTCGTCGGTCCAGCCCGCCGTCACCGCGGTGCCGAGGGTCGAGGCGAGGACGACGGGCTCGCCGACGGCCACCGGGTCGCCGCCGCCGGAGCGCGAGATCCCGGCCACGAGGACGGACGCCTGCTCGCCGTCCTGCACCAGGGCGAGCATCCGTGTGCCGTCCCTCGAGACCGAGAGCGAGGCGATCGTCTCGATCTCGGACCACGCCGTCGCGATCTGGAACGACTCCGTGCCGTCGGGCGAGTACGCGACGAGCTGGTTCGGCGCCGCCGACGGCACCGACCACACGTAGCCGAAGGGATCGATGGCCGGCGCGGTCAGCCCGGCGCGGGCGTCCAGGAGGACGTCCGCCTGATCCGGAGCGACGAGCGAGACCCCCGCGGCCGACAGCACCGCAGCGGCGGCCTCGGAGTCGGCGCCCCGCTGCTCGCCGAGGGCGACGGCTCGCGGCGAGAGCGCGCGCACCCGGTCCGACACCGCCGTCTCGGCCAGGCCGGCAGAGCCGAGGAAGCCGAACGCCTCGTCCGTGAGGACCAGCGGGCGGGTGTCGACGCGTGGACTGATCGGCAGTCCGCTCACCTCGACGGGCACCTCGATCGGGTTCTGCTCGACCGACAGGGTCACGCCGGTCACGTTCGAGACCGAGGCGAGGCTGCGGCTGAGCTGGAGGCGCATCAGGCGCCACTGGCGCTCGTCGGCCTCGAGGGCGGCGGAGTTCAGATCGACCACGGCCTGCTGCGACTCGACCGGGACGGTCTCGGCGGCGAGCGCCGTGCCGGTCGGGAACGCCGAGGCGACGGCTCCGGAGTCGCTCAGCCAGGGCGTGGGGCCGCGCAGGAGCTCGGTGACGATGGTGGTGCTCGTCGAGCTGTCGGCGCGCGACGCGAACCAGCGGAGGTCCGGCACGAGGTACGTGTAGGACGGATCGAAGTAGTACAGCGCGTGGGTCGAGAAGACCTGCTCGAAGGTGGTGCGGTCGATGACGACGCCGCTGGGGGGCGCGCTGATGCGCCACTCCCCGTCCTCCTGGACAAAGCCGTAGTCGAGGCTCAGCGCCGTCGTCGACGAGACCTCGGTGTAGACGCCCGTCGCATCGACCTCGGCGACCGGCGTGATCGACAGCGTCAGCGTCGACGCCGACTGCTGCGCGGGCGAGCGCTGGCCCTCGTCCACCGTGACGTGCTCGCTCGGGGTCCAGTCGGCCCCCGAGGAGAGGAACTCCCGGGCGATCTTGTAGTTGCTCTGCGGGCTGGACGCCGCGTCGATGAAGCCGGTGAGGATCTCCCGCTGCGAGGCGCCCGCCGCCGGCCCCGAGGGCAGGAAGTCGTACTGGAGGTCCTGGGGCCCGGCGTCCGGCCGCCCGACGCCCACGTCACCGTCGCGCGGGATTCCCGCGCATCCGACGAGGGCGAGCAGCAGGGCCGCGGCCCCGGCGAGCGCCCGGAGGCTCCGCCGGCTCACGGCACGGCCTCGGGCAGCGGGGGCATCACGATCGGACCGGTGAAGGCCTGCTCCCCCGCGTCCACGGGCGGGAGGGGCAGCGGCGAGGAGTCGATCCGCTCGCCGCGCCGACGCGGGATGGTCAGGCGGAAGCACGCTCCGCGGTCGGGCATCGACCAGACCTGCAGCCAGCCGTGGTGCAGGGCCGTGTCCTCCTGGGCGATGGACATGCCCAGCCCCGTCCCTCCCAGCGTGCGCTTGCGGGAGGGGTCCGCGCGCCAGAACCGGTCGAAGACCCGCACGACCTCCTCCGAGCTCATCCCGTGACCGTAGTCGCGGACGGCCAGGGCGACCGCCGTCGCGTTGCTGTCGACGGTGACGACGATCTCGCGGCCGTCTCCGTGCTCGATCGCGTTGCCGAGGAGGTTGCGGACGATGCGGCGGATGCGGCGCGCGTCCATGTCGGCGTCGAAGTAGCCGCCGGGCGCGGACAGGGTCAGCACGGAGCCGTTCGCCTCGGCGATCCCGCGCATGCCGTCGATCTCCTCGCTCGCCAGGCGCACCAGGTTCACCGGCTCGAGCTCGAGCTCGGCGGATCCGGCGTCGTGCCGCGAGATCTCGAGGAGGTCGGCGAGCAGGCTCTCGAAGCGGGCGATCTGGCCGTGCAGCAGCTCGACCGTGCGCTCGGCGACCGGAGGGAAGCCCTCGCGCTGGTCGTAGAGGACGTCGCCGGCGAGCTTCATCGTCGTGAGCGGCGTGCGCAGCTCGTGGGAGACGTCCGAGACGAACCGCTGCTGGACGCGGCTCAGCGTCGCGAGCTCGCTGATCTGCTCCTGCAGGCTGTCGGCCATGCCGTTGAAGGAGCGGGCGAGCGTCGCGATCACGTCCTCGCCCTTCTCCGGGATGCGCACGTCCCTGTCGCCGGCGGCGAGCCGCTGGCTCGTCAGCGCCGCGACGCGCACGGGAGCGACCACGAGGCGGACGACGACGTAGCTCACGGCCCCGATCAGCAGGATCAGGAGGAGGCCGGCGATGTTCAGCACCTGCTGCACGAACTGCAGGGTGCGCTCGGCGTCGGCGAGCGAGTAGCCGATGTAGAGCTCGTACCGCCCCGCGGAGCTGGGCAGCTCGAGGGTCGAGCCGACCAAGATCCCCGGCTGCTCCCGGCCGTCCGCGTCGAGCGTCACGGACTGCCAGTACTGCCCCTCGGAGCCCGCCTGCACCCGCTCGCGGAGGTCGGAGCTGATGACGCCGTCCTGCAGCTCGCGGTTGTAGATGTCCTGCGGCGCGAGCGAGGACGCGTCCTGGTCCGGTGAGCGCACGATCGCGATGAGCGCGGAGGAGGAGGCGTCCCGGATCGCAGTGCGGACCGAGCTCATCACCTCCTCCATGTCCTGCCGGGTCGAGACCGTGGCGGCGTCGAGGTAGCCCTGCGCGGCGCGGGTGGCGCGGGAGGTGTCCCCCGTGACCTGCGTCAACCGCGACTGGAAGAGGTTGTCGCTGATGCTGTACGACAGGTACGCGCCGGTCGAGCCGATCGCCACTCCACTGAGCAGCACCGTGATCGCGACCGCGCGGAACTGCAGCGAGCGCCTCCAGGCGCGCAGCACGCGGCGGGGCCACCGGCGGACGCCGGCGACCGGGAAGCGGCGCGCGAGGGACACGGTCAGGCCGGCAGGACGGCGCCGGCGCGGTAGCCGACGCCGCGCACGGTCATCACGATCCGGGGGTCGTCCGGATCCTTCTCGACCTTCGCGCGCAGGCGCTGCACGTGCACGTTCACGAGGCGGGTGTCGGCCTTGTAGTGGTAGCCCCACACCTGCTCGAGCAGCATCTCGCGGGTGAAGACCTGCTGGGGCTTGGAGGCCAGCGCGAGCAGGAGGTCGAACTCGAGGGGCGTCAGGCCGATGCGGGTGTCGCCGCGGCGCACCTCGTGACCGGCGACGTCCAGGCTCAGATCCCCGACCTGGAGAACGGCGTTCGCCGCGACCTGCGCGGGCCGCAGGCGGGTCTTGATCCGCGCGACGAGCTCCTTCGGGTCGAAGGGCTTGACCATGTAGTCGTCCGCACCGGACTCGAGGCCCTGCACGACGTCCGAGGTGTCGGACTTCGCGGTGAGCATGATGATCGGCACGCCGGACTCGGCGCGGACCGCCCGGCAGACCTCGATGCCGTCCATGCCCGGGAGCATCAGGTCGAGCAGGAGGAGGTCGGGGCGGGACCGGCGGAACGCCTCCAGGGCGCCGGAGCCGTCGGCGCAGAAGGAGACGTCGTAGTCCTCCGCCCGCAGCACGATGCCGATCATCTCGGCCAGGGCCGCATCGTCGTCGACCACCAGAATGCGCGCGCTCATCAGCCTGTCTTCCTCGTCCTCTTCTCGCGCTCACCCCCCTGGGCACCCGCGGATGTGCTCCAGGCTAACCGAGTCCGCCCGGGCTTCGGCCGGACGCCGGGCGGGAGCCGCCGACGGGCCTGTGACAGCATGGGAGGGATGACCGACGCAGCTCACTGGCCACCGCCCGCGGAGCCCTCCGACCCGGCCTCCGTGCAGGACGCTCCGGGCCCGGCGACGGGCGCGCCGATCCCTCCCGCTCCGGTCGCGCCGGCGGCGTGGACGCCGTCGAGTCCCTGGCAGCCGACGGGTGCTCCGGCGGGCTGGACCCCGCCGCCGCGACCCGGGCTCGTCCCCCTGCGCCCGCTCGGCTTCGGCACCCTCCTCGGCGCCCCCTTCCAGGTGCTGCGCCGAAGCCCGCGCACCACCCTCGGCGTCGCCCTCCTCCTCCAGGGCGTCGGCTCGGTGCTGGCCCTCGTGATCTACGGAGTCGTCGCCCTCCTCGCCATCGGCCGGATCGACCAGGCGGACGTCGCCGATCGGGACGCCGTCGGGGCCGGGGCCGTCGCGATCGTGATCCTGGCCGCGCTCATCCCTCTCGGCGTCTCGCTCGCCACGGGAGCCCTCGTCCAGGGGGTCGTGGTGCTCGAGGTGTCGCGCGCCGTGCTGGGCGAGCGTCCGACCCTGAAGCAGCTGCTGGGCCGCCTCCGAGGCCGCTTCTGGGCGCTGGTCGGCTGGACGGTCCTCGAGGGCGTCGGGCTGATGCTGCTCGTCCTGATCGCGGTCGCCGTGGCGGTGCCCCTGTTCGTCGTCGGCGCCCAGGACGCGGGGGCCGGCGCGATCGTCGGCGGGGTCCTCGTGCTGCTCTTCGCCGGGGCGGCGGCGACCGCGCTCGGCGTCTGGCTCGGCACGAAGCTCGCCCTCGTGCCCAGCCTCATCGTCGTCGAGCGCCTCCCGCTGCGTCGGGCGGTCGCGCGGTCGTGGCGGCTCGTGACGGGCGGATTCTGGCGGACGCTCGGCGCACTGGCGCTGATGCTCCTCATCGTGCAGGTCGCGGGCCAGGTCGTCGCGACTCCGCTCAGCCTGCTGGTGCCGATCGGCGGCGCGCTGATCGCCCCGACCGATCCGAACGCGCAGATCGTCGCGTCCCTGGTCGTCACGCTGCTCTCCCTCGCCGTGGGACTGGTGATCGGAGCGGTCGGCACGGTGTTGCAGGCCGCGGTCACCGGGCTCGCGTACCTCGACCGCCGGATGCGGCGGGAGGGCTTCGATCTCGTGCTGATGCGGCACGTCGAGGACCGCGCCGCCGGGCTCCCCAGCCCGGACCCCTTCCCCGCTCCGGAGCGGGCGCCGCGGTGATCCGCGCCGTCCTGGCCGCGGCTCCGCTCGACCCCGACGCCCGCGAGGCCCGCCGCCTCCTGCTCGAGGAGCTGGCGGATCCGCGCTACCGCGCGGCGGAGCCGAGCTGGTTCGATCGCGCCGTGCAGGCGATCCGCGACTGGTTCACGTCGCTCAGCGTCCCCACCGACGGACCGGCCGTCCCGATCGCCGCCGTGATCGGGGTGCTCGTGGTTCTGGCGCTCGTGGTCACCGCCCTGCTGATCGCCGGGCGACCGAGCCTGCGGCGCCGCAGCTCGGTGCGCGGATCGGTCCTCGCGGAGGACGACGGCCGGTCGGCCGACGAGCTCCGCGCGCTGGCCGACGCGGCGGCCGCTCGCGGCGACTGGGACGAGGCGGTGATCGAGCGCTTCCGGGCCCTCGTCCGCGCTCTCGACGAGCGGACGCTCGTGCGCGCCTCGCCGGGCACGACCGCGCACGGCTTCGCCCGACGCGCGCAGGCCGTGTTCCCCGCGGCCTCGGCGGCCCTCCGACGCGCCGCGGACGACTTCGACGGCGTGCGGTACCTCGACCGTCCGGGCGGCACCGACGACTACGCGCGCATCCGTGCGCTCGACGACTCGCTCGCCCGGGAGGCCGCTCCCCTCGACCCGCTCTCGAGCACGGCGGACCGCCGGTGAGCGCGACCGACACGGTGTCGACGCCCACCCTCGGCGCGCTGCTGCGCCGGGGGCGCCTCTGGGCCGTGCTCCTCGCCCTCGTCGCGGTCGGGACCCTCCTGCTCACCGTCGCGACGGGAGCGCCGTCCCTCGCACCGGACCTCGATCCCGACAGCGCCGCTCCGGATGGTGCGCGCGCGGTGGCGCAGGTCCTCCGCGAGCAGGGCGTCGACGTGGTCCGGGCGGACGTGCTCGAGGACGCGACCGCGGCGGCCGGCCCGGGAACGACCGTTCTCGTCGACGACTCCGACGCCGTGCTCGACACCGACCAGTACGCGGACCTCGAGGACGCCGCCGCCGCGATCGTCCTGGTGCAGCCGACCGGCGACGCCCTCGAGGCGCTCCTGCCCGGCGCCGCCTTCGCCGGGGCGCCCCTCGACGGCGGCGATCTCGACGCGGACTGCAGTCTGCCCGCCGCCGCGCGCGCCGAGAGCATCCCCTCGGGCGGCCAGACCTACCGGCTCCTCGACGGCGGAGCGACAGGCTGCTTCCCCTCCGGCGACGACGCCTACGCCCTGGTCTCGGGCACGAGCCCCGGAGGAGCGGACGTCACGGTCGTCGGCGACGCGGCCCTCCTCCGCAACAGCACCGTCGACGAGGGCGGCCGGGCCGCGCTCGCCCTGAACCTCCTCGGGGCCCGCGACCGGCTCGTCTGGTACCGCGTGAGCCTCGACGACCTCCGCGGAGAAGCGGCCGTCGATCCCGCCGATCTCGCCCCTGGATGGGTCACGCCCGCGATCCTCCTGCTCCTCGGCGTGGGCGTCGCCGCGGCGGTGTGGCGCGGTCGCCGCTTCGGCCCCCTCGCCGTCGAGCCGCTGCCCGTCGTCGTGCACGCCAGCGAGACCGCTCGCGGCCGCGCGCGCCTCTACGCCCGCGGAGGGACGCGGCTGCGCGCCCTCGACGCGCTCCGCATCGGCACGCTCCGGCGGCTCGCCTCGATGCTCGGCCTGTCCGCCTCCGCCGGGGTCGACGAGATCGTGACGGGAGCCGCCGACCTGCTCGGCCGGGACCCGGTCGCCCTGCGCCGCCTGCTCGTCGACGACACGCCCGCGGACGACCGCGCGCTCGTCAGCGCCTCCGACGACCTCCTCCGTCTCGAGAGCGCCGTGCGCGCCGCCCTCGCTCCGACTCCGCACCCCGCCCGACGACAGGAAGGCCCCCTCCGATGACCGACTCCACCCTCCCGCCGATCGCCGACGACGCGCTGCGCGGCGAGCTCGACCGCGTCCGCACCGAGGTCGGCCGCGCCGTCGTCGGTCAGGACGGCGCGGTCTCGGGACTGCTCATCGCCCTGCTCGCGGGCGGTCACGTGCTGCTCGAGGGCGTCCCCGGAGTCGCGAAGACGCTGCTCGTCCGCGCCCTGTCGTTGTCGCTCGGGCTGGACACGCGGCGCGTGCAGTTCACCCCCGATCTGATGCCCGGCGACATCACCGGCTCACTCGTCTACGACGCCTCGACCTCCGGATTCGCGTTCCGCGAGGGCCCGGTCTTCACGAACCTCCTGCTGGCGGACGAGATCAACCGCACCCCTCCCAAGACCCAGGCCGCACTGCTCGAGGCGATGGAGGAGCGCCAGGTCAGCGTCGACGGGCGGACCCTCGCGCTGCCCGATCCGTTCCTCGTCGCCGCCACCCAGAACCCGGTCGAGTACGAGGGCACCTACGCGCTGCCCGAGGCGCAGCTCGACCGCTTCCTGCTCAAGCTCGTCCTCGAGATCCCGCCGCGCGACGTGGAGGTCGAGGTCCTCTCCCGCCACGCCGTGGGCTTCGACCCGCGCGACCTGGCCGCGGCCGGCGTGCACCCGGTGCTCGACGCCTCTCGCCTGCGCGCCGCTCAGGAGTCCGTCCGCCGCGTCGGGGCCGGTCCCGACGTGCTGGGCTACATCGTCGACATCGCCCGCGCCACCCGCGAGAGCCCGAGCGTGAAGCTCGGCGTGAGCCCTCGCGGCTCGACCGCGCTCCTGGCGGCCTCGCGCGCCTGGGCCTGGCTGAACGGCTACGGATCCATCACTCCGGACCACGTGCAGGCGATGGTCCTGCCGGTCCTGCGCCACCGGATCCAGCTGCAGCCGGAGGCCGAGCTCGAGGGCGTGCGCACCGAGGCCGTCCTCGGCGGCATCCTGCAGCAGGTCCGGGTCCCGGTCTGACCCGTGCACCTCACCGGACGCTCCGTCCTCGTCCTCCTCGTCGGCCTCGTGCCTGTCGTCCTGCTCGGTGGGAGCGCGCAGGCCGCCGTCGTCGTGCTCGCGCTCTGGCTGCTCGCCTGGTGCGTCCTGGTCGGCATCGACCTCCTCGTCGCGGGGTCGCCGCGCGCGATCGTCCTGGAGCGGAGCGTCCCCGACCGGGTCCGCCTCGGTGAGCGCGCCGAGGCGGAGCTGCTGATCACGAACACCGGCCGTCGCCGCATCACGGGCGTCGTCCGAGACGCCTGGGAGCCGTCAGCGGGGGCGCTGCGCACCTGCACCGCCCTCCGGCTGCCACCTGGCGAGCGCCGCGCGGTCACGACGGTGCTCGAGCCGCGCAGGCGCGGCGAGCGCCGGGCGCTGCACGTGACCGTCCGCTCGAACGGGGTCCTCGGCCTCGCCGGGCGGCAGGCGACGCGCTCGGCCCCCGCGACAGTGCGGGTGCTCCCGCCGTTCCGGTCGCGCCGGCACCTGCCCTCGCGGCTCGCCCGGCTGCGCGAGCTCGAGGGCCGCACGAGCGTGATGATCCGCGGGCAGGGCACCGAGTTCGACAGCCTCCGCGAGTACGTCCGCGGAGACGACGTCCGCTCCCTCGACTGGAGGGCCACCGCCCGCCGCCGCGAGCCCGTCGTGCGGACCTGGCGCCCGGAGCGGGACCGCCGGGTGGTCGTCGTGCTCGACACCGGTCGTACCTCCGCGGCGCGGATCGCGGACGAGCCGCGGCTGGACACCGCGATCGAGGCGGCACTGCTCCTGTCGGCTCTGGCTGCCGGCGCCGGCGACCGGATCGACGTGCTCGCGTTCGACCGCACCCGTCGGGCACGGGTCCACGGCGCCACCGGCAGCGAGGTGCTCGGCCGCGTCGTCGACGCGCTGGCGCCGGTGCAGCCCCAGCTGATCGAGACCGACTGGTCGGCCGTGCCCGCGCAGGTGCGCGCCCTGGTCTCGCAGCGCTCGCTCGTCGTCCTCCTGACCGCGCTGGACTCGGTCGGGGCGTCCGAGGGCCTGCTCGCGGTGCTCCCCCAGCTCACCCGCACCCACACGGTCGTCGTGGCGTGCGCCGTGGATCCCGAGCTCGTCGAGATGGCGGCCGATCGGAGCGACCGCGCGGCCGTCTACACCGCCGCGGCGGCCGAGCGCTCGCTGAGCGACGCGGACCGCCTCTCCGCCGCCGTCCGCCGGCTCGGCGGCGACGTCGTGCTCGGCACTCCGGAGAAGCTCCCGCCGGCGCTCGCCGACCGCTACCTCGCGCTCAAGGCGGCCGGGCGGCTCTGAGAACGCGTCAGGCGTCGGCGATGCTCCGGGAGCCGCGGGCCGCACGGTCGAGGTCGCCGGTCTCGCCCGCGCGCGCCGCACGGCCGCCGAGCACGATCATGTAGGCGAGGAAGGCGAGCAGCGCCGCCGAGCCGATCCCGATCTTGACGAACCACGGCCACGGGGCCGGCGTCACGAAGCCCTCGATGACCCCGGCGACGAACAGCACGAAGACCAGCCCGATCGCGACGGTGAACAGGCTCCTCGCGTCCTCGGCCAGGGCCTGCCCGCGCGTGCGCGCTCCCGGCGCGATCCAGGCCCAGAAGATGCGCAGTCCCGCCGCCGCGGCGACGAACACCGCGGTCAGCTCGAGCTGACCGTGCGGGGCGATGTAGAGGAAGAAGGTGTCGCCCTCGCCGTAGTGGAACATGACGGCGACGGAGGTGCCCAGGTTCTGCGCGTTCTGCAGGAGGATGTACGGCACGTAGACACCGACGATCCCGAAGGCGACGCACTGCGCCGCGATCCACGCGTTGTTGGTCCAGACCTGGCCGGCGAAGGACGCGGCGGGGTTCTCGGAGTAGTAGTCGACGAAGTCGTCCTCGGCGAAGCGCCGCAGCTGCTCGTCGTCGCCGAGCGAGGCCAGCAGCCGTGCGTCGCCGAGGATCCACACCGCGAACAGGGTCGCGATCAGCGCCGTGGCGAGCGCGACCGCGAGGGTCAGCCAGCGGAGTCGGTGCAGCGCCGCGGGGAGCGTCACGACCGCGAAGCGCGAGACCGCCGCCAGCGGGTCCTCGCCCGTCCCGGTGAGCCGACCGCGCGCCCTCGACAGCGAGACCGCGAGCCTGGCGCCCGCGGCGGTCGAGCCGGCCGTGGAGGCGATCGCGGCGAGATCGGCGGAGGCGGACTGGTACCGCTCCACCAGCTCGTCCGCCTCGTCGCCGGTCAGCCTCCGCTTGCGCGAGAGCTCGTCCAGGCGGCGCCAGTGCTCCGCACGAGCGGTCGAGAGAGCGTCGATGTCCATCTGTTTAGATGATAGCCATGGGCACCGATCGGGCGGACGACGACGACGGCCTGGTCACCGGCGAGGCGATCGCCCTCGAGGTGCCCGTCACCAGCTTCGTCCTGCGCGCGTGCGGGGCGATCATCGATCTGGTCGCCGAGCTCCTGCTCGCGCTCCTGCTCTTCTACCTGGTCTCGGTCCTCGCGGGCGACGGCGGGCTCGACGCGTCGGCCGCCGCGGCGGTCGGCGTCGCCGCCCTCGTGACCTCCCTCGTCCTCGTCCCGGTCGTCGTCGAGACGGCCACGCGCGGACGCTCGCTCGGCAAGCTCGCTGTCGGCGCCCGGGTCGTCCGCGACGACGGTGGTGCGATCTCGTTCCGCCACGCCCTCGTGCGCGGCCTGACCGCCGTGCTCGAGATCGTGATGACGGCGGGCGGTCTCGCCGCGGTCGTCGGGCTGCTCTCGCGCCGCTCCCGCCGCCTCGGCGACGTCCTCGCCGGCACCCACAGCCAGCTCGAGCGCGTCCCCGCGGCGGCTCCGCTGCAGGCCGAGGTCCCGGCTCCGCTCCTCGGCTGGGCGGCGACCGCCGACGTCGCCCGTCTGCCCGACGCCCTCGCGCGCCGCCTCGCCCAGTTCCTCCGGCAGCGCGGCGGCATGACGGAGCCGTCCCGCTCCCGGCTGGCCGCCTCCCTCGCCCACGAGGCGTCGGCCTTCGTGTCGCCGGTGCCCGCGGCGCCGGCCGAGGACTTCCTGCTGGCGGTCGCCGCCCTGCGCCGCGCCCGCGAGGAGCGCGCCCTCCGCCTGTCGGCCGACCGCCTCGAGCGGCTGGCGCCCGTGCTCTCGGCGGGGCCCCGGGGCTTCCCGCCGCGCACGGATCAGCCCTCGATCGACGGCTCGCGGTAGCGGATCACGCTCCAGCCGACCGGCACCGAGAGCCGCCGGTCGTGCTCCTCGCACAGGTCGTAGCCGTGCGGATCGGGTGCGGGGCTGAGCGGGCCGACCGCGACGAGGGAGTCGCCGTAGTCGTAGGTCAGCGTGACGACGGCCGGGGCGCTGCAGCCCGTCCGCGAGCACTGCCGTCCGTTCATCGCGCCCACAGTAGCAATAGGCTGGAGGCATGCCCCGTGCTCGTCGTTCCACCGCCCGTCAGGCGGCTTCGGCCCGGGGCGGATCCCGCGACAGGCACGGGCGCGGCATCCGCGGCCCGGTCACCGGGCCCCACCTGCCCCTCCTGCAGACCCGCACCGACTTCTTCGAGCTGACGGTCGGCTCCGCGATCGACTACCTCCGCGGCGCGTGGCCGGACGAGCTCGCGGGCATCCACGTCGATGTCGCGGCCACCCCCGACGTCGATCCGGCACGCCTGGCGGCCACCGGGATCGCCCGCTGGCGCGTCGATCACGCCGAGCGCCGCATCACGCTCTACCGCGTTCCGATCGAGCGCCTGGCCAAGCTGCACCGGCGCGACGACCAGCACCAGCGGCTGCTCATCGAAAGCTACGTGTTCCGCGCCGTGGCGGAGCTGCTCGGCCGCGATCCGTGGGACATCTCGCCGGACCGCTTCCGCCACCTCTAGGGCCTGTCGAACACGAGATCGCCGTCGCGGTCGACGGAACCCCGGCGGCCCGGACCGCCCTAGTGCGAGTACACCGTGATCGGCGACGAGAGCGGACCGGGCGGCACGATCGGGTAGGCCGCGATCCTCCCGTCGCTCGCGATCGACACCGACGCCTGCACGGGCTGATCGCTCGAGACGACGAGCTGGTCGATGCCCTGATCGACGGTGACGGAGGAGTAGGGCCCGATCTCGACGGTGCGCGAGCCGGACGCCGCGTCCAGCACGACCGAAGCGGTCGTGTCGCTCGCGTTCGCGAGGTGGAGGCGCGCGCCGGGCTCGCCGGTGCTCGCCACTCCGAACGGCGTCGAGACCGAGGTACCGGAGGCGAACCAGGCGTAATCGGTGCCGGCTGTCCCGGTCGAGGTGGTGCGCCCCGCGGCGACGACGGGCTCGTCCGAGTTCAGGGTGATCCGGTAGGAGCCCTCGGCGAGCCCGGACAGCGGCACCTCGCCGACACGGCCCGCCGGCACCACGACCTGCGTCGACGTGCCCGCGCCGCTCGGATCCTCGTTCGCCACTTCGATCGACACGGTGCTGTCCGCCTCGCCGGGCGCGAGGATGCGCAGCACGGGGCTGCCCGCTCCCCCGCTGCCGTCGTCGCTCGACGTCTCGGCGGGAGGCGAGGCGATGCGGTAGCCCGAGATGACGGTCAGCGTCGACGGCGACGCGGAGGGGGCGGTGGTCTCGATGCCGACCGGAGTCAGCCCCGAGATGGCGGTGCTCTGCAGGCTGGCAGCGATCTCCCCGCCGCGCGCGGTCATCCGCACCACCGGCTGCACGACGTCGGGAGCGAGACCGGCCAGGGGCAGGGCGCGGACCGTTCCGGCCGGGACGACGATCCCGGACGCGCCGGTGGCCTCGAGGGGGCCGTTCTCCCCGTAGAGCGCCAGATCGACGGTGGCCGCGACCTCGCTCGCATTCGCGAGGACGAGCACCGAGGTGGAGCCGATGTCGGTCGATCCGCCGACGATCCAGCTGTCGGCCGAGGGCTCTGCGCAGCCGAGCGCGCTCAGGCCCGACACCGTCTCGTTCGCGATCGACTGGGTGGTCGCTCCGCCGGGAACCGGATCGGACTCCGCGGGGACGAGGAGACCCGTGACTCCGCTGCCGGGCGCCGCCAGATCGGGCTCGTCGAGGGCCGTCGAGCTCTGGACGACGT
Organism: Rathayibacter caricis DSM 15933; assembly: GCF_003044275.1. Taxonomy (NCBI): domain Bacteria; kingdom Bacillati; phylum Actinomycetota; class Actinomycetes; order Micrococcales; family Microbacteriaceae; genus Rathayibacter; species Rathayibacter caricis. Next base: position 2,407,125 of record NZ_PZPL01000001.1, on the reverse strand, counting down.
CGTCGGGCCACACCGAGGTGCCGGAGCCCTCGAACGCGCGGAGCTCCTCCGGCTGCGTCGCGTCGAGCAGATCGCCGCCGCAGACGAGGGTGCTGTCGGCGGCCACGGGCGTCACGACGACGCCGTCGGCGGCCCGTGTCGCGGCGGGCAGCGGGAGCAGCTGGGGCAGGACGACCGCGGTCGCGGCGAGGACGACTCCGGCGACGCCGACCGCGGTGCGCAGGGCGCTGCGGCGGCGTCGGGCGGCGGAGGCGCGGCGATCGCGGGGCGGTGTCGGCGCCGTCGTCGCGACGGAGTCGGTGGTCGCGGCTCCGGGCCGGCCGGTCGAGCCGGCGCGGGCGCTCCGGCGGTCGGCGCGGGAGGAGCGGCCCGAGGGCGGGGTGGCGGGCATGCTCGTCTCCTGGTCGCGGGGGTCAGACATCGTCGGTCCCGTCGTCGAACTGGCCGGTGGCCTCGCCCGGTTCGTCGTCGATCCCGGCCACCGGCGCGCCGGAACGGCCGCGCTCGAGCGAGAGCCCGGTGGGGACCGCCAGGAGGAGCGCGACGAGGAGGATCAGCAGGAGTCCGGCGGTGTAGGCGATGCCGAACGGACCGACCACGTCCTGTGGGGCGGCCTCGGCGCGGCCGCCCTCGGGATCGACGGCGCTCCAGAGCAGGCCGTAGCGGGTGTCGCCGACGGCCGAGAACGCGGCGTTGCCGTCGAGCGAGACCGCGGCGCGGGCGCGGACGGCCGAGGCCGCGTCGCCCGAGTCCTCGCTGCTCGCCTCGGTGAGGACCACGAACCGGACGCCGAGCTCGTCGAGCGCCGACGCCACGTCGTAGCCGGTGCGCGACACGAGGTTGCCCGCGAGCTCGTCGATCTCGTCGGTGCTCTCGGCCCCCGTCGCGGCGAGCGTCGACTGCTGGTCGAGCGTCGCTCCGGCGCCGCGCTCGAGGCGGGCGAGGATCCCGCCGTCGGCCTGCGGCACCAGCACGACGGTGCCCACCCGCGGGTCGTTCTGCGCCTCGGCGGCCACGTAGGCCGGCAGCGAGCGGTCGGAGGTGCTCGCGATGGACGAGTGACCCTGCGGGAAGGCGAGGGCGAACGGGCCGACCGCGAGTGCGGCGGCGACCGTGACCACGAGCGCGGGTACCAGGCGGAAGGACGGCAGGGCGCCGAGCGAGAGCGAGAAGCCGATGACCAGACCGAGCCAGTAGAGGCTGAGCGGAGATCCGCTCCACACGGCCACCGGCTCGGAGCCCGCTGTCGCGACCTGGATCCCCTGCGCGAGGGAGGCGGTCAGCAGTCCGGCGGAGGCGACGCCCACGCCGCCGAGGGCGGACAGGTTGTTCGGCAGGAGGAGGGAGGCGAGCGCCGCCACGATCAACGGCAGCACCAGCACGGCCGTCGCCAGCGGCGCGGCGGCCTCGGTGATCCCGATCTGCGACAGCAGGTCGACCCAGCCGGCGGTCAGCGCCGACGGCACGCCCGCGAGCAGGGAGAACAGGTCCGCGCGCGCCGACGGGAGCGGGACTCCGGGGTCGGCGAGGATCGCGAGCCAGTCCCCGCGGGGAGCGTGCGCCACGACGAGCGGGAACAGCAGGGCGGCCGCCGGGATCGGCAGTCCGGCGAAGCGCCCGACGCGCCGGCCGGAGGTCGCGAGGATCACGATCCAGATCGCCAGGAGCGGCAGGGACAGGATCGGCGCGCACGCGACCACGGCCGCGGCCAGGAGCGACGCGGTGGCGGACGCCGACCACGAGCGGTAGGCGCCGAAGCCCGCGAAGAAGAGCCAGGGCAGCAGCACGTGCACGAGGATCGGGCCCGGGCGCCCGTCGGACTGCGCAGCGGCGAACGCGGGTGCGAGGATCCAGACGAGCGCGCCGAAGGCCCGCGCGAGCGGCCGCGGGGTGATCCGGGCGATCATCAGCCAGGCGCCCATCGCGGCCAGCGGGAACGCCGTCAGGTACAGCAGCACCATCGCGTAGCTGGGCGACCAGAAGGTCAGCGAGCCGAGGACGGCGAGGACGCCGGCGAAGGGGTCGGCCGCGCCGATGAAGCCCGAGCCGAGGTCGCGCCAGCCGTACGCCGCGTTCCGCCAGAGCTCGCCGACCGTCGGCGACAGGGTCAGCAGACCACCGCCACTGAGAGCCGGAGCCGCGATCAGCGGGGTGTAGACGATCAGGCCCGCGAGCGCCGCGACGAGGACGACCCACACTCCTCCGCTCTGGAAGAAGTGCAGCGGGTGGCGGTCGCGACCAGCCTGCACCCGCACGGCGTCGTGCCGCACGGAGCGCAGCTGCCGCACGGTGTCGAGCGGGATGCGCAGCGGCGCGATCGACTTCCAGCCGACGTTCTTCGAGGAGCGGAGGATTGTGCGGGCGCGGAGCACCTTGGTGCCGCCGAACGCCACGACGACGGCCGCGAGCAGCTCGCCCCCGACGAGTCCCGGCTGCTTGCGCAGGAGCCGGACGACCGCCCGGCCGACGGCGAGCGGCACGAGGGAGAGCCAGTGGAGGACCAGGAGCGCCACGGGCGCGTAGGCCAGGCGGCGGTGCAGCTGGGCGGTGCGGTGCTGGCGCGCCCGGCGGCGCTCGCCTCCGTCGATCCGGCGGCCGTCGGGGCGCTGCAGGCCGATGCGGGCGGTGGTGACCCGCGCGTCCGGCACCCGGCTGACGCGGTGCCCGGCGAGGCGGGTGCGGATCGAGAAGTCGAGGGCGTCGTCGACGACCGGGAGCCCCGGATCGAAGCCGCCGAGCTCCTCCCAGAGGCTGTGGCGCACGAGCATGCCGCCCGCGGCGACCGAGAGCACGTCGGGGTTGGCGTCGTGCTGGCCCTGGTCGAGCTCGTCCTCGACGAGGTGGACCGTGGTGCCGTAGTTGGTGATCGACTCGCCGTAGCTGCGGATGTAGCCCGATCGCGTCCAGTCCATCACCTTCGGGCCCGCGACGGCCACGGACGGCGCGACCTCGACCGCGCCGAGGAGGGCCGCGAGCGCGCCGGGCTCGGGTGCCGAGTCCTGCGCGAGGAGCCAGAGCCACTCGTCCTCCCCCGCCGGGGGCTGCATCACGCGGACGGCGCGAGCCACGGCCTGGCCGAAGGGGAGGTTCTCGGCGACCTGCACTAGCTGCGAGGGACCCCAGGAGGCGAGCAGCTCACCCGTTGTGTCCTTCGATCCCCCGTCCACGAAGACGGTGGCGTCGGGCTGCCGGGTCTGGGCTCGGAGCGCCGCGAGGGTGCGTTCCAGATACGCGGCGCCGTTGCGCGCGACGAGGACGGCGGTTACTCGGGGATACATCGCGGACCACCCTAGGCGATGGCGGCGGAGCACTCGCCAGCGGCTCGCCGCCCCGCCGCGAGGGCGCGGATCGACCGCGCCCGGGTCGTGGCGGCCCTACGCGCGGCGGCGGAGCTTGCGGCGCTCGCGCTCGGAGAGCCCGCCCCAGATGCCGAAGCGCTCGTCGTTCTCGAGGGCGTACTCGAGGCACTGCGAGCGCACCTCGCACGAGGTGCAGATCTTCTTGGCATCACGCGTCGAGCCGCCCTTCTCGGGGAAGAACGCCTCGGGATCCGTCTGCGCGCAGAGCGAGTCCGCCTGCCAGGAGAGGGCGCCGCCGGGCGCCTCGGTCTCGGGGTCCAGGCCGGGTCGGACACCGGGCACGCCGAGACGCACCGGATCGACGAACCAGTCCTCGGGAACCCCTGCGCGGCCGGCCGCTCCCCGCAGCTCGCTGGAGGCGTACTGACCGCCGCGGTCGGAGAGGGTGCCGCCGGGTTCCGAGACTCCGCGTCCTGAGACGCTGTCGGGAATTGCCATGCCGTCTCCTACCCCGCCGGTTCCGATGATCGGCGACCCGCTCCTCCCGGAGGCGCCGCCCACGTAATTACACCGGTGTCATTCCCGAAGGTCAAGTCGCAGACTGTAAACCCTCAACAACCCGTGGAGGGTTCACGACACTCCGGCGTGTCGCAAGCGTGACGCCGGAGTGCCGTCCTCAGGCGGTGGCGGCGCTCCGGGCTCGCCAGGCGCTGTCGACCATGTCCGAGAGGGAGTGGCGCATCTCCCAGCCGAGGTCGCGGCCCGCGCGCTCGCCCGAGGCGACGATGCGCGGCGGGTCGCCCGGGCGGCGGGGAGCGGTCTCGGGCTCGAAGTCGATGCCGGTCGTCTCGGCGATGGCGCGCATGATCTCGCCGACCGAGGCGCCGTCGCCGCTGCCCAGGTTGTAGACGGGCTCGATCGGCTCGCCGGCGGCCAGACGACGTGCCGCGGCGACGTGGGCGAGCGCGAGATCCGCGACGTGGATGTAGTCGCGCACGCAGGTGCCGTCGGGCGTGGGGTAGTCGGTGCCGTAGATCTTCGGCGTGCGGCCGGCCAGCAGCGCTTCGAAGACCAGGGGGAAGAGGTTGTGCGGACTCGTGTCGTACACGTCCGGGTATCCGGAGCCGACGACGTTGAAGTAGCGCAGCGACGCGTGCCGGACGCCCCAGGCGCGTCCCGCGTCGGCGAGCAGCCACTCGCCGATGAGCTTGGACTCCCCGTAGGGCGACTCCGGGCTCTTGGGGGTCTCCTCGGTGACGAGGTCGACGTCGACCGCGCCGTAGACCGCCGCGCTGGAGGAGAAGACGATCGAGGAGACACCCGCGCGCTCCATCGCCGCGAGCACACGGAGGGTGCCCGTGACGTTCTGCTCGTAGGTGTGCAGCGGCTTCTGCACCGAGACCCCGGCGTACTTGAAGCCGGCGACGTGCACGACGCCCTCGATCGGGTGCTCGGCGAAGACCCGGTCCAGCAGCGCCTCGTCGAGGATCGAGCCGCGGTGGAAGGGGACCCCCTCCGGCACGAACGAGTCGTGGCCCGACGACAGGTCGTCCACGACGACGGGGTCGATGCCCTGCTCGGCGAACGCGCGCACGACGTGCGCCCCGATGTATCCGGCTCCCCCGGTGACCAGCCATGCCATGTGCGACTCCCTCGATCGTCGGCGGCCCTGCTCGGCGCCGTCGCTACTGTAGCGGCGACGTCGGAACACGCTGCTCTGGCGGGATGTGGTCGGCCCGCGATATCCTGCCGCCGTGCTCCGCTCCGTCGCCCTCGTCGCCCTGCCCGGTCTCGCCCCGTTCGAGTTCGGGGTCGTCTGCGAGGTGTTCGGCATCGACCGCACCGCTCAGGGCGGGCCCGCCTTCGACCTGCGCATCGTGACGACGGATCCGGGGCCGGTCACCACGAGCCTCGGCTTCGACATGGTCGTCGAGGGCGACCTCTCCGGGGCGGAGGACGCGGACCTCCTCGCGATCCCGGCCCTCCCCCGCGGCCCGGTGGACGAGCGCGTGCTCGACCTCCTCCGGCGGGCGCACGCCCGGGGCGCGTGGATCCTCAGTGTGTGCAGCGGGGCGTTCGTGCTCGCCCAGGCGGGGATCCTCGACGGTCGACGCGCCACGACGCACTGGATGCACACGGACGAGCTCGCCGAGCGGTTCCCGTCGGTCCGGGTCGACCCCGACGTCCTCTTCGTGCAGGAGGGGCGCATCGTGACCAGCGCCGGCACCGCCGCGGGGATCGACGCCTGCCTGCACATCGTGCGGGAGGAGTGGGGCGCCGCCGCCGCCAACGTGGTCGCGCGGAGGATGGTCGTGCCGCCGCAACGGCACGGAGGCCAGGCGCAGTACATCCGCACGCCGATCCCGGAGGCCCGGGCGGACTCGTTCGCGGAGGTCACCGAGTGGATGCTCGACAATCTCGACCAGGAGCTCGCCGTCGAGACCCTCGCCCGCCGCGCCCTGATGTCGCCTCGCACCTTCGCGCGGCGGTTCCGGGCCGACCTCGGCACCACTCCGCTCGCCTGGCTCAACCGTCAGCGCCTGCTGCGCGCGCAGCAGCTGCTCGAGGAGACCGATCTCACCCTCGAGACGATCGCGGGACGGGTCGGGTTCGGCACGGCGGCCGTGATGCGCCACCACTTCGTGCGCGTGCTGCAGACGACGCCCGCGGCCTACCGCCGCACGTTCGCCTGCGCCGAAGCGTCCTGATCCGGCGGACGGAGGGCTACTGCGTGGCGACGAAGAGCGTCCCGCGGCCGCTCACCGAGAGCGTCCCCTCGGACGGCGTGACGAAGACACTGCCTCCGCGCTCGACGCGCGTCCGGCCCTCCGCGCCCTCGAGGACGAAGGATCCCGCGGTGGCGGTCGCGATCGCCGGACCGTGCAGCTCCAGCTCCACGGCGTCCTCCGACACCGGCTCCACGACCGCGAGCACGAAGTCCGGCACGTCCGGCCGGTAGATGCGGACACCGGGCGCGACCTCGTGGGCCGGAAGGTAGGGCACCGGCAGCGGCGAGAACTCGAGCACGTCGACGAGCTCGGGCACGTCGATGTGCTTGGGCGTCAGCCCGCCGCGCAGCACGTTGTCGGACGCCGCCATCAGCTCGACGCCGGTGCCGTGGAGGTACGCGTGGATGTTGCCCGCGGGCAGGTAGAGCACCTCGCCGCGCGAGAGCCGCACCCGGTTCAGCAGGAGCGACAGCACGATGCCCGGATCGCCCGGGTAGCTCCCGGCGAGGTCGGCGACGGTGCGGGTATCGAGGCGGTCGTCCCCGTCGGCGGCCGCCACGACGGCGTCGACGAGAGCCGACACCTCGCTCCGGTCGCCGTCGGCGAGCAGCCAGGACACGGCGCGGCGGAGCACCTGCTCGGCGTCGCCGTCGAGAGTCGCGGCGAAGGCGCGGATGACGGCGGCCTGCTCATCGGCGGCGCGGTGGGAGAGCTCCTCGAGCAGCGCCTGAGCCTGGGCGGGATCGCGGAAGCCGCACAGCGCGTCGAAGCTCTCGGTGAGCGCGTAGATCAGCTCGGGCTTGTGGAACGGGTCCTTGTAGTTCCGGTCCGCCGCGTCGCGCGGGATCCCGGCCTCGTCCTCCTCGACGAAGCGGCGCTGCGCGGTCTCGGCCGAGGGATGCGCCTGCAGCGAGAGCGGGCCGCCCGCGGCGAGGATCTTGAGCAGGAACGGGAGGCGCGGAGCGCCGGACACCGGGTCGGTCGAGCCGTGCGATCCGGCGAGCGCCGCCTCCGGCTCCCGCGCGATCCAGTCCGCGAGGGTGTCCGCGCCGACCGACGCGGGGTCGAGAATGCGGGAGGGCGATCCGGGGTGCGCCCCGAGCCACAGCTCCGCCTCGGGACCGCCCGACGCCGGGGTGCCGAGTGCGTCCGAGATGCCGGTGAGGGACCCCCAGGCGTAGTCGCGGGGGGTGTTGCCGATCGGGATGAACACGGGCCGGGCCTTTCCGTCCGGGGAGCAGAGGAGGAGCCGCGCGCGTACCGGGGCCTCCCGGGGCCGCTCCGCCCCGACGCTAGCAGGATCCACAACGGCGACCGCCGGTGGCGGGGCTCCCCTTGGCGCTCCCCTCCACCGTTCGTGCCGTCGCGGACCCGCGTTCGTACGCTGGCACCAGCCGCGTCGCCGCCGCTGGATCGGCAGGGCGGTCCGGCTCGAACCAGGGAGCGACGGAGCACATGGACAGCACGATCTTCGAGACGCTGGCGGCCGATTTCTACGGCTTCGCCGGCGGTCTCTCCCCCGCCGAGAAGGACCTCCTGGTGGGCCTCCGCGCCTTCCTCGAGGAGCAGGTGCGCCCGATCGCCGACGACTACTGGGAGCGTGCCGAGTTCCCGCGCCACCTCGTGCCGGGGATCCACGCGACGGGCGCCGTCGGGCTCTCGTGGCCCCGAACGCGCGCGATCGAGAACTCGGCCGTGTTCCGCGGCTGGGTCGCTCTCGAGCTCGGCAGGGTCGATGCGGGCATCGCCACCTACGTGGGCGTGCAGAACGGACTCGTCATGGGCACGGTCGGCGTGACCGGATCGGACGAGCAGCGCGCCGAGTGGCTGCCCAAGCTCGCCTCCGGCGAGGTCATCGGCGCCTTCGGGCTGACCGAGCCCCACTCCGGCTCGGACTCGGCGCAGGGGCTGCGCACGACGGCGCGCCGCGACGGCGACGACTGGATCCTCGACGGGGAGAAGCGCTGGATCGGGAACGCGACCTTCAGCGACGTCACCGTGATCTGGGCCAAGGACGCGGAGGACGGGCAGGTCAAGGGCTTCCTCGTGCCCACCACGACTCCGGGCTACCGCGCCACGGCGATCGCCCGCAAGCAGAGCCTGCGCACGATCCAGAACGCCGACATCGTCCTCGACGGGGTACGCGTGCCGGAGTCGCTCCGGCTGCAGAACGCGAACTCCTTCCGCGACACCGCGAAGGTCCTCCGCCTGACCCGCGCCGAGGTGGCCTGGCAGGCGATCGGAGTCGCCATCGGCGCCTACGACGCGGCCCTGCGGTACGCCCGCGAGCGCGTCCAGTTCGGCAAGCCCCTCGTCGGCCACCAGCTCGTGCAGGACCTCCTCGTCAAGAGCATCGGCAACATCACCGCGAGCATCGCCCTGGCGACCCGGGTGTCCGAGATGCTCGACGCCGGCGAGCAGCGCGACGAGCACTCCGCCCTCGCGAAGGCCTACACGACGGCGCGCATGCGCGAGACGGTGGCGTGGTGCCGGGAGGTGATGGGCGGCAACGGCATCGTGCTCGATTACGGGGTCGCCCGCTTCTTCGCCGATGCGGAGGCCCTGTACTCCTACGAGGGCACGCGCGAGATGAACACCCTGATCGTCGGCCGCGCGATCACCGGCACGGCGGCGTTCGTCTGAGCCGGAGCGCCGCGACCGCTCTCTAGACTGATCGCCATGCCTCGACGCGCCGCGCCCACCGCTCCCCGAGCGCTCGCGGTCGCGATCCTCACGGTGCTGATCTCGGGCCAGGCGCTGCGCAACCTCGCCGGCTGGTGGGGCTGGGGCCTGGTCGTGGGAGCACTCCTGATCGCCGCGGTGGTGCTCGTCGTGCGCGAGCGGCCGCGGCTGCTCTGGAGCCGGACGCCCAAGTCGCTCCTGGCCTTCCTCGCCCTGGTCGTCCTGTCGCTGCTCTGGTCGGCGTACCCCGGCGCGAGCGCGATCGGCGTCACCGCGCAGCTCGCGACGACCTTCGGAGGCGTCGTCCTCGGTCTGACCCTGGGCGCCGGCGCCTTCGTGACGGCCCTCGGACGGGCACTGCGCATCACGGTCGGCCTCTCGCTCCTGTTCGAGCTCGTCGTGGCGGTCGTCGTGCGGCAGAGCGTGCTCCCGCTGGTGATCGATCTGCCCGCATCGGGCCCGATCCCCGACGCCTTCTACTGGTCTCAGGCGGCGCTGTTCACCGGCGAGCCGATCCAGGGCATCGTCGGCAATCGCAATCTGCTCGGCTTCGCCGCACTGCTGGGCCTCGTCGTCGTCCTGATCGAGCTCGCCGCGCGCACGGTCGGCCGCCGCTGGGGCGTGCTCTGGGCGCTCGTCTTCGCCGCGACGCTGCTGCTCACCCGCTCCTCGACCGTCCTGCTCTGCCTCGTCGCCGTCGGGCTCGCCGCCGTCTTCGCGCTCTGGGCGCGCCGCCGCGGCGAGGACGGGCGGCGACCGGTCTACGTGACCGCCGCGGCCGTCGGCGCCGTGCTCGTCGTCGGAGTCGCGTCGGGCTGGGGCGCGCTGCTCTCCCTCCTGGGCAAGAGCGAGGACGCCACCGGGCGCCTCGACATCTGGAGCGCCGTCTGGGACCTCGCCGCCCAGCGCCCCGTGCTCGGGTGGGGCTGGGTCAGCTACTGGGCCCCGTGGGCCGCTCCGTTCGACACGCTCGCCGAGCGCAAGGGCGTCCTCTACCTCCAGGCCCACAACGCCGCGCTCGACGTCTGGTTCCAGCTCGGAGTCGTGGGGCTCGTGCTCTTCTGCGCCCTCACCGTGTCGACGCTCTGGCGCTCCTGGTTCCGCGCCGTGGACCGGCCCCGCCGCAGCGCCACGGCAGCGCTGCCCTACTCCGCGCTCTCGCTGGCGCCGCTGCTCATCGTGGTCGCCCTTCTCGCGCAGTCCCTCGCCGAGAGCCGCCTGCTGATCGAGAGCGGCTGGCTCCTGCTCACGGCCCTCGCCGTCCTGACGAAGCAGCCCGCGAACGAGGCGGAGGAGGCCCTGTCGGCCGAACGCCCCGCCGTCGCGGGCGAGCGTCCGGGGCGATGACGGACCGGCGGCCCTCCGCTCTCCCGCCGTACCTCTCGGACGCGGTGGCGTCCCCCCGGTTCGCCGCCGCCCTCGCGCAGTCGACCCTCGTCGTCGTCCTGTGCGCCCCCGCGGTGCGCGGCATGATCGGCTGGCCCGGGTACATCGCCGGCATCGCGACGCTCACGGTCCTCGCCGCGGCGATGCTCGTGCTGCGCCGGGGCACCCTCGACTGGGAGGGTCTCCTGCCGACGAGCATCCTCGTGTTCCTGGGCTGGATCGCGCTCAGCGTGCTCTGGAGCGGGTACCAGTGGGCGACCGTCTCGAGCGTCGCCTATCAGCTCGCGCTCGCGTTCCTGGCCATCGCGATCGGAGTGACGCGCGACATCATCCAGATCATCCGCTCGGTCGGGGACGTGCTGCGCTTCGTGCTCGCGGCGTCGGTCGCCGTCGAGGTGGTCGCGGGCGTGCTCATCGACCGTCCCCTGCGGTTCCTGGGCGTCGAGGGGCAGCTCGCGGTGGGAGGCCCGATCCAGGGGCTGGTGGGCACGCGCAACCAGCTGGGCCTGGTCTGCCTGCTCGCGATCGTGACCTTCGCGGTCGAGCTGATGACCCGCTCCGTCGCCCGCGGCCCGGCGATCGCGTCGCTCGCTCTGGCCGGCGCCACGCTGCTCTTCACCCGCTCGGCGGTCAGCGCCGGGGTGCTGGTGGTGGCGGCCGTCGTCGCGCTCGCCTTGCGCTGGGTGCGCCGGGGCGACAGCGAGCACCGGCGCACCCGGCAGTACGTCACGGTCGGTGTCGCCGTCGGCGCGGCACTCGCCGCGTGGATCTTCCGCTCGCGGATCATCGAGATGCTCAACGCCGGCAGCGAGTTCGAGTTCCGCCTCACCCTCTGGCAGCAGGTCGGACGCTTCGTCGACCTCGCCCCGCTGATCGGCTGGGGCTGGGTGGGCTACTGGCGCACGGAGCTGTACCCGTTCACCGCGATCGACTTCCTCTCGGGCCGGCCGCACTCCTCCAGCCTGAACGCCCTGTTCGACCTCGCCCTCCAGGTCGGCGTCGTGGGAGCCGTGCTCTTCACGGCGCTCGTCGGCCTCGCGCTCTGGCGCTCCTGGCTGATCGCCTCCGAGCGCAAGGCCGTCGTGCACGTGTGGCCCGTGATGGTCCTGACCGTGCTCGTCGTGACCGCTCTCGCCGAGAGCTCGATCCTGCTGGACGCGGGTTGGCTCCTCGTCGTGGTGTGCGCCATGCGCGCGGCGCAGGGCCTCAGCTGGCGCCGCCTGCTCCGCCCCCGCGACTGACCCGGCGGCGGGCCACGGAGCGGAGCACCTCGAGGTGCTCGGCTCGGCAGCTCTCCCAGTCGAACTCGGCCGCTCGGGCGATGCCGAGCGGCGCGAGCTCCTCCCGACGCGCGATCGCCTCGACGATGCCGTCGGCGATGGAGCGGGCGTCGAGCGGATCGACGTACACCGCGGCGTCACCGCAGATCTCGGGCAGCGACCCGGCGTCGGCGGCCGCCACCGGGCAGCCGGACGCCATGGCCTCGATCGGAGGGAGGCCGAAGCCCTCGTAGAGGCTCGGGAAGGCGAGGACCGCCGCCCGTCGGTACAGCTCCGCGAGCTCCTCCGGAGCGACGTGGCCGCGCCACTCGACGAAGTCGGGCAGCTCGCCGAGCCGGTCCAGGTCGCCTCCGGTCAGCACGAGGCGCAGGTCGTGGCCGTCGGCGCGGAGCAGCCGCATCGCCTCGAAGAGCCGCGCGTGGTTCTTGTGCGGCCAGGCCCGGGCCGGGAAGAAGACGAAGTCGTCCCGCTCGCCCGTGTTCGGACGGAAGCGAGAGGTGTCCACTCCGAGGTGCGAGACGTGGATCCGCTCCGCCGGGATCCCGAGGAGCTCGACGATCCGCCCCTTGGTGAACTCGCTGATCGTGATCACCGCATCCGCACGCCGAGCGGTGGCCTCGTAGGCGACCCGGCGGAACAGCCGCTCCACCCGCGGGAAGAGCTCGGGCAGGTCGCGGTGCTGCAGGTCGAACAGCATCTGCACGTGCCCCTGCCGCCTCGACGGCCACGGCAGCGGGACGGTGAAGGGGAAGTACAGCGTCTCGTCGCGCGCGAGCCTCCGGCGCAGCCGAGCGGTCCGGAGCAGTGCCTGCAGCATGCCGATCGCCCGCCTGCGGTGACCCGCGCCGCTGACGACGCCGCCGGCGACGAGCTCCGCGACGCCCTCGCTGAAACCGCGCGCGTTCTCGGGCACGAGGACCTGCACGCGCAGATCCTCCTCCCCCGCCCGCGGCACGAGGAGGCGCGTCAGAGCACGGGCGTAGGTCTCACCTCCCCCCATCCCGCCGGGGTCGACGGTGAGGACGGCGAGCGTGACGGGGAGCTGGTCGGGCATGGCGTCCAATCGGTGTCTCGACCGGCCAGGATAGCCGCGCTCGGCACCGCCCCGCCGGTGCCGATCCGGACCTCCCCGAGGCCCGTGGGTAGTATGTAGCCCGCTGTCATCGACCCACGACGAAACGGACCACCACGTGCCCCGCGCTTTGATCACCGGAATCACCGGCCAGGACGGCCTCTACCTCGCCGAGCTGCTGCTCTCGAAGGGCTACGAGGTCTTCGGCCTGGTCCGCGGGCAGAACAACCCGAAGTACGAGCTCGTGCGCCGCGTCGTTCCGGAGGTGACGCTCCTCACCGGTGACCTCACCGACGTCTCGAGCCTCGTCCGCGTGCTCGCCGTCGCCCAGCCCGACGAGGTCTACAACCTCGGTGCGATCTCGTTCGTCGCGTACTCGTGGGAGAACGCGTCGCTGACCTCCGACGTCACCGGCAAGGGCGTGCTCAACATCCTCGAGGCGACCCGCCTCTACGCCGGCGACGACATGTCGCGCGTGAAGTTCTACCAGGCCTCCTCCTCCGAGATGTTCGGCAAGGTGCAGCAGGTGCCGCAGCGCGAGGAGACCCTGCTCTGGCCGCGCTCGCCCTACGGCGTCGCGAAGGTCTTCGGTCACTACATGACCATCAACTACCGCGAGTCCTACGGCATGCACGCCTCGTCGGGCATCCTCTTCAACCACGAGTCGCCCCGGCGCGGCCCGGAGTTCGTGACGCGCAAGATCAGCCTCGCCGTCGCCCGCATCAAGCTCGGCCTGCAGGAGACCCTGGAGCTCGGCAACCTCGACGCGAAGCGCGACTGGGGCTTCGCCGGCGACTACGTCGACGCGATGTGGCGCATGCTGCAGCAGCCCGAGGGCGACGACTACGTGGTCGCGACCGGCGAGACCCACGAGATCCGCGAGTACCTCGACATCGCCTTCAACCACGTCGGCATCGAGGACTGGACCCCGTACGTCACGCAGAACCCCGCGTTCATGCGCCCGGCCGAGGTCGATCTGCTGATCGGCGACCCAGCGAAGGCCCGCGACGTCCTCGGCTGGGAGCCCAAGGTGTCCTTCCCCGAGCTCGTCGCGATGATGGTCGAGAACGACCTGGTCGAGCAGACCGCGCTGATCAGGTAGTCGTGCCCTCCGCTCTCGTCACCGGGGCGAGCGGCCAGGACGGGGGCTACCTCGTCGAGCGCCTGCTCGAGGACGGCTGGGACGTCTCCGCGCTGGTGCGCGGCGACGATTCCGCCTTCCCCTCGGCCGTCCGGCCCTTCGAGGGGGACCTCCGCGACGCCGCGGGCCTCGGCCGCATCGTCGCGGAGGCGGCGCCGGACACGGTCTTCCACCTCGCCGGGCTCTCCTCCGTCGCGCTGTCCTGGCAGGAGCCCGTGCTCACCGCCGAGGTCACCGGCACCGCCGTCGCCGCGCTGCTCGAGGCGTCCCTGTCGCTCCAGGAGTCGAGCGGGCGCCCCGTGCGCTTCGTGCAGGCGTCGTCGTCCGAGATCTTCGGAGCCGCGACCGAGAACCCGCAGACGGAGTCGACCCCGATCCGCCCGGTGTCACCGTACGGCGCCGCGAAGGCGTTCGCCCACCTCCTGGTCGGCGTGTACCGCGGACGCGGACTGCACGCCTCCTCCGGGATCCTCTACAACCACGAGTCGCCCCGCCGCCCCGACGCCTTCGTGACGCGGAAGATCACCGCCGGTGTCGCAGCGATCGCCGTCGGGGCCGCGAGCGAGCTGTCGCTCGGCAACCTCGACGTCCGTCGTGACTGGGGCTGGGCCCCGGACTACGTCGACGCACTCGTGCGCGCGTCCCGCGCCGACGAGGCGGGCGACTACGTCATCGCGACCGGAGTCTCGCACTCCGTCCGCGAGTTCGTCGCCGCCGCGTTCGCCGCGGCCGGCATCGACGACTGGGAGCACCTCGTCGTCCTCGATCCGCGCTTCGCCCGGCCCGTCGACGCCCCGGAGATGCGCGGCGACGCCTCGCGCGCCCGCTCCGTCCTCGGCTGGCAGCCGACGGTGGCCTTCGAGGAGATCGTCGCGCGGATGGTCGAGCACGATCTCGACCTCGCCCGACGCGCCAGCTGAGCCGCCGGCCCGCCGTCTCCCGGGTCGTGGAGCGGACGGAACGTACAATGATCCAGCTGCCGTGACGGCAGTGCTATGGCTGGGAGACCGATGAGCAGCAAGAAGTCGACGATCACGCGAGCGGCGGACCGCGTCGACGCGATCGCCCAGGAGCCCTTCCACCGCAGCGGCACGCAGCCCGGCGGCGGGAAGGCCGGCGGCTTCGTCTCGGCGTTGATCGACATCCTCCGCCACCGCGAGCTCCTCCGGCTGCTCGTCAATCGCGAGCTCAAGCAGCGGTACAAGGACTCGAGTCTCGGCTTCCTCTGGACGCTGATCCGCCCGCTCGTCATGCTGGCGATCTACTACATCGCGATCGGCCAGTTCCTCTCGGCGGCGCGCAACGTGCCGGAGTTCGCCATCTTCGTGTTCTCCGGACTCACGATCTGGGGTCTCTTCGCCGAGATCGTCAGCAGCGGCACGGTCTCTATCCTGAGCAACGGCGGGCTGATCAAGAAGGTCTACCTGCCGCGCGAGATCTTCCCGGTCGCCACAATCGGCTCCGCCCTGTTCAACTTCGCCGTCCAGTTCCTCGTGCTCATCGTCGGGGCGATCCTCCTCGGCGGGATCGACGTCAACTGGAACCTCCTCTACATCCCGGCGGCGATCGCGGTCGTGCTGGTCTACGGACTCGCGCTGGCCCTCGCGCTGTCGGCGCTGAACGTCTACCTCCGCGACGTGCAGTTCCTCGTCGAGGTCGGCATCCAGATCTTCTTCTGGCTCTCGCCGATCGTCTACGCCTGGGCCTTCGTGGTCGAGTCCGTGCCCGGCTGGGTCGCCCAGCTCTACCTGCTCAACCCGATGACCAACGCCGTGCTGGCGTTCCAGCGCGCCATCTGGTCGGCCGGATCGCAGACGGTGAACCTCGGCACGGAGGACGCGCCGATCCTCGTCGGGCCGCAGCCGTGGCCCGGTCACATGGAGCTCCGCCTCCTGCTCATCTTCCTCGTCGGGGTCGTGCTGGTGTGGATCGCCCACCGCATCTTCCGCCGCCTCGAGGGCAACTTCGCTCAGGAGATCTGATCCCATGACGCTCGAATCAGAGGTGTCCGTCCCCGACTCCGCGACGATGCCCACCATCATCCGCGTGCAGAACGCGTCCAAGCGCTTCGTCATCCGCAAGGACAAGAGCATCAAGGAGCGGATCGTCAACTTCGGCCGCGGGCGCCAGCACCGCGACGACTTCTGGGCGCTGAAGGACATCGACCTCGAGATCCCGCTGGGTTCGACGGTCGGCCTCATCGGCGCCAACGGCTCCGGCAAGAGCACGCTGCTGAAGCTCATCGGCGGCATCATCCAGCCGACCACCGGCACCGTCGAGCGCCGCGGCCGCCTCGCCGCCCTGCTCGAGCTCGGAGCGGGCTTCCACCCCGATCTCACGGGTCGCGAGAACGTGTTCCTCAACGGAGCGATCCTGGGACTGTCGCGCAAGGAGCTCGAGGACAAGTTCGACTCCATCGTCGACTTCTCCGAGATCGCCGACTTCATCGACACCCAGGTGAAGTTCTACTCGTCGGGCATGTACGTGCGGCTCGCCTTCGCGATCGCGATCCACACCGATCCCGATCTCCTCCTGGTCGACGAGGTCCTGGCCGTCGGCGACGAGCCGTTCCAGCGCAAGTGCATGGACCGCATCCGCGCCTTCCAGCGCGCCGGCAAGACCATCGTCCTCGTCACGCACTCCCTCGAGCAGGTCGGCGAGCTGTGCGACCGGACCGTCGTCCTCGAGCACGGGAACGTGATCTACGACGGCGAGACCGCCCGCGGTCTCGAGGTGCTGCGCAACGGCTTCGAGTCCTCGCGCCAGGAGCGCGTGGAGCGCGAGACCGCCGAGGCCATCGTCGAGGCGGAGGAGACGGGCGAGGAGCCCGAGCAGATCCAGCCGGCCGAGATCGTGAGCATCGAGCTCGACGGCGGCACGCTCGAGGAGGGCAACCGCACCCTGCGCCCCGGCGACCACCTCCGCGTCTCGGTGACGCTGCGCCCCCTGAGCAGCACCCCCCTCGAGAACTGGTTCGTCGGGATGGGCGTGGACACCCCCATGGGGCAGATCGTCTTCGGCACGAACACGATGCGCCTGGGCTTCGAGCACCCTCCGCTGACCGAGCAGACCACGATCGTCTTCGATCTGCCCGACATCCGCTTCGGCGGCGGCACCTACGCCGTGCACGCCTCCGCCTCCACCCTCGGCAACGGCGAGTTCACCCGCGTGCCGGTCGGCGCGCGGTTCACGGTCGAGCGCAGCGACAAGCGGGTCGGCCTCGTGAGCGTCGCCGCCACCGCGACGGTCGGCGGAGTCACGCGGGCGTGAACCGTCCCGTCCGCCTCCGCGTCGATGCCACTCCGCTCGCCGCGACGGCGATGACGGGCGTCGGGCACGTCCTCCTCGAGACGGTCCGCGCTCTCACCGACGAGCGCTTCGCGGACCGGATCGAGCTGACTCTGTTCGCTCCGCTGTCCGAGCGGGCGGCGGTGCGACGCGCGGCCCCCGCCGGCGTCCGCGTCGTCGGAGTCCCGCTCCCCCGCCGCCTGGTCGGGCTGCTGACCCGGACGCCCGTCCCGATCGACCTCCTGATCGGACGCGGGGTGTACTTCTTCCCCAACTTCCGCAACTGGCGGACGCTGAGCCCCTCGATCACGTTCCTCCACGACGTCTGCTTCGCCGCGGAGCCGGCACTGGTGCCCGTGGAGCGGAGGCGGTTCCTCACCGCCCACGTCGCCGGCTGGCTCCGTCGCACGAGCCTCGTGGCGACCGGGACCCCCTCGGCCGCCCGCGAGATCGAACAGCTCCTCGGGGTCGGCGCCGAGCGCATCCGGGTCCTCCCCACGACCGTCGACTCCGCCGTCTTCCGGCCGCGCTCGCGGGAGGAGTCGGCTGCGGTCGCAGGAGCGCTCGGCGTCGAGCGCTACGTGCTCTTCGTCGGCGCCCGCGAACCGCGCAAGAACCTGCCGCACCTGATCCGCTCCTACGCCACGGCGGAGCGTCCCGAGGGCCACTCGCTGCTGCTCGTCGGTGCGACCGGATGGGACGACGACGAGATCGTCGAGGCGGTCGAGAGCGCGACCAGGGCCGGTGCCGACGTCCGCATCGTCGCGCAGCCGGTCTCGGACGAGATGCTCCCCGCACTGATCTCCGGGGCGGACGCCCTGGCGCTCGTCTCGCACCACGAGGGCTTCGGACTGCCCGCGCTGGAGGCCGTCGCGTCGGGCACTCCGGTGATCGCGTCGGACATCCCCGGCATCCGCGACGCGCTCGCGGGCCACGAGGACGCCGCCGTGTTCGTCCGCCCCGGAGACCGGGACGCACTGGTCCGCGCTCTGCAGGACGCGATGCGTCTCCCGCGGCGGGTGGATCCCGGCGCGATCCGTCCATGGACCGATGCCGCGGAGGCCCTGGTGTCGGCCGCGGAGCAGCTCGACCGATCGCGCTAGCGGGCGGTCGGTCGACCGCCCGCCGGCGCGCTCAGCGGGCGTCCGTGGCGACGAAGTCCCAGAGCTCGGCGGCGTACTCCGCCCACGAGGAGTTGTCGCGACGCGACGCCTCCCCGCGCAGGCGTTCGAGCAGCGCATCGTCGGTCAGGAGCTCGCGCATGCCCCGTGCGATGTCGTGATCGTCTCGCGAGTCGACCGTGACCGCGCCGCCCTGCGAGGCGATCTCGGCCATGCTGCCGTACCGCGCGGTGAGCACCGGGGTGCCGACCGCCAGCGACTCGGCGACGGGCAGGCCGAAGCCCTCGTTGAGCGACGGGAAGACCGTGAAGCGGGCGAGCCGGTAAGCGCTCCACAGGAGCTCGTCGGTGATCGCCGAGAACGACGCGACCTCGCGCCCCTCGATCCGGAGCCGCTCCAGCTGGGCGTCGAAGCCCTCGCTGTTCCACGCGTTGCCGCCGATGAAGACCAGGCTGAACTCGTGGCCCTCCCGCCACAGCAGCTCGGCCGCGTGCAGCACCGCGAGGTGGTTCTTCCGCGGCTCGTGGCTGCCGACGCAGACCACCAGCGGGAGGTCCCCGGTGACCAGCTCCGCCGAGGCCCGGGCGAGGGAGGCGTCGTCGACGCTTCCCGCTTCGGACGGCAGGAGGATCCGCTGGATGTCGGGGCCCTTCCGACCGACTCCGGCCAGCATCTCGCGCCAGCCGCGGTACTCGACCGCGGCCGCCTCCGAGATCGTCGCGACGCGGTCCATGTGGCTCACCGCGACGAGCGTCCGCGAGAACGCGGCGCTCATGCCGATGTGCGCCGTCTCGGCGGTCGTCAGCGGGACGCAGTCGAAGCCGATCGTCGACGTGCGGTTGCCGCTGAACTCGGCGAGTGCTGCGATGCGGGACGTGCGCTCGTCCTCGGTCGCCAACTCCGGCAGCACGTAGCGCGAGCGCCAGGGCACCAGGATGTCGCTGGAGGGATCGGCCTTCGCGTCGGGCACGGTGCCGTAGAGGGCGTTGCGCCGCAGCGGCGGGTCGAGCTCGCGGAGGGTGCGGTCGGCGCCGTCCCAGCCGACGAGCACCATCTGGTGCTCCTTCGACCACTCGGCGATCGACTTGCGGACCACGCGCTGGATGCCGGTCGCGAGACCGGTCCGGGCGGTGTGGTGGACGTCGACGACGACCGCCGCGGTCACGACGCGCACGCGCGGCATCTGCAGTCGGTTGAGGATGAAGCCGTTGGCCCGCTCGCGCAGCACCGAGCGCAGCAGAGCCCGCGCACCGTCGAGCCGCACCAGCCGCACGGCGTCGATGACCTCGTCCCGGACCGGCAGGGCGCCGGTGACGACGGCGAGGGTCAGCCAGATCTCCTCGGTGGACGGCGCCTCGAGGACGCCGGCGAGCTGACGGATCAGGCCGTCCAGCTCGGCCTCGGGAGCCAGCTCGGGCGCGAGGGTCTCGAGGAGCACGCTCAGGCGGTCGACCGCCACGGACTTACGCACGGTCGACCGCCTTCTCCTCGTCGGCGCCCACCAGGACGCCCCACAGCTCCTCGGCGTAGTCGTCCCAGGTGCGCCGCGGCCGCGCGAGGGCCTCCGCACGCAGCTGCGCGATCTTCTCGTCCGACTGCAGCAGCTCGCGCATGGCCGCGTGGATCGCGTCGTCGTCACCGGGGTCGACCGTCACGCAGCCTCCGTCGGCGGCGATCTCGGCCAGCGAGCCGATGCTCGAGGTGAGGGCGGGGACGCCGAGCGCCAGCGCCTCCGCGACCGGGAGGCCGTACCCCTCGTGGGTCGACGGGAAGACGAGGAACCGGGCGTTCTCGTAGGAGGACACGAGCTTCTCGTCGCTGGCACCGCGCCAGAGCTCGACGCTGCGGCCGGCCTGCTGGGCCTCGCGGATCCGCACGTCGAAGACCCGGGTCGACCAGTCGTTCCCGTTGCCGATGAAGCGGAGCGTGAACACCAGGCCCTCCCGCCAGAGGCGCTCGGCCGCGTGCAGGACGGCGAGGTGGTTCTTGCGCGGCTCCGTGCTGCCGACGGCGAGCACGAGCGGGCCGACGGTCGAGGGCGCCAGCGACGCGTCGACCAGGTTGGGACGATCGACGGGCAGGGCGACGGTGTCGACCTGCGGTCCGGTGAGCCCCTGCGCCGGGAGGGCGTCGACGAAGCCGCGGAACTCGTCCGAGGCGGACTCGCTGATGCCGGCGACGCTGCTCGCGTGCTTCACCACCGACAGGTAGTTGACGAAGCGCGCCGTCTCGATGCCGGGCACCGTGTCGGCGCTGACCACCGGGATCGCGTCGTAGCCGATGAGCCCCACCCGGTTGCCCGAGTAGGCGGCGAGCGAGGCGTACGGCGCGCACAGGTTCAGACCGGGGACCTCGGGGATCAGGACAGTCGACCGGAACGGCACGACGAAGCGGACGACCTCGGGGTCGCCGTCGCGCCACGGCTCGGAGCGGATGTTCTCGTAGTCGATGACCCGCGAGAGCTCGATGTCGCTGAGTCGTCGCATGGCCATGGAGCCGTTGACCCAGGCGATCGGGGTGACGTCGTGGTGGCCGTGCCACCGGCGCATCGTGTTGCGCACGACCCGCTGGATCCCGGTCTGGTGAGCGTGACGGGCGCAGAAGTCGACGTCGGCGATCACCGCGTCGGTGACGATCTCGAGGCGCGAGCCGAGGTCGGCGTAGCCGGTGGAGGCCCGGGCGCCGGCCGACAGGAAGACCCGGAGGGCCTCGTGCGGCTCGCAGAGCTCGAGCGAACGGCGGAACCAGAGGAAGAAGTGCTCGACCGGGAAGACCGCGAGGAAGGAGGTGAGCGCCAGCCAGGTCAGGTCGTCGGAGGCTCGCTCCTTGGTGCGGCGGGCGATCGCGTCCAGCAGCGGACCGGGACCCCGGCCCGCGAATGCCTCGATCTCGACGGTCTCCAGGAGGAAGGGCGCGAGCTGCTCGAGGCGCTCGAGGAGGAGTGCGCGGCGCAGAGGCGCGTCGAGGTCCTCGGCGCTCATCCGCGACGCCCGAAGCGGCGCTGCGCGTACCGGACCGAGTGGCCGACCGCACCGCGGAGTCCGAGCTGCGACGCGCGGATCTGGAAGAGGCGCGCGGCGCGCAGAGGCTTGGTGACTCGCCACGAGAGCGTCTGCTCGAACGGCGCCGACGCCACGACGCCGCCGACGTGCATGTGCTTCAGCCACGCGTCGAGGGGGTCGTTGAGGAGGGCGTCCCGCTCGGCGCGAAGCTCCTCGAGGGTCTCGACCCGGGGGCTGCGCGGCGCCGCAGCCGTCTCGGCGACGTCCCCCGCAGATCCTGCTTCTGGCTTCTCGTCGCCCGCTCGAAGGCGCGGGTCACCGCTCACGTCTGTCACCCCGACAGTGTACTCGGAGCCGAGCACGGGCTCGGGGAGCGCGCCGACGGGCTCAGGTCGGTCGGCGGATCGGAGCCGTGTCGTTCACGGCCGACGCGTCGTCCTCGAAGAGCGCGGCCGCCGCGACCTCGGCTTCGCGCGACTCGACGACTTCGCCGGAGCGGTGGTGGCCGAAGACCCAGTACCGGTAGAGGACGAAGCGGAATCCGGTCGCGAGCGCGAGGCCGATCACGTTCGCCGAGATGTTGTCCGCGACGAGGTTGTCGAACCCGAGAACGTAGTGGGACACGTACAACGGCAGGAGGTTGACCGCCATCCCCGCCACGGCGACGGTGCTGAACTCCGCGAGTTCGCGGACGTAGTTCGCCCGCCGCTGCTCCCGGAAGGTCCAGTACCGGTTCCCGATCCAGGTGACGACGGTCGCCGCCGCCACCGCGACGACCTTCGCTCCGAGCGGACCCGAGAGCAGGTGGTCGCCGCTGAGGCGCAGCAGGTTGAAGACCGCCACATCGACGATCAACCCGAGGAATCCCACCACGCCGAACTTCAGCGCGTAGGCGATCAGGCTCCGGTAGGCCGCCCGCAGGCGCCCCGGGCGCGCAGCGCCGCGTTCCTCGGCTCCGCCCACGTCAGGCGGCGGAGCTCTGGGGCGGGCGGGTCCGCGAGCCCTCACGCAGGCGGATCCGGGCGAGGATCCAGAGCGCCTCGAAGCCGTCCTTCACGGTGATCTTCTTGCCCTCCTCGCGCGTCCGCGCCCTGTAGCTGATCGGCACCTCGTAGGGGCGGTGTCCCCGGGCCAGCAGCTTCGCGGTCACCTCCGCCTCCATGCCGAAGCCCTTCTCCTTGATGCCGAGCGAGCGGTAAAGCTCCAGCGGCATGAGCTTGAAGCAGGTCTCGACGTCCGAGACGTAAGCGTTGAAGAGGATGTTCGTGACGAGGTTCACGCCCTTGTTCCCGATCACGTACCAGTACGAGAACGACGTGTGCGAGCCGAAGGTGCGGCTGCCGTAGACCAGCTGCGCCTCGCCGTCGAGCACCGGCTGCAGCAGCGTGGGGATCTCGCTCGGGCGGTACTCCTCGTCGGCGTCGCAGATGATGACGTAGTCGCCGGTCGCCTCCTGGACCGCTCGGCTGATCGCCGCGCCCTTGCCCTGGTTCACGCGCTGGTGGAACACGCGGATCCGCGGGTCCTCGAGCGCGTCGAGGATGTCCTTCGTGCGATCGACGCTGCCGTCGTTCACGATCACGAACTCGATCTCGACCCCCTCCTGGAACCGGATCGCGAGGACGCGGTCGACTGCCTTCTGGAGGGTCGCCTGCTCGTTGTAGACGGGCATCAGGATGGACAGCTTCACGGTTCGGTGCTCTCTCTACTTCGCGGCGAGGACGTCGGTCGACGCGAACCACTCGATGGTCCGCGCGAGTCCGTCCTCGACCGGGATGCTCGGCTGCCAGCCGAGGATCTCGCGGGCCTTGCTGATGTCGGGCTTGCGTCGCTCGGGGTCGTCGATCGGACGGGGTCCGTAGGAGATGCGGGAGTCGCTGCCGACGAGGGCGACGATGCGCAGGGCGATCTCGCCCAGTTCGAGCTCGTCGACCGATCCGATGTTGATCGGCCCGGGGTCGGTCGAGTCGGCCATCAGCAGGACGCCGGCGACGAGGTCGTCGACGTAGAGGAGGGAGCGGGTCTGCGTGCCGTCGCCGTGCATCGGGATCGAGGACCCGGCCAGCGCGGCCTTCACGAACGCCGGCACCGCGCGACCGTCGTCGATGTCCATGTGCGGCCCGTAGGTGTTGAAGATCCGGACCACGCCGGTGTCGACGCCGAAGTGGCGACGGTAGGCGAAGGTGATCGCCTCCGCGTACCGCTTCGCCTCGTCGTAGACGCTGCGCGGGCCGTGCGGATTGACGTTGCCCCAGTACTCCTCGTGCTGCGGGTGCACGTGCGGATCGCCGTAGACCTCGGAGGTGGAGGAGAGGACGAAGCGCGCGCCGTCGCGCTTGGCCACCTCGAGCAGCGCCTCCGTCACCGAGGAGCCCGCGTGCAGCGTCTCGATCGGGTGCGCGAGGTAGCGCGGAGGCGACGCCGGCGACGCGAAGTGCAGCACCGCGTCGAAGGACCCGGGGATCGCCGTCGCGTTCACCGCGTCGTCCTCGACGAAGGTGAAGCACGGTTCGCCTCGGAGCGTCGCGATGTTCCGGATCGTCCCGGTGATCAGGTTGTCGAGGACGACCACCTCATGACCCCGGCGCAGGATCTCGGCTGCGAGATGGGATCCGAGGAAGCCCGCCCCGCCCGCGAGGAGGAACCGTCGTCTCTGCTCGACCACTGCGGGCTCCATCATCGCTCGTCGTCCGTTCCGCGGGCTCGGAAGGACAGCCCGAAATGCTAGCACGCGGCATCCGAGCGGGACTCGAGCGGCTGGGCTATCGTCGTCCCGGCCGCGCGACCAGGAGCGTCGGCCACGACGGAGGACTGTGACCACGCGCGAGCTCAGCTCATCCACCGCCACCGGCCGTCGTCGTCCCCGAGCGGACACCCTCGTGTTCTGGACGCTCGCGGTGGCCGGCCTGGTCCTGCGCATCCTCTTCCTGCTCAGTCCCGGGCACGTCTTCGACACCGACCACGCCACGGTGTTCCTGATGGCGAGGCACGTCGCCGAGGGCGAGATCCCCGCCTTCTTCTGGGGCCAGTCCTACGGAGGCACGCTCCTCCCGATCACGGCCGGAGCAGCGATGGTGGTACTCGGATCCCATGTCGAGGTGCTCGCGGTGGTCTCGGTCCTGTGGTTCCTCGGCGCCGCGATCCTGCTGAGGCACATCGTCGCCCGCGCAGGTGGAGCACTGGCCGGGACGACCGCCGGACTGCTGTTCTGGTTCCCCGGGGTGGTCATCCTGACGGTCAGCACGAGGGATCCGGGCTTCTACGGTCCGAGCCTGGTGACGGCGCTGGGCCTCATCGCGATCGCCACGGCTCCGCTGACCCGGCCGTACCTGTCCTGGATCGGAGCGGGCCTGCTCGGCGGACTCGCGCTCTGGTCCTCTCCGATGAGCCTGGCACTCGCCGCACCGGCCGCGCTCTGGTTGGTGCTGCGCGACATCCGGCACCCGCTCCGTCCGGTGATCGGCGTGTGCGCCGCGCTCGTGGCGGGCGCGCCCTGGATCGTGGAGGCGCTCCGCTCCGAGGGGGCGACGGAATCCCTCGGAGGAGGCACCTGGAAGCCCACCTTCCAGAGCGTCGTCTCCCTCTTCGACTCCATGCTCCCGGCCGCGTTCGGCGACGCCGCCGATCGCACCTTCAGCGCGGGCGTGGGCTGGGCGGCGGCAGTCCTGCTGGTCGTTCCGCTGATCGCCGGCCTCATCGTCCGCAAGGCGGGCTTGGTGCTCGTCTCGGTCGGTTCCGTCCTCGTCGTGACGGTGCTCGTGTACGGCGCGGGTCTTGACCTGGCTCCGGACTCCGTGCGCTACTCCGCCTTCCTCGCTCCGGGCCTCGCCGCCTCACTCGGCTGGCTCGTCTCGCGATGGCGACCACTCGCCGTCGCGGCGGTGATCGGCGCCGTCGCGTTCACGTCGATCGGGGTCTGGGATCGCTCCGATCGGTTCACGATCGACACCTCAGCGCGCTTCGACCCCGCTCTGCGACCGGTCGCGGAGCTGCTCGGAGCGCGCGGTGAGGACCACGTCTACGGCAACTACTGGTTGAGCGCGACGTTGACGGCTTCCACGGACGAGGAGATCACCGTCGCTCCTCTCGTCAACCGGCGCTATCCGCCCTACGAGGATCTCGCCGCCTCCGAGGACGCACCCGTGATCGTCGTCGACACCGGCCGGTTCAACGACGTCGAGCTCGACACATCGACCGTGCTCCCTCCCCGGGAGCGGGTCGAACTCGGGAGGTACACCGTCTACTTCTTCTCGGACGGGTTCGACGTGTTCGACCAGCCCTGGGGACTGTTCTGACCCGACAGGACTGGTCCGGGCTCAGCCCGGGAAGCCGTGCAGCTCGAGCGTCTTCTCGGCGCTGCGGTCGATCGCGTCCGTGAGGATCCGCTCTCCCGGAGTCCCCTCGTAGTCGTAGATCTCGAAGTCGCCGCACGTCGTGACCTCGGCGGGCGTGCCGAGGACCTGGACCGACTGCTCCGTCACATGGCCCCACGGATCGACGATGACGAACGAGTAGTCCTTGTCGACGTAGGTCGCGACGTTGATCATCCAGTCGTCGACCGAGAGGTCACCCCGCACCTGGAGCACGTCGCCGCGCTCGTCCGCGTAGACCTCCCACTGCCTGGTGATCCAGAAGGATCCGACACCGGACTCCTCACGATCACCGATGGTGTCCTCGAAGCACGTCGCTCCCGAGTACGTCGCTCCCGTCACCATGCGGATCACCGGCGGGAGGGAGACGGCCCCGGCCACGACGACGAGGACGGCCACCGCCGAGGACGCGCCGACCATGAATCGCGCGAGGCTCCGCCGGTACTCGGCGTAGGGCACGACCAGCATCGAGAGGCGGAGCACGTGGATCACCACCGGGATCATCCCGAGCAGGGGGAACACGAAGATCGGCAGCAGGTAGCGCGTCGTCTGCGAGCCGGTGACGAAGAAGCCGAGCACCATCGTGACGAGCGAGAGCGTCGAGAACGCAGTGAGGAACAGCTCGGCTCCCGAGACGGTGCGGCGCAGGGACGGCCTCGTCTGCGCGAACAGCGCGTAGAGGAAGAAGCCGACCGTGACGACGACGACGGCTCCCCACAGCAGGAGCTTGAACATGCCGACCGAGGTCGAGGCCAGTTCGGCGATCGTGTTCCCGACCAGCGTGATGCTCGACGGGATCTTCTCGATGTCCATGTACTTGTCGAGGGCGATGGCGAGGTACTGCTCGACGAAGCGGCGCCCCCAGAGGCCGAGGAGCGCGGAACCGCCGTTGACCGCCGCGAGGAGCACGAAACCGCGGGTGGTCAGATGCCGGGCGAACCACATCACGACGAGCGCGAGCCCCAGCGGTGCCGTGACCTGGAGGAGGTAGAGCGGGTCGCAGAGGGTGACCGCGGCCGTGACGGCCCCCGTGACCACTGCTGCCGTCACCGTCCGGGCGCTCCCCCAGCGCGCGCGCCGGAAGGAGCGGGTCAGCCAGAGCGTCAGCGCGAGCACGGCCAGGCCGATGATGATGACGCCCTGGTAATACGTGTTGAAGAGGTAGAGCGTCGCGATCGAGGAGCCGTTGATGTTGGGCTGCGGCTCGAGCAGGCAGATCACCGCGTAGAGGCCGATCGCGCCGAGGGCGACGGAGATCTCGATGAACCGATGACGGCTCCGCTGCAGCGCGAGGCGCGCGATGATCCGCGCGAAGGCGTAGAAGAGGAGCAGGTTCACGATGCCGTTGACCACGATCGCGGCGCGCGGATCGTTCACCACCAGAGCGATCGCCGAGTAGATGACCAGCTCCGGGAAGAAGAAGAGCTGCGACGAGAACACCCAGTCGAAGGGCTCTCCCGCGACGATCGACGAGTGCAGCAGCGGAAGGACGAGGGAGTCGCCGCTGTACAGCAGGACGGCGCTCCACTCCGACGCCGCCATGCGTGCCAGCACGACCAGCGCGGCCGAGACGACGACGACGACCGGCGCGAGTTCGATCAGGAGGCGCTGCCACAGCGGCGCACGGAGCGCGGGGGGCGACGCGCGGGGCGCAGTTCGAGTCATCGGACGCAATCGTGGCACACTGGCCGGACGGTTCCGCTCCCTCGGCATCGCGAGTCGCCTTTCGACCGCTTCCTCACGCCGGTCACGGCGGCACCGCACAGGCCCCTCCTCGAGGAGGAACAGACCCCCGGAGGACCGGACGACGGTCGCGGCCGCCTCCCGCACCCCGACCGAGAGATCCCCACCGCGTGACGAGACTGTTCGAGAAGCAGCAGGTGCGCTTCCTCGCCGCCGGATCGGTGAACACGGCGATCGACTTCGTCCTCCTCAACATCATGACCCTGGCGCTCGGCGCCCCTGTCCTGATCGCGAACTCCGTCTCGGTCGTCTTCGGCATCTGCCTGTCGTACGTGATGAACCACTTCTTCGTCTTCCGCTACCCCGACCGGGTGACCGTGAAGCGCTTCCTGCAGTTCTTCGCCGTCACGGGCTTCTCGTCGCTGGTCATCCAGAACGTCATCATCTGGCTCTTCGAGATGCTGTTCGGCACGAGCTTCGGGCGCTCGCTCCTCTTCCTCGGCTCGGACGCCGACAACAACGTGCTCGCCATCAACTTCGCGAAGGCTGTCGCGGTGCTCGCCGGGCTCGTCTGGAACTTCGCCTTCTACCGGCTCGTCGTCTTCCGATCCCATCGGGGCGCGCCGTCGGCCTCCGCCGACGACATCGGCGACCAGGATCTCGGCGCCGCCGACTCCGACGCCGGTCGTCCGCTCCCGCGGGAGGGTCGTCCGACGCCCGTCGATTCGACGGACGCCCGTCCCGACCCGAGCCACTAGGCTGTTCGCCGCACCGCGGGCAGACGCCCCGCCCCGGACGAGAGAAGCGATGAGCCAGACCCTCCGACACACGACCGAGTCCGAGCACCGGCCGGGTCCGGCCCGGAGGCACCGCGGCGCACTCCTCGATCTGGGATGCGCCCTGGGGGTCGGTCTGGTCGCCCTCGTCGCCGCGATCATCGCCCTGCGCCTGTCGCCCGCGGATCTCGGGCGGCGCTGGACCTCGGGGAACACCGGCGACATGGTCGCGCACTACCTCGTCGCCGCGGGGGCGAAGGACTGGACGCTGTTCCTGCCGAACCCCTCGATGGGATTCCCCGGGACGCAGAACCAGTGGTTCACCCCGATCTTCGACTTCGAGTCGATCGGCGTGCTCTCCGCGCTGGCTCTCGTGCTGCGGGATCCGATCGTGATCCTGAACGTGTTCCAGCTGTCGGGGTTCGCCCTGGCCGGCATCGCCGGCTACTACCTCTTCCGCGCGCTCCGCGTCCGCCGCTCCGTGGCCGTGCTCTTCGCCCTGATCTTCGCCCTAATGCCCTACCACTTCGAACGGGTCGCACTCGGGCACGCGTTCGTCGGGATGTACTGGGGGGTCGCCCTGCTCGGCATCCTGATCCTGGTCGTCGCGTCTCCGACGCTCGATCCCTTCGCGCGCTGGGTCGACCGCGCGCCGAGCCGAAGCCGATGCGTCCTGCGCCGGGCTCTCCCGGTGCTCGGCCTCACGTTCGGCCTGTCCGTCTCGAGCTCGTACTACTTCGTCTTCGGCTGCATCCTCCTCGGCGGCATAGTCCTCTTCCGGGCGATCGCGATCCTGATCGCAGGATCGGGATGGCGCGAGCTGGTCTGGCCCGCGCTGACCGTCGTCTCGCTCGTCGCCTTCATCGGCGCGCAGCTCGCGCTGCTCTCCCTCGACTTCGGCGAGCGGTACGCCTCCTACTTCGCGGAGCGTCTGCCGTTCCAGTCCGAGCAGCACAGCGGCAAGATCACGAGCCTCCTGCTGCCGTGGGACGGATCGGGATTCGGCCCCCTGGCCGAGCTCTCGCGCGGGTACCAGCAGAGCACCACGGTCTCGCCGACCGCCGAGCCCACGGGAACGCCGCTGATCGCCGCCGTGGCGATGATCCTCCTCGTCCTCTTCCTCCTCGTCAGGGCGGTTGCCCCCGTCCGCACCGGGTCCACCGGTCCGACCGCGCGATTCCTCGGCGACGAGCGCGCGCGCGTCCTCGCCGGCGTGTATCTGTGGGGACTCCTCTTCTTCGTCGTCGGCGGTCTCGGCTACGTCTTCGCCGCCGTGGTCACCGGCGAGATCCGCGCCTGGGTGCGCCTGTCGGTCGTGCTGTCGACCGTCGCCCTGATGTTCGCCGCTGTCCTGCTCGACACGCTGCTCCGGCGTCGGCTCCCCCTGGTGATCGCGATCGTGGGCATCGGACTCGTCGCGGGCGTCGATCAGCTGGGAGGAGCGAGTGTCGGTGCAGACCTCTCCCCCGTCGACGACACGGCACTGCGCGCGGCCGTCTCCGCAGCCGAATCGGAGTTCGCCCCGGGGTGCGGCATCGTGCAGCTCCCGCTCCACGGCTACCCGGAAGCCGGCGCCGTGGGCGGGATGGGCGATTACGACGAGGCCCTCCCCTACCTCTTCAGCTCCGACGACTCCGCGCTGCGCTGGTCGTACGGGGCGGTCACCGGCACCCGCTCGGCCGACTTCTGGGCGGACGTGACGACCCCGGAGCAGTTCGGAGCGGCCGTCGCCGAGAGCGGAGCGTGCGGCCTCCTGGTCGATCAGGCGGCCTACGGTGACGACGCGGCCGCCTGGGCGCCCTTCGTCGACGCCGCGACCTCCGCGACTCAGCCGGTGATCGAGTCCGAGGACGACTCCCGTCGCTACCTCTTCTTCCGGGTGAGCTGACTCCGCCCCGAGGAGGGCCCCGGCTCCGGATCAGTCGACCCTGAACACCAGCCATCGGCCGGACGACGACTGCGCCATCGGGTCGAGACCGCCGGTGGCGGCGACGACCTCGTCGAACCACGCGCCCTCACTGTCCGAGTAGGCCGCAGTGTCGACGAGGAGGGCGCAGGCTCCGCTCTCCCGGACGGCGGCGGCGAAGGTCTCGGCATCGGCCGCGTCGTCGAAGACGTCGAAGCCGGGGGTCCCCTCGACCGCTCCGTAGCTCCAGCGCAAGTCCTCACCCGCAGTGAAGAGGTACGGGAGCGCCTCGTCGTAGTCCCGCATCGAGCCGATCGCACCGCTGTCGGGGAAGCTCTTGACGGGGAGCTGCACGACTCCGCAGCCGTCGGCCAGGTCGGCGTCGACCGCCGCGACGAAGGACGAGATCTCCGCGTCGTCGGCGGGAGCGAGCGGGACCATCCGCCTCACGCCCACTCCCTGATCGAGGACGACGAGGACGCAGACGAGGACGACCGCGAGCATGCGAGCACTGCGGTGGCGCAGGCGCTGCAGCACGAGGGCGACGGCTCCGAGTGCGAGCACGATGAGCACGATCGAGAGCCGCGACCAGGCGCGGACGGTCGTGCCGGCGAGGAGGGCGACCGCCATGCCGAAACCGGTCACGACGTAGAAGAGCAGCGTCCAGAGAGCGGCGACCGCGAGCACGCGGACACGGTCGTCCGAGACGAGACGGCCGATCGCGGTCACTCGCAGAGCACGTCCTCCCACGATCGCGATCATGGGCAGTGCCGCGAGGAGCAGGACGAGCCCCGCGATCCCGAGTACCGGCATCCCCGGCGGCTCGGTGGTCTTCGCTACTGCGGTCGCGTTCGCGTAGATCAGGGGCAGCGCTCCGAGCTTCGGCACACGAGTCCCCTCCCACGGCAGGAACAGCGGGAGGATCTTGCCTGCGAAGTTCTCCGACTCGCCGAGTCCTCGATCCTCGAAGTACGGGGCGTAGCGACCGCCCCAGTCCGCCGAGAGGGCGATCAGCTCGAGGCCCACCGCGACGACGAGCACTCCGAGAGGCGCCGCACGGGCGAGCACGGCCCGCCGACGCTCTCCCGAGGCGAGCGAGGCGGCGGCGCCGAGGAGCCAGACTCCGCCGAGCACGATGATGCTGAAGACGTAGTAGTAGCCGCCCGATGTGGCGATGAGGACGGGAAGGAGAACTGTCGGGACTGCCGCGCGCGCGACCCGCGACGCGCCGGTGCTCCGCCGGATCCAGCTGCGGAACGGGTCGGTGCGCTCGCCGGCCGCGCAGAGCAGGAGGATGCCCAGCAGCGGGACGGCCCAGTAGTTGGCGAGGAAGGCGTGGCCGGCGCCGATCCGCAGGAAGTGGTACGGAGCGAGTGCCAGCACGACGGCGACGAGTGCCGAGACCCAGGGCGAGGTCCTCAGGCAGCGGAAGAACGCGTACCCCGTCAGTGCGACAGCGAAGAAGCCGAGCAGGTAGTAGATGTTGAGGAGCGCGAAGCCGTCCTCGACGACGAGACCGAGCAGTGCGACGAGCACGGCGGAGGCGAGATCGAACTGCGCGGTGAAGAAGGCGTTGAGCCCCTCGGGGAAGCCGAGGGCGCCGTTGACCGAGAACGGGAACGACTGCGTGGCGCTGCGGAAAAGGGTGTAGTGCAGGATCTGGTCGTCACCCCCGACGGTCCACCGCTGACCCAGGGAGGTCGGCGTGACACCGAGGGCGAGGACACCGCCGAGGAGGCTGATCGCGCCGGCGC
Source organism: Rathayibacter caricis DSM 15933 (assembly GCF_003044275.1). Classification (NCBI taxonomy): domain Bacteria; kingdom Bacillati; phylum Actinomycetota; class Actinomycetes; order Micrococcales; family Microbacteriaceae; genus Rathayibacter; species Rathayibacter caricis. The sequence continues at coordinate 2,375,636 of NZ_PZPL01000001.1, read as the reverse complement.
CCGTCGCCCACGCCGCCTCCCTCACTGCACGGGCGAGCGTCCCGGTCCTAGCCGCGCCGGTCCGTGTCGCGATGCGCGTGTCAGAGCCCATGATCCCCGTCCGCTCTCTCGATGCTGTCGGAGACGATCCTGTTCAGGATCGTCTCGCCGTCCGTCCCCGCGTAGTCGTAGATGTCGAAGGTGGGGCAGGCGACCACCGCGCTCGGCTCTCCGAGGTGGGCGAGCGCGAGGGCCGACCAGTCAGGATCGCGGTCGGCCAGGACGAAGGAGAAGGTCGTGTCGCGATACGCGGCGGTGTTGTTCATCCAGAGCTGAGCGGTGAAGTCGAAGTTCACCTGCTGCACGTCGAGCGACGCCGGCCCGTACAGCTCGAGTGGGCGCGCCGTCCAGAACGACGCGACACCGGACCGCGTCCGGTCACCCAGCCAGTCCTCGAGGCACTGCCGCTCCGGGGTCGAGCCCGCCCGTTCGGCGGCCACGGCGAGCGGAGGCACGGAGACGGCGATCCCCGCCGCGAGCGCCGCGACGGACAGCCCCGCGCAGACGAGGGCTCCGTGGCGTGAGGCGTCGCCGGAGTTCCGCCGCAGCACCCGCGCGCGGCGGAGAAGCCGTCGGGCGATCTCGCCGCAGACGGGCACGACCAGCAGCACCGGGAAGGCGGCGAGAGGGAGGAGGTACCGGCTGACGAGGCTGCCCGTGACGACGACTCCCAGCAGGAGGGACAGGCAGGACACGACCACGAACAGCGCCACAGCGGTGCTCGACGTCGAGACGCGTCCACGGCGCGGCTCCCTCGACTGCGTGGCCAGCGCCGCGACGACCGTCAGTGCGGCGAGCACGAGCAGGAGGCCGACCACGAGGAGCTCGATCTTCCCGCTGGTCGCCGACCCGACGACGCGCATCTGCAGGATGAAGGCGTCGACCGCTTGACCGGCGCGCTCCAGGTGCAGGTAGGTCGAAGCGTCGACGGCGATCAGGGTCCGGACGAGCCCGCGCGACGCGTAACCGAGGACCGCTCCGACGAGAAGGACTCCGCCGAGGAACGCGGCGGTGTTCCGGGAGATCCGCGCGAGCACGAGCAGGAGCAGGAGCGTCACGACCGCGGGTGCGGTGAACTGGAGGGCGAACAGCGGATTGGAGAAGGTCGTCGCGGCCGAGACGACGACCACCGCCCCGAGACAGGTCCACCGTCTCCGCCGATCGTCGACCAGTCCGGAGGCGAAGCCGCGCGTGACCCCGCTCATCAGCGCGAGGATCCAGACCCCCGCGATCGCGACACCCGAGTAGTAGGTCGTCAGGAGGATCCCGCCGGAGAACGCACCGACGTTGATCAGCCCGCGCCCCTCGGTCGCCGCGAGGAGCAGGAGCGTCGCGGTGGCTGCGACGGACGATCCGACGCGCAGCCCTCTCGAGCGATCGGCGAGCACTCCCGAGGCGAGCAGCCGGGCACCGCCGTAGAACACGGTCACGTTCACGACTGCGTTCACGACGAGCGACGTCTGGATCGCGCCACCCGCCAGCGCGACGCTGAGGAGGTAGAGCGGCAGCTCGGGGAACACGAGCAGCTGGCTCGTCATGACCCATTCGAAGGGCTCGCCGCGCTGCACCGACTGGAGGAGGAGAGGCAGGGCGAGTGAGTCGCCGTCGGAGAGGAGGTGGTCGGCCCACGGCGTCGGGGCCAGACGACCGAGCACGGCCAACGCGCCGGCGACGACGAGGAGGAGCCCGGACGCCTCGACGAGGAGAGGCCGCGATCGACCCCGTTCCTCCGCCCTCATCGCTTCCCGTCGCGCCCGAACCGGATGCGCAGGACGAGCAGGAGACTCTGCACCAGAGTGTTGCCGGGGATCTTCGAGGTGCCCTCGGTGCGGTCGAGGAAGACGATCGGGATCTCCCGCGTCCTCCTCGCAGCCGTCACCGCGCGGTGCTTGAGCGCGATCTGGAAGCCGTAACCCGTCGCGTCGACCGTCTGGAACGCGATCCTGCGCAGCAGTTCGGCGCTGAAAAGGTTGTAGCCGCCGGTCCAGTCCGTGAGCGTGGACCCGAGGAACAGGCGCGTGTAGATGTTCCCGCCGCGGCTGAGGATCTTGCGGTCGAGTGTCCAGTCGGGAGTGCCCCCGCCGGGGATGTACCGGGACGCCACGACGAGATCCGCGCCCTCACGCACCTCGCGGAGGAAGTCGGAGACGTATCGCGGATCGTGCGAGAGGTCCGCGTCCATCTGCAGGATGTAGTCGGGCGCGTCCTCCGCTTCGAGCACCTGGGCGAACGACCAGATGTACGCCGCTCCCAGGCCCTCCTTCTTCGCCCTCTCGAGGACGGACACCGAGAAGTTCCCGGTCACGAGCTCCTCGCCGATCGTCCTGGCCCTCTCGGCGGTCCCGTCGGGCGACGAGTCGTCGACGATCACCGACCGGATCAGGGCGTCGGGGTTGTCGGCGGCGACGGCGGCGATCCGGCGGAGCAGTTCGCCGATGTTGTCCGCTTCGTTGTAGGTGGGAGTGACGATCGTCAGGGTGAGCATGGAGAGCCAATTCGACTGCAGAGGACGGAACGCTGGACGCGCGACGGGCGGTCGCAGAGTATCAGCGTCCGTCGGAGCCTCGCGGTTGATCGCGGGCTGGTCGCCGTTCGAGCGGTTCTCAGATTCGGAGCGCTTCGTGCACCTCCGCGTTCAGACACGACGGATACCGTCGGGCCGTCGCGCTCGCACATCAGGGCGCCGGAGGAGGACACGTGGCGAGTCGAGCGGGATCGAGCGGGTGGCGGGACTCTCAGACGGTGCGATTCCTCGCAGCGGGCTCGCTGAACACCGTCCTCGACTTCGCGATCCTGAATGCGCTGACGCTGCTCGTCGGTCTGCCGGCCCTGGCGGCGAACGTCGCCTCGGTGACGGTGGGCATCTCGATCTCCTACGTGCTCAACCACTTCTTCGTCTTCCGCCAGCGCGGCCGACCCTCGGCCGCCGCGTTCGGCGTGTTCTTCCTCGTGACAGGCGTCAGCTCGCTCCTGCTGCAATCGCTCGTCATCTACGGCTTCGAGGTCTTCTTCGGCACGACGTTCGGACACTCTCTCCTCTTCCTGCCCAGCTCGGGACAGAACGCGGTCCTGGCGATCAACGCGGCCAAGGCCGCCGCCGTCCTCGTCGGCCTGATCTGGAACTTCTGCATGTACAAGTTCGTCGTCTTCCGCCGGCCCGGCGAGCCGGAGCTCCCGCTGATCGACACGGCGTCCGGCGCGGCCGTCGCTGCCGGAACAGCCCCTCTCGACGTCGTCCGCTGAGAGGAACGGGCCTCCCGGGAGGCTCCGAGGCTGCGTGCTAGCCTCGATGAGTTCTTCCGACGGAGCCTTCGCCCGTCGACACCGCACCCCCGGAGGCTCCCATCTCTCGCTCGACGTTGCCCATCGCGGTCGTCGTCGTCACCTACTTCTCGGGTGAGGTCCTCCGCGCCTGCCTCGAGTCGATCCCGGAGGCCACGGAGCACGACGTCCACGTCGTGGTCGTCGACAACGCGACGACGGACGACTCCGTGCGCCGCGTCGTCGAGATGCGCCCGGAGGTCGTCTTCCACGAGACGGGCGAGAACCTCGGCTACGGCAAGGCCGTCAACTACGCCGTGGACCGGCTGGGCCCGGAGTACGAGTGGATCCTGGTGACCAACCCGGACACGGTGTTCCTGCCCGGATCCATCGACGCCCTGTACGCCGCCGCCTCCGCCGACTCCCGGATCGGATCGATCGGCCCGCGCATCCTCGACTCGGACGGCACCGTCTACCCGTCGGCGCGGGCGCTGCCCTCCCTCGGGACCGGAGTGGGCCACGCCCTCTTCGCGCACCTCTGGCCGGGCAACCCGTGGTCGGCCCGCTACCGCCGCTCGCGCGCCGTCGGCACGCTCGAGCACGGCAGCATGACGGCCGGATGGCTCTCGGGCGCCTGCGTGATGGTCCGGCGCACCGCCTTCGAACAGATCGGCGGCTTCGACGAGCGGTACTTCATGTACTTCGAGGACGTGCAGCTGGGCGACTCGCTCGGTCGACGCGGCTGGACGAACGTGTACCTGGCCGACGCCCTGGTCTCGCACCTGGGCGGGCACTCGACCCGGCTCGCATCGGCGCGGATGCTCGCCGTGCACCACCGGAGCGCCTACCTGTACCTCGCGCAGAGGTACGGCGCCTGGTACCAGGCGCCGATCCGGCTGGCCGTCCGGCTCGGGCTCGGCGCGCGCGTCGGACTGATGCGCCTCCGGCTGGGCCGCTGAGCCGGGCGGTCCCAGCCGCTACTCGTCGAGTCCGGCGTAGTACGCGCGCGCCTCGTCCCAGGTCGGGAGGAGCCCCAGCGCCTCGGCTTCGGCCAGCGTCGGCGCATCGGTGTCCTTGGGCGACAGCAGCAGCTCGCCCGCCTCCTCCGGGAACCGCAGGCCGATCTGCTCGTCGAGCGGGTCGATGCCCTTCTCGCGCTCGGGATCGAAGGTCGCGTTCACCAGGTACGACACCACGGCGCCCTCGGTCAGCGCGACGAAGGCGTGCCCGATGCCCTCGGAGATGTAGACGGAGCGGCGGTCGACGTCGTCGAGCAGGATCGTCTCCCACTGCCCGAAGGTGGGCGATCCGACTCGGATGTCGACGACGTAGTCGAGCACGGCGCCGGAGAAGCACGACACGTACTTCGCCTGCGACGGCGGGATCTGCGCGAAGTGGATCCCGCGCACGGTGCCGCGGCGTGAGACCGAGGTGTTGCCCTGCCGGAGCGCCAGCGGATGTCCCACCTTCTCGGCGAGCCGATCGAAGCGGTAGAACTCGAAGAACACCCCCCGATCGTCGGGGAACTGCCGCGGGGTGACCTCGTAGACGTCGGGGATGTCGAGTTCTCGGATCTGCACGGGACGAGTGTAACGAGCGCGTGGGCGGCCCTGACGCCGTGTGCCGGGTGGTGCGTCCCGTGCCTGCGGAGCGCGCCCCTCCGGCATGATGAGGGGGTGACCTTCCTCCTCACGGGCGCCGCAGGAATGCTCGGCACCGACCTCCGCACCGCCCTCGGCGACCGTCCGCTCACGGCCCTCGGCCGACGCGATCTGGACGTCACCGACCTCGACGCCGTCCGCGCTGCGGTGGCCGGGCACGACGCGGTGCTCAACTGCGCCGCCTACACGCGCGTCGACGACGCGGAGAGCGATGAGGACGAGGCGCGACGAGTCAACGCGCTCGGCGCGCAGAACCTCGCGCGAGCGGCGGCCGAGATCGGCGCGGCGATCGTGCAGGTCTCGACCGACTACGTGTTCGACGGCTCCGCGACCTCCCCCTACGGCGAGGACCACCCGCGCCGGCCGATCTCCGCGTACGGGCGCACCAAGGCCGAGGGCGAGGAGCTCGTCCTGGCCGCGAATCCGGAGCGGGGCTACGTCGTCCGCACCGCGTGGCTCTACGGCGAGCACGGCGGCAACTTCGCGAAGACGATGGTCCGCCTCGCGGGCACTCACGAGACCCTGAGCGTCGTCGACGACCAGCGCGGGCAGCCGACCTGGACGGGCGACCTCGCCGCCCGCCTGGTCGAGCTCGTCGACTCGGGAGCGCCGGCGGGCGTCTACCACGGCACCAACGCCGGAGAGACGACCTGGTACGGCTTCGCCCGCGCGGTCTTCGAGAAGGCGGGGCTCGATCCCGAGCGGATCCGCCCGACCGACAGCGGCTCGTTCGTCCGCCCCGCGCCGCGCCCCGCCTACTCCGTCCTCGGCCACGACGGCTGGGGCCGGGCGGGCCTGCCTCCGCTGCGCTCCTGGGACGAGGCACTCGCGGCCGCACCGATCGAGACGGTCCGACCGTGAGCACCGTGCTGCGCGTCGTCGTCGACCAGATGCTCGCCCGCGTGCCGGGCGGCATCGGCCGCTACACGGAGGAGCTGACGCGCGAGCTCATCGCGACCGCGCCCCGCGACTGCGAGGTCGAGGCCGTCGTCTCCGCCTACCCGCCCGAGAAGGAGGAGGAGCTGCGGCAGCGGCTGCCCGGGCTCGCGCGGATCCACCGGCTCCACCTGGGCCGCCGCGAGCTGTCGCGCGCCTGGCAGTACGGCATCGGCATCCCCGCCGGCGGAGGCATGATCCACGCTCCGAGCCTCTTCGCGCCGCTGCGCAGCCACGAGGGCCGGGACGGCGAGCAGATCGCCGTGACCATCCACGACACCGTCCCGTGGACTCATCCCGAGACCCTCACCCCGCACGGGGCGAAGTGGCACCGCGCCATGGCGAAGCGGGCGCGCAAGCACGCCGATGCCGTCGTCGTCCCCACCCACGCGGTCGCCCAGCAGCTCTCCGAGGTCCTCGACTTCGGCGACAGGCTGCGGGTGATCGGCGGAGCGGTGGGCTCGGGTCTCGTGCTCCCGGACGACGCCGAGGCGCGCGCCGTCGCGCTCGGGCTGCCGGCCGAGTACGTGCTGAGCGTCGGGACCCTCGAGCCGCGCAAGGGGCTCGTCTCGCTGATCGCCGCGTTCGGAGGCGCCTCCGCCCCCGCGATCCCGCTGCTGATCGTCGGACCGACCGGCTGGGGCGAGCTCGACATCGCCGCCGTCGCCGACGAGCAGGGACTGGACGAGCACCGCGTGCGCGCCCTCGGCGTGCTGAGCGACGCCGACCTCGCCGTGGTCCTGGACCGCGCCACCCTCTTCGTGTACCCCAGCATCGCGGAGGGCTTCGGCCTGCCGGTGCTCGAGGCGATGCACTTCGGTGTGCCGGTCGTCCACTCGGACGACGCGGCCCTGCTCGAGGTCGCGGCCGACGCCGGAGTGGCCGTCGAGCGCGGCGACGCGGAGGACTACCCGGAACGGCTGGCTCTGGCAATGAGCAGCGTACTCTCGGATCCTGCGCTCCGCGAGCGGCTGTCGGTGGCCGGGCGCGACCGCGCCCGGGCGTTCAGCTGGCGGGACTCGGCCGAGCGGGTCTGGGCGCTGCACGCCGAGATCTGAGCGGCGGCCGCGAGGCCCCGTCGAGATCGTGCTCGACCGGCTCTAGTTCCCGGAGTCGTCCGGGAACAGCGCCTCGTGCACCATCGACCGGACGACGTCGTAGTCCGGGTCCTCGGGGTCGACGGTCGGCGGAGTGAGTTCGACGCTCTCGATCGGCTGCGACCTCGTCTTCAGGCCGAGCTGCACGAAGTAGCCGAGCATCCCCTGGGGCACGTCCGTCTTGATCACCTGCGAGCCCGCCTCGGCCACGTCCTGGAACTTCGAGAGCACGTTCGCCGGCTCGAACTGGCGCACCAGCGCCTCCTGCACCTGGCGCTGCCGCTCCATCCGGGCGTAGTCGTCCGAGGTGATGCGGGAGCGCGCGTAGGCGAGGGCCTGCTCGCCGTTGAAGTGCCAGTCGCCCGGCTCGATCCACTGGTTCACGCCGTAGGGCACGCCGTCCGAGTCGAGGAGCCCGCCCAGGGGCAGCGGTTCGTCACCGTCGTAGGTGATGTCGACTCCTCCGAGCGCGTCGATCAGCTGGGCGAAGCCCTCCATGTCGATCAGCGCGTAGTACTGGATCGGCAGGTCCAGGATCGACTCGACGGCGTCCCGCATCGCCTCGATGCCCGGCTCGCTGCCCTCGGCGACCGCGTCGGGGTAGAGCTCCGGGTTCTTCAGCTCCACCTCGGTGTAGATCGAGTTCAGCTTGCACACGCTGACGTTGCAGTCGCCCCAGTTGTAGCCGTCCGGGTAGAGCTCGTGCATCGGACTGTCCTCGGCGAAGGGGACGTCGCGGAACTCGCGCGTCACACCGATGATGGTCGCCGCACCGCTGGACGCGTCGATGCTGACGACCGAGATGCTGTCGGGACGCAGCCCCTCGCGGTCCTCGCCCGCGTCGCCGCCCAGCAGCATGATGTTGTACCGGCCGTCGACCGGAGCCTCCATCGCTCCGCCACCGAAGATCGAGGAGAGCGTGCCGCGGGTGACGCCCAGGAGGTAGGTGCCCGCTCCCGCCGTGCCGACGGACACCGCCATCAGTGCGATCGTCGCGAACGCCAGCACTCCGCGCATCCTCGGCCGCACCCGCACGACCCGGATGAGCCGCAGGGTGTCGAGGGTGAGCACGAGCCAGACCACCGCGTAGATCACGAGTGCGGCCTGGAGGGCCAGCATCGACAGGTCGAAGGTCGCGAGCGTGTAGAGACCGGTCGGGAAGACGAAGTAGAGCACGACCGCGAGCAGCAGCGCTGTCCAGAGCGCGAGGGTGAACGCCAGGCCGAGGCGGCCCAGCCGGCGGTTGCCCGCCAGGACCTGGGCCGATCCGGGGACCAGGAAGTTGCCGACGAGCAGCCACCAGGCGCGCCGCGTCATGAAGGTGCTGGAGCGGACGTCGGGATGCCGCAGCGGCAGGGACACCGCCGTCACAGGCTCGCCACCAGGGCGTCGTTCTTCGCGGCGACCTGGGTCTCGAGGTCGGCGGCGAACGCGACGAGGCGCTCCGAGAGCGCGTCGTCGGCCGTGGCGAGGATCTTGACGGCGAGAAGGCCGGCGTTCCGGGCTCCGCCGATGGACACGGTCGCGACGGGCACGCCCGCGGGCATCTGCACGATCGAGAGGAGGGAGTCGAGGCCGTCCAGGCGCGCGAGCGGCACGGGCACGCCGATGACGGGCAGCGGAGTCACGGCCGCGAGCATGCCGGGGAGGTGGGCGGCGCCGCCCGCGCCGGCGATGATCGCCTTGAGGCCTCGGGAGCGGGCGTCGCGGCCGTACGCGATCATCGCCTCCGGGGTCCGGTGGGCCGAGACGACTCGGACCTCGTGGGCCACGCCGAACTCCGTCAGCGTCGTCGACGCGGCCTGCATGACCGACCAGTCCGAGTCGGAGCCCATGACGACGCCGACGACGGGCGCGGATCCGTTCACGAGCGCATCCGCGCTCACGTGGGGTCTCCGGCGGGGGCGGGGGTCGTCGATCGGCTCGTCACGGCCACCATGGTACGTGTCAGTCGGTGAGAAGCGCCGCCGCGGCTCGCGCCTCGTAGACGACGCTCTCGAGCTCGTCGCCGGTCGCGTTCACGTGGCCGACCTTGCGGCCGGGTCGCGGCTGCTTGGAGTAGTTGTGCACCTTGACGCCCGGGTGCTCCGCCAGCACGCGGGGGTAGCGATCGGTCAGCGACTCGCCCTGCGGTCCGCCGAGCACGTTCACCATGACGGTCCACGGGTCGCGGCAGCCGGTCGCTCCGAGCGGCAGGTCGAGGACCGCGCGCAGGTGCTGCTCGAACTGCGAGGTGGTGGAGCCGTCCATGGTCCAGTGACCGCTGTTGTGCGGCCGCATGGCCAGCTCGTTGACCAGGATGCGGTCGTCGGTCGTCTCGAAGAGCTCGACGGCGAGGACGCCGGTGACGCCCAGGCGCTCGGCGATCGACTCGGCGATCTCCGCCGCCATCGCGGCGACGCGTCCGGCGGAGGCGGGAGCAGGGGCGAAGACCTCCGCGCAGACGCCGTCGCGCTGCACGGACTCGACGACCGGCCAGAGCACCGTCTCGCCGGAGGGGCGGCGGGCGACGAGCTGCGCGAGCTCGCGCCGGAAGTCGACGAGCTCCTCGACGAGCAGGGAGCCGCCGCGACCGTCCTCGGCGAGCGCCTCGAACCAGTCGTCGGCCTCCGCGGCGCCGCGGACGACCCGCACGCCCTTGCCGTCGTAGCCGCCGCGGGCCGTCTTGACGACGGCACGGCCGCCGTGGTCGTCGAGGAACGCGGCGAGCTCGTCGGCCGAGGACACCTCCGCCCAGTCCGGGACCGGCAGGCCGAGATCGGAGAGCCTGCGCCGCATGAGCAGCTTGTCCTGCGCGTAGAGGAGGGCGTCCGGGCCCGGATGCACGGGGATCCCGCGGGCGACGAGCTCGCGCAGGATCGGCTGCGGGACGTGCTCGTGGTCGAAGGTCACGACGTCGACGGTCTCGGCGAACGCGAGCACCACCGCCTCGTCGCGGTAGTCGCCGACCTGCGTCGCCGCGAGCGCCGCGGGAGCGCCCTCGGTCTCGGCGAGGACGGCGATGTCGATCCCCAGCTCGACGGCCGCGGGGATCATCATCCTGGCGAGCTGGCCGCCACCGATCACGCCGACGCGCATGGCGCTCCTCCGTCTCCGCCCGCTGGCGCGGGGCGGCTCCATGGTACCGACGCCCTCACTCGGGCCGCACCGGGTCCTCCCACGCCGGCAGCGGCCGGGGCGACGCGGCGATGGCGTCCCGGAGCACGATCGCGGCGAGCCCGGGATCGGGCAGGTCGCGCAGCACGAACACCTCCGCGCCGTCCTGCTCGATCACGACGTCGGCGCACCGGGCGAACCGCTGGGTCACCGACCGCGCGACCCGGACGCTCATCCGCGGATCGAACACGACCTCGGCGCGCCGGACGCCCACGAGACCGCGCCGCGCGTGCAGGGCGCGCGTGGTGATCCGGTAGCGGATCCCCGCCGAGCGCAGCGCCGAGGGGGCGCAGAGCAGGAGCACCAGGACGGCCGTGCCGAGCGCGATGATCCACCGCTGGAGCCCCAGGTCGAACTGAGCGGCGAAGTAGAAGCCCGACCAGGTGAGGAGGAGGAAGCCGATGACCGGGGCCACCGCCTTCCTCGCCCGAGGGGTCAGCCGCGCGAGCTCGAGCTCGGGGGCGTCCGTCGTCATCGCCCCCTCCTCACTGCCGCAGGTGGGTGACGTCGCCCGCCGAGAACGCGCGCGGTCCGTCCGCGAGCTGAACGACGAGCCGACCGTCGGCGTCCAGCGCGAGGGCGGTCCCCTCGTGCACCGAGCCGTCGGGGAGCTCCACGCGCACGCGGAGGCCGAGGGTGCCGCAGCGCTCGCGCACGGCGGCGGCGGTGCCGGCCGCCTCGGCGTCGCGCAGCGAGAGCAGGGGTGCGAGCAGGGCCGAGAGCTCGGTGAGGTACGCCGCGAGGACGGCGTCGGCGTCGGCGGTCCGGGCGCCGGCGAGAGCGAGCGAGGTCGCGGTCGGCACGGGGAGCTCGTCCTCCGTGAGGAGCAGGTTCACGCCCGTTCCCAGGATCACGCGGCCGTCGGGGAGCCGCTCGGCGAGGATGCCGGCGGTCTTGCGGCCGTCGAGGAGCACGTCGTTGGGCCACTTCACGGCGACCGGGACTGCGACCAGCGGGGCGAGCGCCCGGGCGAGCGCCGCACCCGCGACCAGCGGCAGCCATCCGGAGGCGCCTGCCTGAAGTCCGGAGGCGTCGACCAGGACCGAGACGGCGAGGGTCCGACCAGCCGGCGCCTGCCAGACCCGGCCCAGGCGGCCGCGGCCGGCCCGCTGGTCGTCGGTCGCCACCACCGCGAGGTGCGGCCACTGGTCCGGCGCGCGGGTGGCGTGCTCGCGGAGCACGTCGTTCGTCGAGCCGGCGTGCTCCTCCCACAGCACCTTCGGGGACACGGAGCGGGAGAGCGGGAGCTGCATGCCGCCACGGTACTCGCGCCCTCTCCGAGGAGCCCGGAGGCGGGAGTCGTTGTGCGGATCCTCCCGCGCGGCAGCCCGCTCCCTGTGCCCTCACGACAAGGGGGGCGCCCCTACCCCCGCCGGTAAGGTGAGCGGGTGACCGCGAACATCGAACGTCCTGCGCCCGACATGTACACGACCGCGGGGAAGATCGCCGACCTCAAGGCCCGGTACCACGAGGCGGTCACCGCGAGCGGTGAGGCCGCGATCGAGAAGCAGCACGCCAAGGGCAAGATGACCGCCCGCGAGCGCATCGACACCCTCCTGGACCCGGGCTCCTTCGTGGAGCTGGACGAGTTCGTGCGCCACCGCACCCACGCGTTCGGCATGGAGAAGAAGCGCCCCTACGGCGACGCGGTCGTCACCGGCACCGGCACCATCCACGGTCGCCAGGTGGCCGTCTACTCGCAGGACTTCACGATCTTCGGCGGCTCGCTCGGCGAGGTCGCGGGCGAGAAGATCATCAAGGTCATGGACCTCGCGCTGAAGACCGGCGTCCCGATCATCGGCATCCTCGACTCCGGCGGAGCCCGCATCCAGGAGGGCGTGGTGGCCCTGGGCAAGTACGGCGAGATCTTCCGCCGGAACACCGCGTCCAGCGGTGTCATCCCGCAGATCTCGATCATCTGCGGGCCCGCGGCCGGAGGAGCGGTGTACTCCCCCGCTCTGACCGACTTCGTGATCATGGTCGACAAGACCAGCCAGATGTTCGTGACCGGCCCCGACGTGATCAAGACCGTCACCGGCGAGGACGTCGGCATGGAGGAGCTGGGCGGCGCGCTCACCCACAACAAGATCTCGGGCGTCTCGCACTACCTCGCGAGCGACGAGAACGACGCCCTCGACTACGCGCGGACGCTCCTCTCCTTCCTCCCCGACAACAACCTCTCGCAGGCCCCCGTCTTCGACACCGAGGTCGACCTCGAGACCACCGACTCCGACCGCTTCCTCGACACGGTCATCCCGGACAGCCCGAACCAGCCGTACGACATGCGCGTCGTGATCGAGCACATCGTCGACGAGGGCGACTTCCTCGAGGTGCAGCCGCTGTTCGCCCCCAACATCGTGATCGGCTTCGGCCGCGTCGAGGGCCGCTCGGTCGGCATCATCGCCAACCAGCCGAGCGCCATGGCCGGCACGCTCAACATCGAGGCGGGCGAGAAGGCCTCGCGGTTCGTGCGCTTCTGCGACGCGTTCTCGCTCCCGATCCTCACGCTCGTCGACGTGCCCGGCTACCTCCCCGGCACCGACCAGGAGTGGACCGGCGTGATCCGCCGCGGCGCCAAGCTGCTCTACGCCTACGCCGAGGCCACCGTGCCCCTGGTCACCGTGATCCTCCGCAAGGCCTACGGCGGCGCGTACATCGTCATGGGCTCCAAGCAGCTCGGCGCCGACATCAACCTGGCCTGGCCGACCGCCGAGATCGCGGTCATGGGCGGCCAGGGCGCGGTCAACATCCTCTACCGCAACGAGATCAGGAGGGCGGAGGAGGCGGGCGAGGACGTCGCCGCCGTCCGCACCCGTCTCGCGAACGAGTACACCTACAACGTGGCGAGCCCGTTCCTGGCCGCCGAGCGCGGCGAGCTGGACGGCGTCATCGAGCCGTCGGCCACCCGCGTCTCCGTGATCAAGGCGCTGCGGGCGCTGCGCACCAAGCGCGCGAACCTGCCCGCCAAGAAGCACGGCAACATCCCGCTCTGATCCGGCGGCCGCCCCTCCTGTTAGCGTGGGCGGCGACGACGGCATCCGCTGCGGAATGACGGAGGGAGCGGGCATGGCGACCGACTCCCTCTCGACCCTGTCCTCGTCGTACGCCGACGAGTTCCCCGTGCGCGGCGCGGCCATCTCGACGATCGGCTCGTCGTTCGGCGGCGAGACCGTCTCGGCGAGCGACGACGTCGCTGCGCGCCTCGACGAGATCCAGCTCGACCTCGGCGAGGGGCCCTGCTGGGACGCCGCGCGGCGCCGCACTCCGGTGCTCGTCGACGACGTGCGCGACGCGGCCGAGCGCTGGCCCCTGTTCGCGGCCGAGGTCGGCCGGCTGCCCCTGGACGCGGTCTACGCGTTCCCTCTGCGCATCGCGGGGCTCGACGTGGGCGTGGTCGACCTCTACAGCACCGCCTCGGGTCCGCTGCCCGCCGCGGTGATCGAGCGGATCCGCGCGCGCACGCCCGGCACGGCACTGCGCGTCGTCGCCCATGTCCTCTCGGACAGCGGGACCGCCGCGAGCAGCAACGTGCACTCGCGCCGCATCATCCACCAGGCGACGGGGATGATCCTCGCTCGGCACGGCATCTCGGCGGAGGAGTCCCTCCTGCTGCTCAGGGCCCATGCGTTCGCGCAGGGCCGCCCGGTCGCGGAGGTCGCCGAGGAGATCGTCGACCGCCGCACCGGGTTCCCCCCTCCTCCCCTCGAAATCTAGGATCGACTGCATGGCGGCCCGCTCACGGGAGCACGACCTCATCGAGACGTTCGTGACCCTCTCCGACACCCTCGTCGACGACTACGACACGGTGGAACTCCTCCAGACCCTCGTGGACCGCAGCGCCGCGCTCTTCGAGGCCGCCTCGGCGGGCATCGTGCTGCGCGACGCCGGGGGCGTCGCCGAGGTGCTCGCGTCGACCGACGAGGACTCCCGCCTGATCGGGCTGCTGCAGCTCCGGGAGGAGTCCGGGCCCTGCATGGAGTGCCTCACGACCGGCGAGGCCGTGGTGGTGCCCGACATCCGCGACGTGCGCGCGGGCTGGGAGCCCTTCCGGGACCGCGCTCTCGAACTCGGACTCCGCTCGGTGCACTGCGTCCCGATGCGCCTGCGCAGCGAGTGCATCGGATCGCTCAACCTCTTCCGCTCCGAGCCGGGCACGCTGCCGGCCGACGACGTCGCCGTCGCGCAGGCGTTCGCCGATGTCGCGACCATCGGGATCCTGCACCAGCGGGCCCTGCTCGAGAGCGACACCGTGCGCGATCAGCTGCAGCACGCTCTGAACAGCCGCGTGCTCATCGAGCAGGCCAAGGGCGCGGTCGCCTACGCCCGCGAGATCTCGACCGACGAGGCGTTCCAGATCCTGCGCCGGCACGCCCGCTCGAACTCGACGGCGCTCACCCTCGTGGCGAGCCGGGTCGTCGCGGGCGAGCTGCGGCTCTAGGCGGTCCGCGCGGGCCCCTCCCGCGCATCGGCCTGCGCGCCCGCTCGCGCCCGCCGTACAGTGGGGAGGGCGCACCCCGGCCCCCGGTGCCGAGCCCATCGCACACGGGGAGAGGTCACGACCATGAAGGTTCTGCGCTACGCCGGAGGCTCGCTCGTCGTCGGGGACGCCGTCGCTCACGCCGTGCTCGACTACGCCCGTCGGCTCGCGGTCGCCCGGACGGCCGACACGGGGTCGTCGTGCCCGGTCTGACCGAGAGCGGAGGACCGGACGAGGCGGAGCTGCTTCTCGGGCCGACCAGCCAGCTCGCCTCGAACGCGGCGGGAGGCCCCGAATCGCTGCCCGGCGACGCCGCGACTCTCGCCGACCTGGCCGCCCGACGCGTGCCGGTCGGCTCGCTCGTGCAGCCCGTCGTCGGTGAGCAGGACGCCGACGACTTCCCCGACCTCGACTTCGAGATCTGGTCGGCGGCCGACGGCGCCTGACGACTCAGCCGGCGTTGCGGACGGGCGTCTCGTGCTCCTCGGGCCGCGCACCCAGCGTCCGGGCGAACGCCAGTGCGTCGCGGGCCGAGAGGTCCGGGAGGTAGGCGCGCGCCAGGGCCGTGCCGATCTGCGGCAGGCGCATCGCGTCGGGGTAGGCCAGCCAGAGCCCCTCGTAGCGCGGATGGAACTTCGCCTTGAACCGGAAGAGCGACGTGAATCCGTAGGCGGGCTCGAGCGTCCGCGCGAGGAAGTCGAGCAGGCGCGAGAGCACGGTCGGCTCGGGCGGCGCCTCCCCCTCGGCGACGGGCGCGGTGGCGAGCGGAGCACCCGACAGCGAGACGTACTCGGCACCGTCCTCCTTCGCGCGCAGGGCCGCGGAGGCGATCAGGAACTCCATGATCCCGGGCATGGCGTCGTCGGAGCGGCGCATGAAGTCGAGCGTCCATCCCACGATGCGGCCGTCGCGGCGCACCGGCAGCCAGCTGGTCACGCCCTGCAGCACGCCGTCCGGTCCCACGGCCAGCAGGAGGGACACCTCCGGGTCGCGGGCCTCGTCGAGACCGCCCAGGGTGAAGCCCATCTCGGGGAGGGCCTTCTCGGCGACCCAGCGCTCCGAGAGGTCGACGATGCTGTTCGCGGTCGCGAGCGACAGCTCCGGCCAGGTGGTCCACACCGCCTCGATGCCGAGCTTCAGCCCCCGGTTCAGCGGGTAGCGCACCTTCTGCCACTGCTTGCCGGTCAGCTCGAAGCCGGCGAGGTCGATGACCGTCTCCTCGCCGACCGAGACCCGTGACCAGCCGAGGCGGTCGAACACGGGCAGGAGCTCGTCGTGGACGCTGTAGAACACGGGCGACCAGCCGCGCTCGTCGCAGTGCCGGAGGAAGCCCGCGACGACCTCGTCGCGACGCTCGGGGGCGCACGCCGGATCCGAGAGCGCGATCGCGATCCCCCCGACGACCCGGTAGGCCACTCCCCCCTCGCCGTCCGGAGCGATCCAGTGGTCGTTCCCCTGCCAGGTGCCCTGGTGGCCGAGACTGCCGGCGCCGTGGCGCGCGAGGATCCCGCGGTACACCGCTCCGTCGCCGCGGGACCGTTGCGCGTCGGTGGCGCGCAACAGGGCCACCACGGCGATCACCACGAGCAGCCAGAACGCCGGCCCCACCCAGTCGGACACGACCCGGGCGAGCGGATCGCGCGGCATCGGGAGCCGACCGGCGCCCCCGAGGAAGCCGACGGGCACGAACCGCAGGAGTCCTCCGACGAGGAGCCCTCCCCCGTCGACGGCGGGCTCGAAGCTCGTCCGCGCCGCGAAGGCGACGGCCAGGTAGCCGCCCAGACCGGCCGCGAAGGCGGCACCGATCGCGCGCCGCCAGCGGCGGGCCGCGGCACGCGGCGCGAGTACGCGGAAGTGCCGGCGTCCGGCGAGCAGGAGCGCGACGACGGCCAGCGGGACGAGGACCGTCGTCGCGACCCAGAGCAGGTACTCGGCGTGGTGCTCGAACTCCGGATGCCGCGCCGCGTGCTGGAGCGACAGCACGTCGAGGACGACGATCGCCCCGTTGACGCCGACGGCGAGGACGAGTCCGAGACGCCGGCCGGACCGCAGACCCCGCGCGGCGACCAGGAGCAGGATCAGGGGCACGAACGTGAGCAGGATGGCTCCCGGCTGCACGAGGCTCAACTGCACGTGGTGGGTGCAGTGGCGGGTCAGCCGCGCGCAGGGGTCCTCGAGATCGCCCGTACCGGTGAACGCGCTCTGCAGGAGTCGACCGAGGAACGAGAAGGGGCCGTAGCCCGAGTCGGACAGGACGGCGACGAGCGGGCCGAGGGCGGTGACGGCCACGACGGCTGCGAGCAGGCCGCGCGACTCCCGGTGAGAGCTGGGTGCGTGCCGGTGCGGGCGGACGCCGGCGACCGGGCCCGCGAGGACGGCGCCGAGTCCCAGTCCCGCGACTCCGGCGAGGAGGCGGTGGACGTCGGCGGGGTCGCCGGCGTAGAGCACGAACATGAGCACGAGGGCGAACACGGTGACGCGCAGGCGCCGACGCCACAGAGCGCCCATGAACGCGGTGGACGTGAGCAGCGCGCCCACCGCTCCGGTCAGCGGATCGAACGCGGTGTCGCCGATCGTGTCGCTCGCCCACCACTCCCCCGCGGCCGCGCCGACGACCTGGAGGAGCACGCCGAGGACGATCCCGGTCGTTCCCGTGATCACGAAGGCGAGCACCGTCCGCCACGACCCGAGGCGGCGCTCGGCGATCACCAGGAGCAGCAGGGCGAGCACCGCTTCGAGCACGAGCTGCAGAGGATCGGCGGCGATCACGAGCGCGGTGACCGCGGTCCACGGGCGGCCACCCAGCAGGGAGCCGGATCCGGCGGCCCACCACGCGGCTGTCGTGGCTGAAGCGGGCCCCGCGAGGGTTCCCGCAGCGGCGCTCGCGCCGATCACGAGGAGCACCAGCCCGACCGCGGCCGGCGACCGGCGGGCGCCGGCGAGCAGACCGCGGACGGCGGACACGGCGTGCGGGGGGATCCACGACGGCATCGGGAGGTGCTCCTGGTTCGACGACGGTCGGTCGTCGCTCCGGCGGCGTCCGGCGTCAGCATAATCACCTCGCGCCGAACGCCGCCGCAGAGCATGCGGTACCGTCGCGGGATGAGCGAACAGGACTCCGCCCCCTCCGTCGTCATCTCGACCCCCGGGCTCGACGCCCGGCAGATCGCCGCGGTGACCGCCGTCGTCACCGCCCTCGCGGCTCAGGGCGCGGACGAGGTCGAGGAGTCGCAGGAGCTGATGAGCGGCTGGAACGACCGCTCCCACGCCGTCCGGGCGCCCCTGCACGCGGCACCGGGCGCGTGGCGCTCCTTCGCCGGCTGACGGCCCTCTGCGCTCCAGGGGCCCGCAGCGGCGGAGAAGATGAATTTTGTACCCCGATTAGTCCCCTAAAGTGACGACTATCAGGCCCCTTCCGATCTGAGCATGATTATCCGTGTTAGGTGTTCACTCCTCGGAGAGGGCATCGCCAATCACTCGCCGACCAGGGTAATGAGGCGGGTGTTTTGGGGGCGAGTGAGGGTAATATTCGGGTTGTTACCCTCACTCGGGGTTTGACGGCGGGCTGGGCCCCCTCTTCGGAGGAGCGGACAGCCCGCCGCACTCTTTTAACCCGTTGTGTTCGTCCGACCCGCTGTACTCGTTCGACCCGCTGTCCTTCTGCGATGCGCGCAACTCGTCCGTTGGGCGCTCCTCGACTCCGCAGAGCGGGCTCCTGAACGCGAGGAACTCCTCCGCGGAGGGATGGCCGCCGTCGCCCCGGTCAGACCCGCTGGTCGTCGCGGCGGATCTCGACCCAGGCGTCGACCTCGTCGGCCGAGTCGTCGGAGCCGAGCGCGACCGCGCTGCCGTCGCCGGCCGTCCGCAGCCCGACGATCGTCACGGCGGAGGGCGAGTCAGCCGACGCCGTCCGGACGACGATGCGGTCGACTCCGTGGCGGATCCCCGCGAGCGCCTGGGCGAGTTCGTGCAGCACGCGCCTGCTCTCCCGTTCGGACGAGTGATCGAGCCCGCCGTCGTCGAGGACCGACACGGTCACTCCTCGCCTCCGCGCGTCGAGGACGAGCCGCCTGACGTCGTCGTCGAGAAGCCGTCGCCCGCGGATCTCGTCGCGCACCGAGGCCTCGAGGAGGCGGCACTCCATGCGCTCCTCGTCGCTCAGCCCCTGCTCGCTCGCGATGCGACGGAGCATGTCGGAGGCGATCGCTCGGGTCTGCTCGAGGCGGATCTCGCGCTCCGTC
Source organism: Rathayibacter caricis DSM 15933 (assembly GCF_003044275.1). Lineage (NCBI taxonomy): Bacteria > Bacillati > Actinomycetota > Actinomycetes > Micrococcales > Microbacteriaceae > Rathayibacter > Rathayibacter caricis. The sequence continues at coordinate 2,356,768 of NZ_PZPL01000001.1, read as the reverse complement.
AGGTGCGCTTCCTCCGCCGCCCGCCACGACGTCGCGGCGCGCTCCGCCGCCTCGAGCACCCGCGCCTCGGATCCTGCTCGGCCGAGCTCGATGATGAGCGCCTGCGCTGAGCCGACCCAGGCCAGGTTGCCGATGACGCCGAGCGTGAAGAGCGAGAGCGGTCCCGCCCAGATCATCGTGTGCACGATGAGGACGAGCATGCCGGTCCAGGCGAACACCGGACGGCTGCGGGAGCACACGATGGTCATCAGGGTGCCCACGGCGGCGATGTACCAGGTCGAGTAGCCGTTCGGCGCCGCGGGATCCAGCGCCGGTGCCACGAGGAGGGGCAGGGCGACGGCCACCACCGTCATCGACGCGGCCACGGGAGTCGACAGGCGCGTCGTGGCGGACGGCCAGAGCGCCACCACCGTCGCCGCCACGTACAGGGCGACCGCGAGCAGATCGAAGGTGCTGGGCGGGGAGTTGCGGTACGAGAAGAACGCGAGGACCACGTGGTACAGCGAGAAGCCCGCGCCGAGCGCGTAGAGCAGCGGGCGCGGATACGCGATCACGAGCCGGTCCCCGACCGCGCGGCGGCTGTCCGGGCACTCCAGCCGATCACGACGCGAGTGCCCTCCCCGGGGCGGGACTCCACCCGCGCGTCTCCGCTCACGTTGTGCACCCGCTCGAGGATCGAGAGCCGGATGCCCAGTCGCTCGCGCGGCACCTCGGCGACGCTGAAGCCGCGCCCGTCGTCCTCGACCACCACCTCGACGGAGTCCACGTCGAGCAGCCCTCGCACCGTGCGGCGCACCTGATCGCCGGGTCCCGCGTGCTGGACGCTGTTCGACAGCGCCTGCCAGACGGCTCCGAGGACCGCCTCCGCCACGGCGCGCGGAACGGACGCCGTCCGGGGATCGGCCGCCGGAGCGGTCCCCACGTCGAGATCGGCGGCGAAGGTCGACGCGGCGTGCGCGAGCTGCCGCTCGACGACCTCGAGCGGCACCGACCCTTCCGCGACGTCCGACTCCTTCTCGGGCAGCAGCACGGCGAGGGTCCGGCGGGCCATGGACGACGCGAGCGCGCGCTGGGAGGGCGACTCCGCTGTGGCGGCCGCGAGGAGCGTCGCGAGCACGTTGTCGTGCACGAGGGCGTCGACCTCGATCCGCTCGACCTCCCCCGCGTGCTGGCGCATGGCCGCCTCGTACTGCTCCATCGCCGTGGTCTGGGCGCGGTCGACCTCCTCGGCCGACTGCCGGAGCACCGAGATCAGCACGAGCATGACGAAGCCGACGATGCCCACGTAGAAGGCGTCCAGCACCGCTCGGGTCGGCTCGACGGCTCCGCCTGACGGCAGCACCCGCAGCACGCAGAAGAGCACCGGGGTGACGACGGCGTAGACGACCGCCACCCGCAGCGGAGCGACGAGGGTGCAGAAGGCCGTGCCCAGCGTCAGCAGGTAGAAGACGTAGGGCATCGCGGGCAGGACCTCGCCCGGGACGACGCTCAGCGGCCACGTCAGCAGCGCGAGGAGGAGGGCGCCCGCCACGAGGACACCGGTGATGCGCGTGCCGCGGTGGACGACCGCGGTGCCGACGGCCGCGGCCAGCGCGCCGAAGACCAGGGCCAGCACCGGCCAGGCCACCGCCGGCTGGAGGAACCGCAGCTGGTCGAGGATCGGCGGGACCGTCTGCAGGGCGAAGCCGAAGCCGAAGAGCGAGAGGACCGTGGTGACGATCCGGTCGATCCGCAGCCGGTTCGCCGGCGCACCCGTCGGCGGAGCGTCAGCGACCGGCATCGCCGTCGTCCGGGTCGATGCCGGGCAGGATCCCGTCCTCCACGGCGCGGCGGAGCAGGTCGACCTTCGTCGGCGCGGGTCGGCCGATCTCGACGTACTTGTCGCGGATCCGGTCGAGGTACTCCTTCGCCGTCGACACCGAGATCTGCAGCCGGTCGGCGACGAGCTTCAACGGGAGACCGGAGGCGTAGAGGTGCAGCACGTCGCGCTCGCGACGGCCGAGGACCGCTCGCGCGAAGTCGTCGTCCGCGTCGATCGCCGACGCCCACTCGAGGTTGTTCAGCACTTCGCCGCGGGCGACGGTGCGGATGGCCGCGATCACGGTGGACATCGGCGACGACTTCGGGATCACCCCGGCCGCGCCGGCCGCCAGGGCCTCCCGCACGGCCACCACGCGGTCGGCGATGCTGTGCACGAGGACCGCGGATCCGCGGACCTGGCCCCACTTCACGTTCGCGGTGATGCTCGAGCCGTCGTTCAGGGAGAGATCCAGCACCAGGACCTCGATCTCGGATCCGTCGAGGACCTGCTCGAGGACGCGCACGGTCTCGGCGGCGGCGACCACGTGCATCCCGGCGTTCTCGATCGCTGCGGCGACGCCCAGGCGCACCGACTCGTGGTCGTCGACGATGGCGACCCGCACGCGCGGCTCCCCGACAGGCTCAGCGTTCACAGGTCCACTCCCTCGGGTCCGTCGGGGTCATCGTAGCGACGCCGGGGTCAGGCGGAGCGGCGCACCAGCCGCGCGACGGCCTCGACGTGCGAGGTGTTCGGGAAGAGGTCGAAGCCGTCGAGGCGCTCGAGCTCGTAGCCGCCGGCCGCCAGAGCTCCCACGTCGCGCGCGAGGGCGACCGGATCGCACGCCACGTAGACGAGCTGAGCGGGAGCGAGCTCGACGAGGGCGTCGGTGACCGCGCGGCCCGCACCCGAGCGGGGCGGGTCCAGCACGACTGTCGCCGAGCGCCAGCGCTCGCGCTCGCGCGCGTCGGCCTGGGCGAGGGCGTCCCGGAGGTAGCGGTCGACCCGGGCGGTCACCGCGCGGGCGCCGACCTGGTCCGACAGGTTCTCCAGCGCGTGCTCGGTGGCGCGGGCGTCGCTCTCGACGCTGGTCACGCGGAGGCCGGCTCCGAGACGGTCGGCGAGCGCCGCCGCGAGCAGGCCGACTCCGCCGTAGAGGTCGTGGTTGGCCGCGCGGGGGTCGCTCCGCTCGGGGTCGACCGCCGTCTGCACGGCGTCGAAGAGGGTGGCTGCGGCTCCCCGGTGCACCTGCCAGAAGCCGGAGCGGTCGACGCGGAAGGTCCGGTCGGCGACGAACTCGGTCACGACGGTGCGGTCGCGTCGGGCCTTCTTGTCGGACGGGTCGTGCACGAGGACCGCGGCGCCCTCGGATCCGGCCGCGTCGACCAGGTCGACCACCGAGCCGGGAGCGAGCCGGCCGTCGAGCGGGGCCGCGGCGGAGGAGGCGGCGGTCGCGAGCGGGAGCGTGTCGACGGTGACGACGTGATGGCTCCGCGACGCGTACGGACCGACGCGGCCGTCGTCGTCCACGTGCAGGCGGTTGCGCGTGCGCCAGCCGAGGCCGCGGGTCTCGTCGTCGCCCTCGATGGGCGACACCTCGACGCTGACCTCCCGCCGCGCGAAGCGGGCGAACGCGTCCTCGAGGACCGTGCGCTTGAGCTCGCGCTGGTGCGCGAGCGCGGCGTGGCCGAACTCGGCACCGCCGACACGGTCCTCCGGGCGGCGGTCGATCGATGCCTCGGCCCAGACGTGCGCGACGCGGTGGGGGGACGACTCGAAGATTTCGAGGGCATCGGCCCGCCAGAAGCTGTCGTGGCGGACCTCGCTGATGCGCGCCCGGACGCGCTCGCCCGGGAGCACGTCGGGAACGAAGACCACGCGGCCCTCGTGGCGGGCGACGAACACGCCTCCGTGGGCCACGTTGCTAATCTCGAGCTCGACCTGCGTCCCGAGCACGCCGTCGTCCTCGGAGGGACGGGAGGGTGTGCGGGACGCGGACTTCGACATCCATCGAGCATCCCACAGCGGGGGCCCGGCCGCAGGGAGCACGCATGCGCCTCTACCTCGCCTCCACCTCCCCCGCGCGCCTGGCGCTGCTGCGGTCCTCGGGCATCGAGCCCGTCGTCGTGCCCTCGCAGGTCGACGAGCCGGCGGCGGTCACCCTGGCCGAGCAGGAGTCGGGCGCTCCGCTCGACGCCGACGCCGTGGTGGCGCTGCTCGCCCGCGCGAAGGCGCGCGCGGTCCTGGGCCCCGACGTCGACGGCCTCGTCCTCGGCGGCGACTCCGCGTTCGTGCTCGACGGCGTGGTCCACGGCAAGCCGCACGAGCCCGAGCGGGCTCGCGAGCGCTGGCGGGCCCAGCGCGGCCGCGAGGGCCGCCTGCACTCCGGGCACTGGCTGATCGACCACCGGGGCGGGGAGGTGCGCGCGGAGGTCGGCACGGTCACCTCCGCGGCCGTGCACTTCGCCTCCGACATCGAGGACGACGAGATCGACGCCTACGTCGCGACGGGCGAGCCCCTCGAGGTGGCCGGAGCGTTCACCATCGACGGCCTCGCCGCCGGCTTCATCACGCGGATCGAGGGGGACCCCTCCACGGTGATCGGGATGTCGGTGCCCGCTCTGCGCTCGCTGGTCCGCGAGCTCGGCGTGCCGTGGACCTCGCTCTGGAACCGCTGACTCCGCACCGGGTTGTGCGGAACCGACGAAGCCCCCGCGCTTCTTTGTGGTGAGCCGCCACGGGCATCCTCTGAGGGCCCCCTAGGGTGGGGAACCATGTCGCGTATTACGAAGGTGCTCATCGCCAACCGAGGCGAGATCGCCGTCCGAGTCGTCCGAGCCGCCCGCGACAGCGGGATCGCCTCCGTCGCCGTCTACGCCGACCAGGACCGCGACGCCCTGCACAGCCGCCTCGCCGACGAGGCCTACGCGCTCGGCGGCACCACCAGCGCCGAGACCTACCTCGTCATCGAGAAGCTCCTCTCGGTCGCCCGCCGCTCGGGCGCCGACGCCGTGCACCCCGGCTACGGCTTCCTCGCCGAGAACGCCGGCTTCGCCCGTGCGGTCATCGACGCCGGCCTGATCTGGATCGGCCCGAGCCCCGACGCCATCGAGCGCCTCGGCGACAAGGTGTCGGCCCGCCACGTGGCCGAGAAGGTCGGGGCGCCGCTGGCCCCCGGCACCCTGAACCCCGTCTCGGGTGCCGCCGAGGTGCTCGAGTTCGTCGACCAGCACGGCCTGCCCGTCGCCATCAAGGCGGCGTTCGGAGGCGGCGGTCGCGGCCTCAAGGTCGCCCGCGAGCGCGACGAGGTCGAGGAGATGTTCGCCTCCGCCACCCGCGAGGCGGTCGCCGCCTTCGGGCGCGGCGAGTGCTTCGTCGAGAAGTACCTCGACCAGCCGCGCCACGTCGAGACCCAGTGCCTCGCCGACGCCCACGGCAACGTCGTCGTCGTCTCGACCCGCGACTGCTCGCTGCAGCGACGGCACCAGAAGCTGGTCGAGGAGGCGCCCGCGCCGTTCCTCACCGACGAGCAGAACGCCGAGCTCTACCGGGCGTCGAAGGCGATCCTCCGCGAGGTCGGGTACCTGGGCGCCGGAACGTGCGAGTTCCTCGTCGGCAAGGACGGCACCGTCTCGTTCCTCGAGGTGAACACGCGACTGCAGGTCGAGCACCCCGTCTCGGAGGAGATCACCGGCATCGACCTCGTGCGCGAGCAGTTCCGCCTCGCCGAGGGCGGTGTGCTCGACTACGACGACCCCACCCCGCGCGGCCACTCGTTCGAGTTCCGCATCAACGGCGAGGACGCCGGACGCGGCTTCCTGCCGGCTCCCGGACCCGTCCACGTGTTCAAGGCGCCGGGTGGACCCGGCGTCCGCGTCGACTCCGGCGTGGTCGCGGGCGACGTGATCTCGGGGTCCTTCGACTCCCTGCTCGCGAAGCTCGTCGTCACCGGCAGCACCCGCGCCGAGGCGCTCGAGCGGTCGCGCCGCGCCCTGGAGGAGTTCGAGGTGACCGGCCTGCCGACCGTCCTCCCCTTCCACCGCGCGATCGTGCGCGATCCCGCCTTCGCCCCCGAGGGCGATGCGCCCTTCACGATCTACACGCGCTGGATCGAGACGGAGTTCGACAACACGATCGAGGCGTGGAGCGGGGAGCCGGGCGCGATCCCCGAACCCGCCGCCCGCCAGAACGTGGTCGTCGAGGTCGACGGGCGTCGTGTCGAGGTCACGCTGCCGAGCGAGTTCGCCCGCTCCGGACCGTCGCGCGCCGCGACGGCGTCGGTGCCCAAGCGCCGCGGGTCGGGCTCGGTCAGCACCGTCACCGGCGACTCCGTCACCTCCCCGATGCAGGCGACCATCGTCAAGGTCGCGGTCGCCGAGGGCGACTCGGTCGTGACGGGCGACCTCGTCGTGGTCCTCGAGGCCATGAAGATGGAGCAGCCGCTCACCGCCCACAAGGACGGCGTCGTCACCGGCCTGTCCGCCGAGGCCAGCACCACGGTCTCCGCGGGCCACGTGCTCCTGCAGATCGTCTGACGCGCGTCCGCTGCGGCGGGCGGTCGCTCCCGCGCGTCCATCGCGTGGACGGTGATCGCTCCCGCGCGTCCGTCGCGTGGACGGTGATCGCTCCCGCGCGTCCGTCGCGTGGACGGTGATCGCTCCCGCGCGTCCGTCGCGTGGACGGTGATCGCTCCCGCGCGTCCGTCGCGTGGGCGGTGATCGCTCGCGCGCGTCCGTCGTCGGTGGGTCTCGATACGCCCGCTCCGCGGGCTACTCGATCAGCAAGGTGGGGGCGAGCGCCCTCAGCCGAGAGCGGTGGCGTCAGCCCCGATCCGCGCTCTCGACCTTCGTTTCGGGATCAGCAGAAGCGCGCCACCGGATCGCAGACACGGCACGAGCGCGCGAGTGAGAATCGCGTGCGAGCGATTCGAAGCAGCGCGACGCGACCCGCTCCACAGAACGCACCCACCCACCCGGCCGACCGCGCCGAGCCGCGCAGGGAGCGGCTCGGAGAAAAGGCTGCACATCGTGAGCTAGCGCTCATCGTGAGCGAGCTCACGATGAGCGCTAGCTCACGATGTGCATGGCACGCGCCGCGTCCGAGATCGAGCCGGTGAGGCTCGGGTAGACGGTGAAGGCCCGGGCGACCTGATCGACGGTCAAGCGGTGCTCTACGGCGAGAGCGAGGGGGAAGATCAGCTCGCTCGCCTTCGGGGCGACGATGACTCCGCCGATGACGGTGCCGGAGCCGGTGCGGGCGAAGAGCTTCACGAAGCCGTCTCGGATGCCCATCATCTTCGCGCGCGGGTTGGCAGCGAGGGGCAGCTTGTAGATCTCCCCCTGGGCGATTCCCTCCTCGATCTCGCGCTGGCTCCAGCCGACGGTCGCGATCTCGGGCTGGGTGAAGATGTTCGCCGCGACGTTGCGCACCTCGGTGGGGTTCACGGCGTCGCCCATGGCGTGGAACACTCCGGTGCGGCCCTGCATCGCGGCCACGGAGGCGAGCGGGAGGAACGTCGTGCAGTCTCCGGCGGCGTAGATGGACGGGACGCTGGTGCGCGCGACGCGGTTCACCCGGATGTGGCCCGACTCCGTCAGCTGCACGCCCGCCTCCTCGAGGCCGATGCCCGCCGTGTTCGGCACGGAGCCGACGGCCATCAGGCAGTGCGAGCCCTCGACGACGCGCCCGTCGGACAGGACGGCGCGGACGCCCTTCTCGGTCCGCTCGACGCGATCGGCGCGGGACTTCGAGAGGACGGTCATGCCGTTGCGCTTGAAGACGTTCTCGATCACGGCAGCGGCGTCGGCGTCCTCGCCGGGCAGGACCTGGTCGCGGGAGGAGATGAGCGTCACCTTCGCGCCCAGCGCCCGGTAAGCGGAGGCGAACTCGGCGCCGGTGACGCCGGAGCCGACGACGATGAGGTGCTCGGGCACGGTCTTGAGGTTGTAGAGCTGGGTCCAGCTCATGATCCGCTCGCCGTCGGGAGCGGCGGACGGGAGCACGCGCGGGCTCGCTCCGACCGAGACGACGATGGTGTCGGCCTCGATGCGGTCGAAGTCCATGCCCTCCTCGCCGGGAGCGGTCGAGACGATCAGCGCGTTCGACCCGTCGAGGCGACCGTCGCCCGAGACGATGCGGACGCCGTGGTGCACGAGGTTCGCGCGCATGTCCTCGGACTGCTGACGCGCGAGACCGAGCAGGCGCTTGTTGACGGTGGCCAGGTTGACGGCCACCTCGGGCCGGACGGGCTTGTTCGTCTGCTCGGAGCGGGTGAAGAACTGGACGCCGAGATCAGCGGCCTCCCCGATCGCATTGGTCGCCTCCGCGGTCGCGATCAGCGACTTCGACGGCACGACATCGGTGATGACGGCCGAGCCGCCCACTCCGACCCGCTCGACGAGCGTGACCTCGGCGCCCAGCTGCGCACCGGCGATGGCGGCTTCGTAGCCGCCGGGTCCCCCTCCGAGTACGGCGATCCTCTGCGTGCGCTCGAACTCGTAAGCCATGACTCCCATTGTCCTCCGTCTCTGGGAGTTCGCCCAATCGGTGCGGCGCCCTGCCGCGCCGCTGCGTGCCCGCTGCTCCCCGTGAGCCGTGGATAGGGTGGGGGAATGGCCGACCAGACCCCGAATCCGCTCGATCCCGCCGACGCCGATCCCTTCGCGATCGCCCGTGAGGCCGCCGCTCAGATCGCCGAGGAGACGGGCGTCGAGAGACACGACATCGCCCTCACGCTCGGCAGCGGGTGGGGCAAGGCCGCCGACCTGATCGGCGAGACGACCGCGACGGTCGACGCGACCCGCATCGTCGGCTTCTCGCGACCGGCCGTGCACGGCCACGGCGGCACCCTCCGCTCGGTCCTGCTGCCGACCGGGAAGCGGGCGCTGATCATCGGGGCGCGGACCCACTACTACGAGGGCTACGGCGTGCGCCGCGTCGCACACAGCGTGCGGACCGCCGCCGCCACGGGCGCGACCGTGATGATCCTCACGAACGGCGCCGGAGGCATCAAGGAGCACTGGACGCCCGGCACGCCGGTGCTGATCAGCGACCACATCAACCTGACCGCCGACTCGCCGCTCGAGGGGGCGACGTTCGTCGACCTCACCGACCTCTACTCCTCGCGTCTGCGCGCGCTCGCCCGCGAGACCCGCGCCGAGCTCGACGAGGGCGTCTACGTCCAGTTCCGCGGTCCGCACTACGAGACCCCGGCCGAGGTGCAGATGGCCCGCATCATCGGCGGGCACATCGTCGGCATGTCGACGGCGCTCGAGGCGATCGCCGCGCGCGAGGCGGGAATGGAGGTGCTCGGCATGTCGCTGATCACGAACCTCGCCGCCGGGATCCAGAAGACCGCCCTCAGCCACGAGGAGGTGCTGGAGGCCGGCCGGAACGCCGAGGACGACCTCGCCCGCCTCCTGGCCGGCATCACGGGGACCCTGTGACCGCCGAGGTCCGCGCCCTCGCCGAGGACTGGCTGGCGCAGGACCCCGATCCCGAGACGCGCGAGGAGCTCGTGCGGCTGCTCGTCGCCGACGAGGCGGGCGACACCGGCGCGACGGCCGAGCTCGCGGACCGCTTCGGCTCCCGGCTCGCTTTCGGCACCGCGGGTCTGCGCGGGGCGATCGCCGCCGGGTCGAACCGGATGAACCGAGTGCTGGTCTCGCAGGCCGCCGTCGGCCTCGCCGAGCACCTCCTCGCGCAGGGGATCGAGCGCCCCGTCGTCGTCATCGGCTACGACGGCCGGAAGAACTCGCGCGTCTTCGCCGAGGACTCCGCCGCCCTGATGGCCGGAGCGGGCGTTGACGCCGTCCTGCTGCCGCGCCTGCTCCCCACTCCCGTGCTGGCCTTCGCGGTGCGCCACCTCGACGCCGATGCGGGCGTCATGGTGACGGCGAGCCACAATCCTCCGCAGGACAACGGCTACAAGGTGTACCTCGGCGGCGACGACCAGGGCTCGCAGATCGTCCCTCCGGCCGACGCCCGGATCGCCGAGCGGATCCTCGACGTCGCGCGGACGCGTCGGGTCACCGAGCTCCCGCGCGGGGAGTACCGCACGGCGGACGAGTCAGTGGTGACCGCCTACATCGACGCGACGGGCGCGGTCGGCCGGCAGACCGCTCCGCTGCGCGTCGTCTACACGGCGATGCACGGGGTGGGCTGGGAGACCGCGCACCGCGTGCTCTCGGCCGCCGACTTCGATGAACCGCTCGTCGTGGTCGAGCAGATCGACCCGGATCCCGCGTTCCCCACGGTCGCGTTCCCCAATCCGGAGGAGGAGGGCGCGCTGGACCTCGCCTTCGCGACCGCCCGGACGGGTCGTGCCGACCTGATCGTGGCCAACGACCCCGACGCCGACCGGTTCGCCGCGGCGATCCCGGACGACAGCACCGCGGACGGCTTCCGCCGGCTCACCGGCAACGAGGTCGGTGCGCTGCTCGGCTGGCGCGCTGCGGAGCGCGCTCGCGCCGAAGGACGCGTGGGCGGAGCGCTCGCGTGCTCGATCGTCTCCTCCCCCGCGCTCGGAGCGGTCGCAGCCGACTACGGGCTGACGTTCGTCGAGACGCTCACGGGCTTCAAGTGGATCTCGCGGGTGCCCGATCTCGTCTTCGGGTACGAGGAGGCGCTCGGCTATCTCGTGAATCCCCGGACGGTGCGCGACAAGGACGGGATCTCGGCGGCTCTGGCGTTCCTCGACCTGGCGAGCGCTCTGGCGTCGGAGGGGAGGACCCTCGCCGACCAGCTCGACGCCTTCGCCGACCGCTTCGGCCTCTTCGGCTCCGAGCAGATCTCGCTCCGGGTGACCGATCTGTCCGAGATCGGCAGGATCATGGCGGCGGTGCGCAGCGCCCCTCCGAGGTCGATCGGTGGACTGCCGGTGCAGCGGGTCGAGGACCTGCTCGAGGTCGAGGGCGATGTGCCGCCGACGGATGCACTGCGTTTCACCCTCGACGGAGCGCGCCTGATCGTGCGCCCCAGCGGCACCGAGCCCAAGGTCAAGCTCTACCTCGACGCCTGGTCCTCGGACGCCGACCCCTCGTCCCGCCGCTCCACCGTCTCCGCCCGCCTCTCCGCCCTCCGCACCGGCGCCGAGTCCCTCCTCCGCTGACCCCCGCCGCGAGACGCCACTCGCGCACCCCTCCCCCGGGTGCGTGCCGGCCCGATGCAGCATCTCGCGGCACCCGTCCCGGCTCTCCCGCGACACCTCGAAAGCGGCGACCACCGGTCGCAGACGATCGACCCTGGTCACGATCTCCGGATCGCCGCCCCGCAGGGAGCGCGCGATCCGGAATCGCGTGCCAGCGATTCAGGACAGCGCGACGCCACCCGCTCCACGGGACGCACCATCTCCGAGAGCCGGCTGCGCTGAGCCGCACGAGGGGCGGCTCAGAAATCGGCACAGCCCGACTGCGCTGAGCCGCACGGGGGGCGGCTCAGGAATCGGCACAGCGGATCAACCCAGGGCGCGCTCGATCTTCGCCGTGATCTCGGCCTGGTCGAGGTAGTTGTCGATGATGACGACCTCGGCGAAGGTCCGGCCGATCCGGTCGACGAGTTCGCCGGAGGTGAGGATGACCTGCGCATCGGCGGCGAGGGCGTCGACCGAGGCGATGTCGGAGGCGACGACCTCGGCCTCGAGGTCGAGGGCCTCGAGCGCGCGCTCGGCGCCGAGCTTGAGGATGGCGGAGGTGCCGATTCCGGCGCCGCAGAGGGTGACGATCTTCATGAGCTTCTTCCGTGGTGCGGGGTGGCGCCCGTGAGGACGGCGTTGACGCCGCCGACCGTCCGCGCTGCGGCGAGGGCACCGATCGCGTCGGGGCGGCTGAGGACGTCGGCGAGACCGGCGACGAAGCCGACGTGGCCGTGCGCCTGCGTGGCGGCGATGCCGATGACGACCGAGACCGGGTCGTTGGTGCCGTGTCCGAAGGCGACGGGCTCGGCGAGCGTGACGACGGACAGACCGTCGCTGTGGACGTCGTTGCCCGGGCGGGCGTGCGCCAGGGCGAGCCCCGGCGCGATGACGATGTAGGGGCCGAGCACATCGATCTGCTCGACCATGCGTCGCGAGTAGGCCGGGTCGACCGCTCCGCTGCGCTCGAGGGCGCGGCCGGCCTCGAGGACGGCCTCCCGCCAGGTCGCGGCGGGGTGGCGGAGCGCGATCGCGGCGTCGCCGAGGGCGTCGAGCGGCACGGTCAGGCCGCTTCGAAGCCGGCGCTGATCGTCTCGACGAGCTCTCGGCGCTCGTCGAGCGGGAGGAAGCTGGCCTCCGCGGCGGTGATCTGGAACGCCTCGAAGTCGTCGAGGTCGTACCCGAAGGCGTCCGAGAGCAGCGCGAGCTCGCGGCTGAGGGTCGTACCGCTCATCAGGCGGTTGTCGGTGTTGACCGTGACCCCGAAGCCGAGCTGGTACAGCAGGTCGAAGGGGTGGTCGAGGAGCTCGGTGCCCCAGGCGGCGATCGCGCCCGTCTGGAGGTTCGAGGAAGGGCTGAGCTCGAGGGCGATGCGCCTGTCCTTCACCCACTCGGCCAGCTCGCCGAGCGTGACGTAGCTGGCGTCGTCGTCCTGCCGCTCGACGGCGATGTCCTCGGCGAGCCGCACTCCGTGGCCCAACCGCAGCGCGCGACCGTCGAGGAGGGCGGAGCGGATGCTGTCGAGACCGTCGGCCTCGCCGGCGTGGACCGTGGTCGGGAAGTGCGCCGCAGCGAGGAGCTCGAACGCGGGGCGGTGCAGCGAGGCGGGGAAGCCCGCCTCGGCGCCGGCGATGTCGAACCCGATCGCTCCGCGCTCGCGGTGGCGCAGGGCGAGCTCGGCGATCTCGAGGGAGCGGTCGGTGTGCCGCATCGCGGTGATCAGCTGCCCGACGCTCAGGCGGGAGCCGTGCGCGGCCGCCTCCTGGACCCCCTGCTGGAGCCCCTCCTGCACGGCCTCGACCGCGGCGTCGAGCGAGAGGCCGGAGCGCAGGTGCTGCTCGGGCGCCCAGCGCACCTCGCCGTGCACCACTCCGTCGGCGGCGAGGTCGAGGACGAACTCGCGCGCCACCCGCTCGAGCTGGGGGGCGGTCTGCATGACGGCCACGGTCGTCTCGAAGGTGGCCAGATAGTCGGTCAGCGAGCCGGAGTCGGCGGTCGTGCGGAACCAGCGGCCCAGTGCCTCGGGCTCGTCCGCCGGCACCGGGACTCCGGCCTCGGCCGCGAGCTCGAGGATCGTCGCGGGACGCAGACCCCCGTCGAGGTGGTCGTGCAGCGAGACCTTCGGCAGGTCGTCGATGAGGATCCCCTCACCCGGGAGGAGGTACTCGTCGGTGGTGTCGGTCACGGTGCTCCTCGGGGTCGGGCGACGGTTCGCGGACCACCCTACTGCCGGGGGCCGACGCGGTGACGGGACCGGTCCGCCGCCTCCGGGAACGGGCGCGGCATGCGCCTGTGGAGGAGCGGCGTAGGGTGCGGGGATGAGCGGACGACGGATCATCCTGGACTGCGACCCCGGCCACGACGACGCCCTCGCGATCCTCCTGGCGCACGGCAGCCCTGCGATCGAGCTGGTCGCGATCACGACCGTCGCCGGCAACCAGTCACTGGAGAAGGTGACCGGGAACGCCCGCGCGGTGGCCGCCGTCGCCGGTCTCGTCGGAGTACCGATCGCGGCGGGGATGCACCGGCCGCTCGTCCGCGACACGGAGCCCGCGCCGAGCATCCACGGCGAGAGCGGGATGGACGGGCCGTCCCTCCCTGAGGACCGCCCGGCGCTGGATCCGCGCCACGCGGTCGAGCTGATCATCGAGGAGGTCATGGGCTCCCCCGCGGGCTCGATCACCCTCGTGCCGACCGGTCCGCTGACGAACATCGCGATGGCGGTGCGCCGCGAACCGCGCCTCGCGGAGCGCGTGCGCGAGGTGGTCCTGATGGGCGGCGGCGTGCAGGGCGGCAACTGGACGGCGACCGCGGAGTTCAACATCCTCGCCGACCCCGAGGCGGCCCACATCGTCGTCGGCGCGGGATGGGACGTGACCATGGTCGGTCTCGACGTCACGCACCGCGCGCTCGCGACCGAGGAGGTCGTCGCGCGGTTCCGCGCCCTCGACTCCGATGTCGGCCGCTTCTGCGTCGGACTCCTCGACTTCTTCGCCGAGAGCTACCGGGACGCGCAGGGCTTCGACGCTCCCCCGGTGCACGATGCGGTCGCCGTCGCGCACGTCATCGATGCGTCGATCCTCGAGGTGCGGCGGGCTCCGCTCACTGTCGAGCTGCGGGGCGAGCACACCGTGGGGATGACGGTCGCGGATCTGCGCTCGGCGGCGCCCGCCGACTGCCGGACGAGCATCGCGACCGGGATCGACTCCGATCGCTTCTGGGACCTCGTCCTCGACACCGTCGGTCGCCTCTGACGAGCGGACGCGACGCTCCGCTCAGGCGATGCGCTCGGCCACGAGCGGCCCGCCGTCGAGGACGGCCTCGCCCGCGTCGCCGAGGCGGTAGGCGCCCTCGAGCGCCGCGAGCGCGCGCTCGAAGCGGGCCGGCTCGTCGGCCGAGAGGGTGAAGAGGGGCTCGCCCGCTCGGACGCGGTCGCCCGGCTTCGCGTGCAGGTCGATGCCCGCCGCGTGCTGAACGGCGTCCTGCTGCCGCGCCCGCCCCGCCCCGAGACGCCAAGCGGCGATCCCGAACGGCAGGGCGCGCTGCTCGACGAGGACCCCGTCGCGGTCGGCGCGGACCACGTGCGTCTCGCGGGCGACGGGCAGCGCCGCGGTCGGGTCGCCGCCCTGGGCGCGGATCACCGCGTTCCACGTGTCCATGGCCGCTCCTCCGTCCAGCGCCCCCTCGACATCGGCGTCGGGCAGACCCGCCAGCGCGAGCATCTCGCGGGCGAGCGCGAGGGTCAGCTCGCGCACGTCGGCCGGACCGCCGCCGGCGAGGACCTCGACCGACTCCCGCACCTCGTTGGCGTTGCCGATGGCGAGACCGAGCGGGACGTTCATGTTCGTGAGCAGCGCCGTCGTTCGGACGCCCGCGTCGTTGCCGAGGTCGACCATCGCGCGGGCCAGCTCGCGCGAGCGCTCGATGTCGACCATGAAGGCGCCCGAGCCGAACTTGACGTCCAGGACCAGCGCGTCGGTCCCCTCCGCGATCTTCTTCGACATGATCGAGGACGCGATCAGCGGGATCGCCTCGACGGTGCCGGTGATGTCGCGCAGGGCGTAGAGCTTCTTGTCGGCGGGGGCGAGGCCGGAGCCGGCCGCGCAGATCACTCCGCCGACCGTGCGCAGCTGCTCGAACATCTCGTCGTTGCCGAGCTCGGCGCGCCATCCGGGGATCGCCTCGAGCTTGTCGAGCGTGCCGCCGGTGTGGCCGAGGCCCCGCCCCGAGAGCTGGGGCACGGCGACGCCGAACGAGGCCACGAGCGGCATCAGCGGCAGCGTGATCTTGTCGCCCACGCCTCCCGTCGAGTGCTTGTCGACGGTCCGCTTGCCGAGCCCGTCGAAGCTCATCCGCTCGCCGCTCGCGATCATGGCCAGCGTCAGATCGCGGATCTCGTCGCGCTCCATGCCGTTCAGGAGCACGGCCATGGCGAACGCCGCCATCTGCTCGTCGGCGACGTAGCCGCGGGTGTACGCGTCGATCAGCCAATCGATCTGCGCGGTCGACAGGGTGCCCCTGTCGCGCTTGGTGCGGATGATGTCGACGGCGTCGAAGGCCTCGACGGGAGTGGAGCCGGTCATTGCTGTCCTCGGATCGTGTGCGGAGCGGGCGGGGAGGCGGCGGGCCGCTACTCCCCCGCGTACGCCTGGAGGGTGCGGGGGCCGAACGCGTCAGGGATGACCTCGTCGATCGTGCGCAGCCCCGAGACCGTCTCGAGGACCATCCCGTCGGCCGAGTGCTCGAAGAGGAGCTGACGGCAGCGTCCGCAGGGCATCAGGGTCGCCCCGTTTCCGTCCACGCAGGTGAAGGCGACGAGCTTTCCGCCGCCGGTCATGTGCAGGGAGGAGACGAGCGCGCACTCGGCGCAGAGCCCGATGCCGTAGGAGGCGTTCTCGACGTTGCAGCCCGCGATGATGCGGCCGTCGTCCACGAGCGCGGCCGCTCCCACCGGGAACTGCGAATAGGGGGCGTAGGCGCGGCGCATGGCGTCGTTGGCGGCGGCGCGCAGCGCCTCCCAGTCGATGTCGGTCACGGGACCCCTCTCAGGACTTCAGGTACGGCTTGCCGGCGGCCGCCGGTCCGCGGGACTGCCCGACCAGGCCGGCGACCGCGAAGATCGTCACCAGGTAGGGCAGCATCAGCATGAACTCGCTCGGCACCGGCGAGCCGATGACGCCGAGGACGTTCTGCAGGTTGGTCGCGAACCCGAACAGCAGCGACGCGAGGGTCGCCTTGATCGGGTCCCAGCGGCCGAAGATGACCGCGGCGAGGGCGATGAAGCCGGCTCCGGCGGTCATCTCCTTGCCGAACGAGCCGACGGCGTCGAGCGTGTAGTACGCGCCGCCGATGCCGGCGATGGCGCCCGCGAGCGACACGTTCCAGAAGCGGGTGCGCGCCACGTCGATGCCGACGGTGTCCGCGGCCTGCGGGTGCTCGCCCACGGCGCGGAGCCGCAGGCCCCACTTCGTCTTGAAGAGCCCACACCACACGGCGAAGATCGCGAGGTACATGAGGTAGACGATGATCGACTGCTTGAACAGCACGGCGCCGATCACCGGGATCTGGCTGAGCACCGGGATCGGCAGCGTCTCGAACTGCACGGGCGAGTTGAAGGTGGGCGAGTCCGACGTGAGCACCTGAGAGTAGAGGAAGCTCGTCAATCCGGTCACGAGGACGTTCAGGACGACGCCGACGATCACCTGATCGACCACGTACTTGATCGCGAACGCGGCCAGAACGAACGACACGAGCACGCTCGCCAGCATCGCCGCGACGAGGCCCAGGACCGGCTGGCGGGTGATCGAGGCGACGACCGCCGCGGTGAAGGCGCCCGCGAGCAGCTGCCCCTCGATCGCGACGTTGACGACTCCGACCCGCTCCGAGATCACCCCGCCCAGCGAGCCGAAGATGAGCGGAGTGGCGAGGCCGACGGTACCGAGCAGCAGTCCCGAGACGGGCAGCGTCGCGCCCGCGGACGCCCAGACGAGGAACCCGATCAGGAACACGAGGGCGAACACCGTCGAGAACCAGAGCGGGATGCGCCGCGCCGCCCGCGTCATCAGGGCGGCGAGCACGGTCAGCACGACGGTGACCACGGCGACGACCACTCCGGTCGCCCGGGTGGGGAAGGGCAGGTCCGGCAGGGCGAAGAAGTCCCCGCCGGCAGCGAGACGGAACGAACTGGTGCCGTCGCGGCCCAGCGCGACGAACAGCACGATCGAGAGCAGCGCGAACACGCCGAACGCGATCGGCGCCTTCCAGCTGCGGACCGCGACCCGAGAGCCTCCGACGGGCGCAGCGGTGGCGAGGGCGCTCATGCGGAGACCTCCGAGGCTCGGCGCGTGCGGCGTCTCGGCGCGGCGCCGGGAGCGGGCAGGCGGAAGATCGCGCGCACCAGGGGCGGAGCGGCGATGAAGAGGACGATCAGCGACTGCACGACGAGGACGACGTCGATCGGCACGCCCTGGGCGGCCTGCATGGAGTAGCCGCCCGCCTTGAACGCGCCGAAGAGGATGCCTGCGAAGAACACGCCCCACGGCCGCGACCGCCCGAGCAGGGCGACGGTGATCGCGTCGAAGCCGATGCCGGCGTCGATCCCGGACGTGAAGCCCGTCGTGACGGTGCCCATCACCTGCGCGCTGCCCGCGAGGCCGAGGAGACCGCCGGAGAGGAGCATGGCGTACACGTAGCTGTTCTTGACGTCGATGCCGGCGACCCGTGCCGCGTGCGGGTTCTCGCCCACCGCGCGGAACTTGAAGCCGATGCTCGATCGGTTCAGGAGCCACCAGACGAAGACGGTCGCGAGGATCGCGAAGACGAAGCCGAGGGTGAGCGAGTAGCTCGGGCCGAGGAGCGAGGGGAAGACCGCCGTCTCCTTCATCGCCGGGGTCTTCGGGTTGTTCGAGCCCGGCGCCTGCAGAGCGCCGGGAGTGCGGAGCAGGTACGAGATCAGGTAGAAGGCGACGTAGTTGAGCATGATCGTGAGGATCACCTCGTGCGCCCCGGTGCGCGCCTTGAGCACGCCGACGAGCCCTCCCCACAGCGCGCCGCCCAGGATGCCGGCGGCGAGCGCGACGATCAGGTGGACGCCCCACGGGAGGTCGAAGGAGAAGCCGACCCAGCCGGCGCAGGCTGCCGCGATCAGCATCTGCCCGCGGCCGCCGATGTTGAACAGGCCGACGCGGAACGCGAGCGCGACGCCCAGACCGCCCGCGATCAGCGGAGTGGCGAAGGCGAGCGTGTCGGTGAGCGGCTTGATGCCGTTCGCGAAGCCCTCGCGGCGGAAGTTGTAGACGGATCCCTGGAAGAGGGAGGAGTAGGCGCCGGCGACCGACTGCCAGATCGCCTGCAGGGTGTCGACCGGGCGCGCGAAGAAGTAGCCGGACGCCTCCTGGACATCGGGGTCCGTCGCCGCGATCAGCACGCCGCCCGCGATCAGCGAGAGCAGCACGGCGAGCACCGACATCAGAGCGGTGCCCGAGAGGATCTCGCGCAGCACGCGGGACGCGCCGCTCTCGACCGCGCCGGGGCGCGCCTCCTGACCCGGCTTCTGGCCGGGCTCGAGGCCGGTGGACTTCTCGGTCTCCGCGTCGGGATCGACCGCGGGCAGTTGCGCGTCGCTCACGCCGCCGCTCCCTTCTCGGCGGGCGACTGCCCGGCCATCATGAGCCCCAGCACGTCGCGGGGGGTGTCGGCGGGCACGATGCCGATGATGCCGCCCTTGTACATGACCGCGATGCGGTCGGCCAGGGCGGCCACCTCGTCGAGCTCGGTCGAGACGACGATCACGGGCACGCCGGTGTCGCGGGTCTCGACGATCCGCTTGTGGACGAACTCGATCGAGCCGACGTCGATGCCGCGGGTGGGCTGAGCGGCGATGAAGAGCCTCAGCTCCCGGCTCAGCTCGCGCGCCAGGACGACCTTCTGCTGGTTGCCGCCGGAGAGGCGGCCCACGTGGGTGCCGATGCCCTGCGCCCGGACGTCGAACTCGCGCACGCGCTCCTCGGCGAAGCGGTCGAGCTCCTTCAACTGCAGGTTGAGGCCCTTCACGAACGGGCCCCCGTCGCTGCGGTCGAGCATGAGGTTCTCGGCGATCGTGAACTCGGCGACCAGGCCGTCCTCGGTGCGGTCCTCGGGCACGAAGCCGACCCCGGAGTCGAGGACGCGGCGCACCGAGAGGCCGTCGAGCCGCTTGCCGTCGAGGGTCACGGTGCCCTCGACCCGCTCCTGCAGCCCCATGATCGCCTCGGTCAGCTCGGTCTGCCCGTTGCCCTGCACGCCGGCGATGGCGAGGATCTCGCCGCGGCGGACCTCGAACGAGACGTCGTCGACGACGGCCTGCCCGTTCGCGTCGCGGACCGTGAGTCCGCTGACGACCAGGGCCTCGTCGCCCGCGCGCGCCTGCTCCTTCCGCACGGTCAGCTCGACGGCACGACCCACCATCAGCGACGCCAGTTCGGCGTTGCTCGCCGTCGGCGACGCCTCTCCGACGACCTTGCCGAGGCGGATGACCGTGATGCGGTCGCCGACCTCGCGCACCTCGCGCAGCTTGTGCGTGATGAAGACGATGGCGGTGCCTGCCGCGCGCAGCTGGCGCATGATCGCGATGAGCTCGTCCGTCTCCTGCGGGGTGAGCACCGCCGTGGGCTCGTCGAAGACGAGGACGCGGGCGTCGCGCGAGAGCGCCTTGATGATCTCGACCCTCTGCTGCACGCCGACGGGCAGATCCTCCACGATCGCGTCGGGATCGACGTCGAAGCCGAAGCGGTCCGAGATCTCCCGCACCCGGGCGCGCGCCGCGGCGAGGTCGAGTCGACCGCCGGACTTCGTCTGCTCGTGACCGAGCATCACGTTCTCGGCGACCGAGAAGACCGGCACGAGCATGAAGTGCTGGTGCACCATGCCGATGCCCGCCTTCATGGCGTCACCGGGCCCCGAGAAGTGCTGGACGGCGTCGTCGAGCAGGATCTCGCCCTCCTCGGCCTGGTAGAGGCCGTAGAGCACGTTCATCAGAGTCGACTTGCCCGCGCCGTTCTCGCCCAGGAGGCAGTGGATCTCGCCGGGTTCGACCGTGAGATCGATGTGGTCGTTGGCCACGAGGGCGCCGAAGCGCTTCGTGATGCCCCGCAGTTCGAGCTTCATGGAACCAATCTAACTTTCGGTCGGGCTCCCGGCGTCGACGGGGCACGAGGACGTCCGGCGACAGAGAGGGGACGTACCGCGCCACCGCTGCGCCCTTTCGCAGAGGGAACCCTGCGGCGGCAGAGAAAAGAGGCCGGCCGGCTCCGGGATCCCCCGGGGCCGGCCGGCCTCTTCGCGTCGACTAGGACGCGGCGGGAGCCGACGGCGACTCGACGGTGATCGACCCGTCGATGATGCCCTCGGTGATCGCGTCCAGCTCGCCCTGCAGGTCCGGCGAGACCTTCGACTCGAAGTCGTGGAACGGGGCGATGCCCACTCCGTCGTTCTCGAGCGTGCCCACGTACGGCGTGGCGTCGAACTCGCCGGCACCGGCGGAGGCGGTCACGTCGGACGTGCCCTCCTTGATGCCCTTGAGGATCGAGGTCAGGTACAGGTCCGACCCGTCCGGGTAGGTCTCGTACAGGTCGGCGTCGACACCGACCATGGCGATCTCCTTGCCGGAGTCGCGGATCGCCTCGATCGCCGACTGGAAGATCGGGCCGCCCACGGGGAGGATGACGTCGGCGTTCTGGTCGATCAGCGACTGCGCCGCCGACTTCGCCTCGACGCCCGCCGCGAATCCGCCGGTGAAGGAGCCGTTCTGCGACGCGACGTCCCAGCCGACGACCTTCACGTCGGTGCCCTTCTGCTCGTTGTAGTAGGCGACACCGTCCGCGTAGCCGTCCATGAAGATGGTGACGGTCGGGTAGGGCTGGCCGCCGAAGGTGCCGACGACGCCGGTCTTCGAGTACGACGCCGCCGCGTAGCCCGCGAGGAACGCGGACTGCGAGGTGTCGAACGTGATCGGCTTGACGTTCTCGAGGTCGATCGAGGCGTCGTCGATGATCGCGAAGTCGATGTCGGTGTTCGCCTCGGCCGCGGCCTTGGTCGCATCGGCGAGCGCGAAGCCGACCGTGATGATCAGGTTGCAGCCCTGATCGACGAGGCTCGTGAGGTTCGGGGCGTAGTCGGTCTCGGACTCGGAGGTCACGTCGACCGGCTCGACACCGAGCTCCTCCGACGCCTCGACGAGACCGGTGTAGCCCAGCTCGTTGAAGGACTTGTCGTCGAAGCCGCCGGCGTCCGAGACCATGCAGGGCAGGAAGTCGCTCGTCGCGGCGGCGCCCGAGTCGCCCTCCTCGGGAGCGGAGGCGCAACCGGCGAGAAGCGCGGTGACGCCCAGAGCGGCGAGACCGCCGAACGCGGCCTTACGCGTGGTGATAGTCAAGAGATTCGTCCTCCAGGATTCGGCCCGAGCGTCGTGCGCAGCAGGGCGTCGATCCGCTCACGTTACCCAATGTGACGATTCACTCAGGGCTTCCGGGGGATGCGTTCGGAAGTCGTTACACGGTGTTTATTTTGTGGAGGAGGCGCGGGCGCCTCCTCCACCGCGGTCGGCTCGCAGAGGCGGGGCGTTTCCGAGAGCGGGGTGCGTCGGGCTGGCGGACATCGCTGGCACGCGATCTCCGCTCGCGGCCCTCCACCATGCGCTCGAGGTTCCGAGCTGTTCGGAGTGACTGCGCGCTGCGCGCGGACGGGCACGGACAGCAGGAGGGCTGCGCGCTGCGCGCGGACGGGCACGGACAGCAGGAGGGCTGCGCGCTGCGCGCGGACGAGTACGGACAGCAGGAGGGACGAGTACGGGCAGCAGGAGGGTCGCGCTGCCGAGGACGGGGGTGTGCGACGCGGGAACGGCGAAGCGCGGCGCTCCCGGGGGGAGGCCGCGCTTCGAGGAGGGTGGGGCTAGAGGACGTCGGTGCGGCCCGAGAGGCGGAGGGCGTCGACGACGCCCTTGACCTTCTGCGCGTTCTCGGTGGTGGTGACGAGGAGGGCGTCGGGGGTGTCGACGACGACGATGTCCTTCACTCCGATGAGGGCGATGGTGCGGTTGCCGCCGCTGACGACGATTCCGGTGGCGGAGTCGGCCAGGACGCGGGCGTCCTCGCCCAGGATCGCGAGGTCGGAGCGGAGACCGCTCGCGTGCAGCTTCGCGATGGAAGCGAAGTCCCCGACGTCGTCCCAGGAGAAGTGACCGGGGATGACCGCGAGCTTGCCCTCCGCGGCGGCCGGCTCGGCCACGGAGTAGTCGATCGCGATCTTCTCCAGCCCCGGCCAGATGCGGTCGACGACCGCGCCGCGCTCGGGGGTGTCCCACGCCTCGGCGAGCTCGAGGAGCCCGGCGAGCAGCTTCGGCTTGGAGCGTCCGAGCTCCTCGAGGAGCCGGTCGGCGCGGGCGATGAACATGCCGGCGTTCCAGAGGTACTGACCGCTGCTGACGTACTCGCGGGCGGTGTCCGCATCGGGCTTCTCGACGAAGGAGTCGACGGCGAGGGTGTGCGGGGCGCCGTCGATGCCGAGGTGGTCGCCGGTCCTGATGTAGCCGAACCCGACCGCCGGCTCCGTCGGCGTGATGCCGATGGTCGCGATGTAGCCCGCGTCGGCGGCGATGACCGCCTCCGCGACGGCGTCGTGGAAGAGGTGCTGACCGCTGATGACGTGGTCGGCCGCGAACGAGCCGATGATCACTCCGGGCTCGCGGCGCTCGAGGATCGCGGCGGCCAGGCCGATCGCGGCGGAGGAGTCGCGCGGCTCGCTCTCGAGCACGACGTTGACGTCCTCGAGCTTCTCGAGCTGGCGCTCGACGGCGGCGCGGTGCGCCCGGCCGGTGACGACCATGATCCGGTCGGCGCCCGAGATCGGAGCGAGACGCTCCCACGTGTCGCGCAGGAGGGTCTGGCCCGAGCCGGTGAGGTCGTGCAGGAACTTCGGGGCGTCGGCCCGGGAGAGCGGCCACAGCCTCGAGCCGATCCCACCTGCGGGGATCACGCTGTAGAAGCGGTCGAGCGGGGCGCGGCCATCGGTCTCAGGTGATGTCATGTCCGCAGGATACAAGGGCGTCCGGACGCGACCGTCCGTTCACCGGGCGGCGCTGCGCCGTTCACGCGGGCGCCGTAGCGTCCGGGGCGTGAGAGTCGCGGTCGTCACCGAGAGCTTCCTGCCGTCGTTGAACGGCGTGACCACGAGCGTCCTGCGGGTCCTCGACGAGTTCGCCGCCCGCGGCATCGAGGCCCTGGTGGTCTGCCCCGCCGCGGGAGCACCGGCCCGCTACGCCGGGCACCGCGTGGTCGAGCACCCCGCGATCGCCTACCGCGACTTCCCGGTCGGCATCCCGACACTCGCCCTCACGCGCGAGCTCGCGGACTTCGCGCCCGACGTCGTGCACGTCGCCTCGCCCTTCCTACTGGGGGCCCGCGCCATCGCCTCGGCGAACCGCCTGGGCGTGCCGAGCGTGGCCGTCTACCAGACGGACGTCGCCCGCTTCGCCGCGCGGTACGGCATCCGGGGAGCGCGCGCGCTCGCCTGGAAGGTCATCCGGCAGATCCACGCGGGTGCCGACCTGACTCTCGCCCCCTCCAGCAGCGCGCTCGACGATCTCTCCGCCGCGGGGATCGAGCGCACCGCGCTCTGGGGACGCGGCGTGCAGAGCGACCGCTTCCACCCCCGGATGCGCTCCTCCCCCTACGCCCACGAGGTGCGCGCGCCGCTCGCTCCGGACGAGGCGCTCGTCGGCTACATCGGCCGGCTCTCGCCCGAGAAGAGAGTGGAGCGCCTCGCCGCGCTCGCCTCACTCCCCGACGCGGCGCTCGTGGTCGGCGGCTACGGCCCCTCCTCCGCCCGGGTCGCCGCGGCGGTCGGGTCTCGCGCCCGCATGCTCGGCCGGCTCGACGGCGAGCGGCTGCCCGCCGTCTACGCCGCACTCGACGTCTTCGTGCACACGGGCACGGAGGAGACGTTCGGCCAGACGGTCCAGGAGGCGCAGGCGTCCGGGACCGCGGTCGTCGCCCCGCACGCGGGCGGACCGACCGACCTGATCGAGCACGGCGTCGACGGCCTCCTCTACGCGCCCGAGAGCGACTCCGATCTGCGCCGTCAGGTCGAGCGCCTCGTCCGCGACCCCGCCCTGCGCGCCCGCCTCGGCGAGGCGGGGCGGCGGCGCGTGCTGCACCGCACCTGGAGCGCGCTCACGGACGAGCTGCTGGGCCACTACGCGGCCGTCGGGGTGCCCGCCGTGGTGGAGCACCGCAGCTAAGGCTCGCCTTAGCCGCGCTCTCCTCGAACGCCGTTTAGAATCGAAGGGCGAGAATCTCGTCGCTCCCCCGCCCCGTCCGCGTCCACGAGACGCGGAGCAGGTCAGGCCGTCGGAGTGCACAACCAGGGAGGGTTGTCCGTGTCAGTTCAAGCTGCTCAGACCCTCGCACCCCGGAAGCAGGGGAAGATCCGCCGTCCGGCCGGAACCCTCTACCGCGGTCGCGAAGGCATGTGGTCGTGGGTGCTCCACCGGATCACCGGTGTCGCCATCTTCTTCTTCCTCCTCGTCCACGTCCTGGACTCGGCCCTCATCGCCGTGAGCCCGGAGGCGTACGACGCGGTGATCGGAACCTACAAGAACCCGATCATGGGCCTGGGCGAGACGGGGCTCGTGGGCGCCATCGCGTTCCACGCCCTGAACGGCCTGCGCATCATCCTGGTCGACTTCTGGAGCTGGGCGACGCGCAACCAGCGCCTGCTCTTCTGGGTGGTCATGGGCCTCTGGGTCGTGCTGATGCTCGGCTTCGCGCCGCGCCACCTCATGTTCGTCTTCGGAGAGGGAGGAGGGGAATGAGCACCGTCGCCGCCCCCCGCACGCCGCACACCCCGACCCGTTCCTCCGGGACGAACTGGGAGAAGTGGGGTTGGATCTACATGCGCGCCTCCGGCGTCGTGCTGATCGTCCTGATCTTCGGGCACCTGATCTACAACCTCCTGCTCGGCGACGGCATCAAGGCCATCGACTTCGGCTTCGTCGGCGGCAAGCTCGCGAACCCGTTCTGGCAGTGGTGGGACGTCCTCATGCTGTGGCTCGCCCTGATCCACGGCGGCAACGGCATGCGCACGCTGGTCAACGACTACGCGACCTCGCCGCTCCTGGCCCGCGCCTTCAAGGGCGGGATCCTCGTGGCCGTCGTCTCCCTGATCGTCCTCGGAACCTGGGTCGTCTTCGCGTTCGACCCGTGCCCGCCGAACACGGCGGCCGAGTTCCTGCCGTCGTTCTGCGGCGCCTGACGCACCGCCGCTGATGCGGGAGGAGGCGCTGCGGTCGACCGCGGCGCCTCCTCCCGGGTCCGGCACCTCTCCCCGTCCTCCTCACCCGCACAACGGAGCACCCACCCAGTGAGCACAGCAGGCCACGTACACCCCGGCGGCGACCAGAGCGCCTTCACGCAGACCGTCGGACCCGACGGCGTCCACTACCACCAGTTCGACGTGGTGATCGTCGGCGCCGGCGGCGCCGGCATGCGGGCGGCCATCGAGGCCGGCCCCAAGGCGAAGACCGCCGTGATCTCGAAGCTCTACCCGACGCGCTCGCACACCGGAGCGGCGCAGGGCGGCATGGCCGCCGCGCTCGCGAACGTCGAGGAGGACAGCTGGGAGTGGCACACCTTCGACACCGTCAAGGGCGGCGACTACCTCGTCGACCAGGACGCGGCCGAGATCCTCGCAAAGGAGGCCATCGACGCGGTCATCGACCTCGAGAACATGGGCCTTCCCTTCAACCGCACCGAGGACGGCAAGATCGACCAGCGCCGCTTCGGCGGTCACACCCGCGACCACGGCAAGGCGCCCGTGCGCCGCGCCTGCTACGCGGCCGACCGCACCGGCCACATGATCCTGCAGACGCTGTTCCAGAACTGCGTCCGCCTCGGCATCAACTTCTACAACGAGTTCTACGTGCTCGACCTCGTGATGACGAAGGTCGACGGCGTCGACAAGCCGTCCGGAGTCGTGGCGTACGAACTCGCGACCGGCGAGCTGCACGTGTTCCAGGCGAAGGCGATCATCTTCGCGACCGGCGGCTTCGGCAAGATCTACAAGACCACTTCGAACGCGCACACGCTGACCGGCGACGGAGTCGGCATCATCTGGCGCAAGGGCCTGCCGCTCGAGGACATGGAGTTCTTCCAGTTCCACCCGACCGGCCTCGCGGGCCTCGGCATCCTCCTCACCGAGGGAGCGCGAGGAGAGGGTGCGATCCTTCGCAACGCCTCGGGCGAGCGCTTCATGGAGCGCTACGCCCCGACCATCAAGGACCTCGCGCCCCGCGACATCGTCGCCCGCTGCATGGTCCAGGAGGTCGCGGAGGGCCGCGGCGCCGGTCCGCACAAGGACTACGTGCTGCTGGACTGCACGCATCTGGGCGCCGAGGTCCTCGAGACGAAGCTCCCGGACATCACCGAGTTCGCGCGCACCTACCTCGGTGTCGACCCGGTCGTCGAGCCGGTGCCGGTCATGCCGACCGCGCACTACGCGATGGGCGGCATCCCGACGAACGTGAAGGCCGAGGTCCTCTCGGACAACACCACCGTCGTGCCGGGCCTGTACGCGGCCGGCGAGTGCGCCTGCGTGTCGGTGCACGGCTCCAACCGCCTCGGCACCAACTCGCTCCTCGACATCAACGTCTTCGGCAAGCGCAGCGGCAACAACGCGGCCGACTACGCCAAGACCGTCGAGTTCACTCCCCTGCCCGCCGACCCGGCCGGAGCGATCCGCGACATGCTCGCCTCGCTCCGCGACGCGACCGGCACCGAGCGGATCGCCTCGATCCGCAAGGAGCTGCAGGACGAGATGGACAAGAACGCCCAGGTGTTCCGCACCGACGAGTCGCTCGAGCAGGTCACCGGCACGATCCAGCGCCTGCGCGACCGGTTCCGCAACATCTCGGTGCAGGACAAGGGCAAGCGCTTCAACACCGATCTCCTGGAGGCCGTCGAGCTCGGCTTCCTCCTCGACCTCGCCGAGGTCGTCGTGTTCTCGGCGCGCAACCGCAAGGAGAGCCGTGGCGGTCACATGCGCGACGACTTCCCCAAGCGCGACGACGACAACTACATGCAGCACACGATGGCGTACCTCTCCGGTGACGCCCACTCCTCCGATGCCGGTGACCACATCCGGCTCGACTGGAAGCCCGTCGTGATCACCCGGTACCAGCCGATGGAGAGGAAGTACTAGCCATGTCGACCGCTACCCTCGAGCAGCCCCCCGCGGCCCCCGCCGCCCCGGAGGCGTTCACCGTCACGTTCATCATCCGCCGCTTCGACCCCGAGGTGGACGCCGAGCCGCGCTGGCAGGACTTCGACGTCGAGATGTACTCGACCGACCGTGTCCTCGACGCCCTGCACCGCATCAAGTGGGACCAGGACGGGTCGCTGACCTTCCGCCGTTCCTGCGCGCACGGCATCTGCGGCTCGGACGCGATGCGCATCAACGGGCGCAACCGCCTGGCCTGCAAGACGCTGATCAAGGATCTCGACATCTCGCAGCCGATCTACATCGAGGCGATCAAGGGCCTGCCCCTCGAGAAGGACCTCGTCGTCGACATGGAGCCGTTCTTCGCCTCGTTCCGCGAGGTGCAGCCGTTCCTGATCGCCAACACCCCGGCGCCCAAGGGCAAGGAGCGCGTGCAGTCGGTCGCCGACCGCGCCCGCTTCGACGACACCACGAAGTGCATCCTCTGCGCCGCGTGCACCTCGTCGTGCCCCGTGTTCTGGACCGACGGGCAGTACTTCGGCCCGGCCGCGATCGTGAACGCGCACCGCTTCATCTTCGACTCGCGCGACGACGCGGGCGGAGCCCGTCTCGACATCCTCAACGACAAGGAGGGCGTGTGGCGCTGCCGCACGACCTTCAACTGCACCGAGGCGTGCCCCCGCGGCATCCAGATCACGCAGGCGATCGCAGAGGTCAAGCAGGCTGTCATCCGCGGCCGCGCCTGATCGCAGCCCTTGAACGGCCCGTCGGATCCCTGATCCGGCGGGCCGTTCGTCGTTCCCCGGCCCCCTCCCCGCTCGGGTGACAGCCGACTCGGGCGGCGGCCCTACCCTTGGAGTCATGACGGAGGCGGCGACAGACACTCCGCGCGGCATCCCGGCGCTGATCGAGCGGGTGCTGCGCACGCGACCGCTCCGCGTCTTCCTGCACTACTCCGAGACCGGCGGCCCGCTCTTCGCCTCGGGACTGGCGTTCCAGGCGCTGTTCGCCGTCTTCGGGGCGCTGTTCGTGTTCTTCGCGGTGTTCGGCTTCTGGGTCCGCGGGGACACCGTGCTGCGCGATTCGCTGATCGAGCTCGTGCAGCGCTCGATCCCCGGACTGATCGGCGGCAAGGGCTCCCTGGTCTCCGTCGACACGCTGCTGGACCAGTCGATCCTGGGCTGGACCGGAGTCATCGCCGCCGCGGTCCTGCTCTGGACGGCCCTGAACTTCCTCGGGAGCCTCCGGCAGGCCGTCCGGATCCTCTTCACGCTGCCCGGTCCGACGACGCTGTTCGTCCTGCTCAAGCTCAAGGACGCCGGACTCGCGCTCGTCTTCGGAGTCGTGCTGCTCGTCTCCGCGGGCCTGTCGGTGTTCTCGACCACGTTCGTCGACGTCGCCTTCGACTTCCTCGGGATCGGCAGCGACTCGGAGCTCGGACGCATCACCGGTGGTGCGGTCGGCCTCCTGATCATGCTCGCGCTCGACACCGCGACCCTCGCCGGATCGTTCCGGATCCTGTCGGGCATCCCGATCCCGTGGAAGAACCTGTGGGTCGGAGCGCTGATGGGCGGCGTCGCCCTCGGCGCTCTGAAGATCCTCGGGACCCAGCTGCTCGGCGGCGCGTCGCGGAACCCGCTGCTCGCGTCCTTCGCGGTCCTCATCGGTCTGCTGATCTGGTTCAACCTCGTCTGCCAGGTCATCCTGATCGTCGCCTCGTGGATCTCGGTCGGGATGAGCGACGCCGGCATCTCGGCTCGCAAGCTCACCCCGGAGGAGCGCGAGAAGGAGCAGGAGGAGCAGCTGCGGGCCGCACGCCGCACGCTCGCAGAGGTGGAGCGGCAGCGTCTCACGACCGCCCTCGCCGACGCCTCCCTGCTCAAGCGGCGGCGGATCGAGAAGAGCCTGGAGCGCCTCGACGAGGAGCTCGCCGAGCTCTCGGCCTGACCCGCGCATCCGAGGACCGCTCCACTCCGCGGGCGCGCTGCTCCACGCTTGTCGGACATGTTTGTTTCTGTTGACTTCATGGGCAAACGGGTCTAAAAAGATGTAAACGCAGATCCGCCCCGCGGAGCGCGAGCACCACTGGATCGAGACGACGGAGTCGACATGTACGCACCGGAGCGCCACCAGGCGATCCTGGACCGTGCCCGCACCGACGGGCGGGTCGAGGTCCGCGATCTCGCGCTCTCGCTCGCGGTCACGCCCGAGACGATCCGCCGCGACCTCACGAGCCTCGAGCGCCGCGGCCTGCTGCGCCGGGCGCACGGCGGCGCGATCCCGGTCGAGCGACTGGGCATCGAGCCCGAGGTCGCCGCCCGCGAGGGACACCTCGCCGCCGAGAAGGACCGCATCGCCACCGCAGCCCTCGCCGAAGTGCCCGACGGCGGGTCGCTCGCCATCGACGCGGGCACCACCACCGTCCGCCTCGCGGAGCTGCTCCCCCTGGACCGCCGGCTGACGGTCGTCACCCACTCCCTCCCCGTCGCGATGGCGCTCGTCGGCCGGCCCAACATCGATCTGCACCTGCTCGGCGGTCACCTCCGCGGAGTGACGCAGGCCGCCGTCGGCCCGTGGGCCGCCCAGGCGATCGCCTCCGTCTCGGTGGACGTCGCCTTCATCGGCACCAACGGCATCAGCCGCGAGCGGGGCCTGACCACCCCCGATCTCGACGAGGCCGTGGTCAAGTCGGCGCTCATCGCCTCGGCGCGCCGGGTCGTCGTCCTCGCCGACCACTCCAAGTTCGGCCGGCAGGACTTCGGGCACGTCGCTCCGCTGTCCGCGATCGACACCGTCATCACGGACAGCGGCCTCGACGACGAGACCGTCGACGACGTCGAGTCCGCCGGCCCCGAGGTGGTCCGCGCATGATCGTCACCGTCACCGCCAACCCGAGCATCGACGTCACCCTCTCGACCAGCGGCTTCGCGATCGGCGAGGTCAACCGGGCGCACGGCGTGCGCCGCGACCCGGCGGGGAAGGGCGTCAACGTCGCCCGCGCCCTCGCCCGCAACGGAATCGAGGCCACGGCTGTCTACCCCGCCGACGCCTCGACCGGGCTCGACCTCTCGTCGATGCTCGAGGCGGCGGGCGTCCGGTCCGCGAGCGTCGCGATCGCGCAGCCGATCCGCACCAACATCACCGTCGTCGACGACGCCTCGGGGCGCACCACCAAGATCAACGAGCCCGGCCCGGCGATCAGCCCCGAAGAGGCGAAGGCGCTCTCGGAGCTCATCTGCGACCACGTCGTCGCCGCACCGCGCTGGCTCGTCGCGTGCGGCAGCGTCCCTCCGGGACTCGGCGACGACTTCTACGCGTCGCTCGGCCGACTCGCCCTGCACTTCGGCGTCCCGCTCGCCGTCGACACCTCCGGAGCCCCGCTCACCGCGATCATCGCGGCCGGCACGGCGACCCTGGTGAAGCCCAACCTCGAGGAGCTCGAGGAGCTCCTCGGCCGCTCGCTCCCGACGGTCGGAGACGTCGTCGCCGGAGCACGCGAACTCCTCCGCCTCCCGGACGCGCGAGCGCTCGTGAGCCTCGGAGAGCACGGCGCCCTCCTCGTCACGGCCGACGCGTCGTGGTGGGCGGGCGCCCCCGCCGTCGTGCCCCTCAGCACCGTCGGCGCCGGGGACAGCACCCTCGCGGGCTACCTCTCGGCCACCGACGCCACGGAGGCGGAGCGCCTCGCGACAGCAGTCGCGTGGGGCACCGCCGCCGTCCGGCTCCCGGGCAGCGAAGCCCCGGGGCCCGACTCCCTCCGACTCGACGACGTCACCGTCGTCGCGTCCCCCGACCCCCACCTCCCGATTGGAGAACTGAGCGCATGACTGCACTCACCGAGGCCTCGACCGTCATCGTCGACCTGACCGCCGCCACCAAGGACGAGGCCACCGCGCAGCTGGCGAAGACGCTGGCCGACGCGGGCCGCGTCACCGACCTCGACGGGTTCCTCGCCGACGTCCGCGACCGCGAGGCGCAGATGGCCACCGGCATGCCCGGCGGCATCGGGATCCCCCACGCCCGCTCCTCCCACGTCGTCGCCCCCAGCGTCGCCGTCGGCATCGCGAAGCAGGGCGTCGACTTCGGCGCTCCCGACGGACCGGCCGACCTGATCTTCCTGATCGCCGCCCCCGACGGAGCCGACCAGGCGCACCTCAAGATCCTCGCCCAGCTCGCCCGCAAGCTGATCCACGAGTCCTTCACCGGGTCCCTCCGCGCCGCGTCCAGCGGCCAGGAGGTCGCCGACATCATCGCCCGAGAGGTCGTCGTCTCATGAGGATCGTCGCCGTCACCAGCTGCATCGCCGGTATCGCGCACACCTACATGGCCGCCGAAGCCCTGGAGCAGGCCGCGAAGAAGAAGGGGTACGAGATCCAGGTCGAGACCCAGGGCGCTGCCGGCTCCGACCCGATGTCGGACCAGACCATCGCCGACGCCGACGTCGTCATCCTCGCCGCCGACCTCGAGGTCCGCGGCAAGGAGCGCTTCGCCGGGAAGCCGACCCTCGAGGTCGGCACCTCGGAGGCGCTCGCGAAGGCCTCGGAGGTCATCGACCGCGCCGTCGCCACCGCCCAGGCCGCACCGCCCGCCGTTGATTCGACCTCCTCCGACGCCCCCCGTTTCGTGGCCGTCACGAGCTGCATCGCGGGCATCGCGCACACCTACATGGCCGCCGAGGCGCTCGAGCAGGCCGCGAAGAAGCGCGGCTACCCGATCCACGTCGAGACCCAGGGCGCCGCCGGCTCCGAGGAGATGACCGCGGGCGACATCGCCGCCGCGGACGTCGTCATCCTCGCCGCCGACCTCGAGGTCCGCGGCAAGGACCGCTTCGCCGGCAAGCCGATCCTCCAGGTCGGAGTCGCCGAGGCGCTCGCCAAGCCGGACGAGGTGCTCGACCGCGCACTCGCCCTGCGCAGCGCGAAGCCCGCCGACGCCCCTGCCCGCGCGCAGGCCTCCGCCGCTCCCGCCGCCGCCCCCAAGAAGGTCGGCGTCGGCACGCGCATCCGCCAGAACCTGATGACCGGCGTGTCGTACATGATCCCGTTCGTCGCGGCCGGCGGTCTGCTGATCGCCCTGTCGTTCCTGTTCGGCGGGTACCAGATCGTCAGCTTCACTCCGCAGCAGATCATCGACAACGGCTTCAACCCGGTGAACATCACCGACTGGGCCGGAGTCATGTTCCTGATCGGAGGAGCGACCTTCGCGTTCCTCGTGCCCGTGCTGTCCGGCTTCATCGCCTTCGGCATCGCCGACCGCCCCGGCATCGCCCCCGGCTTCCTCGGCGGCGCGGTCGCCGTGACCGTCGGAGCCGGCTTCCTCGGCGGACTCGCCTCGGGCTTCATCGCCGGATACGCGGCGCTGTACATCTCGCGGATCAAGCTGCCCGCGGCCTTCAAGTCGCTGATGCCCGTCGTGATCATCCCCCTGATCGCGACGTTCATCACCGGCTTCCTGATGTTCGTCGTCCTCGGAGCGCCGCTGCGCGCGCTGAGCGAGGGACTCTCGTCCTGGCTCTCCGGACTCACCGGCGGCAACCTGATCGTGCTGGGCATCATCCTCGGCCTGATGATGGCGTTCGACATGGGCGGCCCGGTCAACAAGGTGGCCTACGCCTTCGCGACCACAGGTCTCGCCTCCGTCCCCGCCGACGGCGACCCGAACTCGGTGCAGTTCAAGGTGATGGCGATCGTCATGGCTGCCGGCATGACGCCGCCGCTGGGTCTCGCCCTGGCGACGACGCTGCGCAAGCGCCTCTTCACCGACGCCGAGCGCCAGAACGGCAAGGCCGCCTACCTGCTCGGCGCGTCCTTCATCTCGGAGGGGGCCATCCCGTTCGCCGCGGTCGACCCGCTGCGCGTGATCCCCTCCGCGATGATCGGCTCGGCCGTCACCGGCGCGCTCGTCGCCCTGTTCGGCTCGACGCTGCGCGCCCCGCACGGCGGCGTCTGGGTCACCGGACTGGTCGGGCAGCCGCTGCTCTACCTGGTGGCGATCCTCGTCGGCATGGTCGTGACCGCGATCGCCGTGATCATCGCCAAGAGCATCAAGCGCACCCCCGTGGTCGCCGAGGTGCCCGAGCCCGTGACGGCCCGCCCCGTCGCCGCGGTCTGAACTGCGCCGACCCCCGAACGACCGTCCTGAGCGGTCCCACCGACGGCCCCCGCCTGCGCCGCCTTCTTCTTCTCCGAGGGAAGGTGGTGCAGGACGGGGGTCGTTCTCATTTCCGCGGCGGTCCCCGCCCGCCGCGGAACGGGTGGCTTCCCGACGGGGATGCGTTAGCGAGAGCGGGTGGCGGACGGCTAAGGCGAATCGGCCGCACGCTGTTCGCCGGGGGCCTCCTCGACGGACGGCGGCGGTTGCGCCACGCGCAACGTCAGCTCTGAAAGGGGTGTCTCGGCTGTCAGCGGTTTCACCCCTGTCACAGCTGAGGTTGTGCTGCCGAGCCCCGCGCGGAGGTGAGGACACCGCGTGCGCCGAGGACGGCCCCGCCAGCAGGGGTCGGGGGCAGAACCTGAGCGGAGAGGCGTGCTCAGCCGCCGTCGTGGCTGAGCAGCCCTCCTGGCTGACGGTCTGCGCAGCGTGAAGAGACGCGTGCCCGGGAAGGCCGTGTCGGCGGCCGAGAATAGACTGCTCCGGTGACCAAGAAGCTCCTCCGCATCGCCTCCGTCAACGTCAACGGGGTGCGCGCCGCCTTCCGCAAGGGCATGGGCGAGTGGCTCGCCGCGCGCGACGTCGACATCCTCGCCCTGCAGGAGGTCCGCGCCTCCACCGACGATCTCACCGGGCTGCTCGGCGACGAGTGGGATGTTCTGCACGACGAGGCGACCGCGAAGGGCCGCGCCGGAGTGGCGCTCGCCTCCCGCAACCGGGCCACGATCCACCGGGTCGCGCTCGGAGCGGACGACTTCGACTCCGCCGGGCGCTGGCTCGAGGCCGACTACGAGGTCGGCGACCGCACGATCACCGTCGTCTCGACCTACGTGCACTCGGGCGGCGTCGGCACTCCCAAGCAGGACGAGAAGGTGAAGTTCCTCGATGCGATGACCGAGCGACTCCCCCAGCTGCAGGCCCATAGCCCGCTCGCCGTCGTGATGGGCGACCTCAACGTCGGCCACCGCACCCTCGACATCAAGAACTGGAAGGGCAACGTCAAGAAGGCCGGCTTCCTCCCCGAGGAGCGCGCCTACTTCGACCGCTTCCTCGGCGCCGAGGGCGAGGACGGCTACAACGCCGGAGCCGGCCTGGGCTGGATCGACCTCGGCCGCCGCTTCGCGGGCGAGGTCCCCGGGCCCTACACCTGGTGGTCGCAGCGCGGCCAGGCCTTCGACACCGACACCGGCTGGCGCATCGACTACCAGCTCGCGACCCCTGAGCTCGCCGCGCTCGCGCGCAGCTACGAGATCGACCGCGCCGACAGCTGGGACACCCGCTGGTCCGACCACGCCCCGGTCGTCGTCGACTACGAGCTCTGACCCTCCATCACTCCCCCGCGCGATCACCGCGCCACCGCACCGCAACTGAGGCCTCACCATGACCCCCACCGCTCCGGGCGCGAAGCCCGTCATCTTCTCGGGCATGCAGCCCTCCTCGGGCTCGCTGCACCTCGGCAACTACATCGGCGCGCTCACGCAGTGGGTCGCCATGCAGGAGGACTTCGACGCCTACTTCTGCGTCGTCGACCTCCACGCGATCACCGTCCCGCAGGATCCGGCCGAGCTGCGCGAGCGCACGCGCGCGACCGCTGCGCAGTACATCGCGGCCGGCATCGACCCCGAGCGCTCGACCCTGTTCATCCAGTCGCACGTGCCCGCGCACGCCGAGCTGGCATGGATCTTGAACACGGTGACCGGCTTCGGCGAGGCGAGCCGCATGACGCAGTTCAAGGACAAGTCGGCGAAGCAGGGCACCGAGGCCGCCTCGGTCGGCCTCTTCACCTACCCGATCCTCATGGCGGCCGACATCCTGCTCTACCAGACCGACGCCGTGCCCGTCGGCGAGGACCAGCGCCAGCACCTCGAGCTCACCCGCGACCTCGCGGGGCGCTTCAACACGCGCTTCGGCGAGACCTTCGCGATCCCGGAGCCGCACATCGCCCGCGAGACGGCGAAGATCTACGACCTGCAGAACCCCGGCGCCAAGATGTCGAAGTCGGCGGAGTCGGACGCGGGCCTGTTGAGCGTGCTCGACGAACCGAAGGCGACCGCGAAGAAGATCATGCGCGCCGTCACCGACACGGAGTCGGAGGTGCGGTTCGACCGCGCCGCCAAGCCCGGCGTCTCGAACCTGCTCACGATCTACTCCGTTCTGGCCGACCGCACGGTCGAGTCGCTGGAGCAGGAGTACGCGGGCCGCGGCTACGGCGACCTGAAGAAGGGTCTCGTCGAGGTCGTCGCCGCGACGTTCGACCCGATCCGCGCCCGGACGGCCGAGCTGCTGGCCGACCCGGCCGAGCTCGACCGCGTGCTGTCCCGTGCGGCCGACCGCGCCTCCGAGACCGCGGAGAAGACGCTCGCGACCGTCTACGACCGCATCGGCTTCCTCCGCCGCACCCGCTGAGCCGTGCTGCGGCTCGCGCTCTTCGACCTCGACGACACCCTCTTCCAGCACGCCCGGGCGGTCCGCGAGGGGATCGTCGCGCACGCGGCGGCGCTCGGCGACGTGTACTCCGGCGAGGCGGTCGAGATCCAGCGCCGCTGGTACGAACTCGAGGAGGAGCACTACCACCGCTACCTGGCGGGCGAGCTCGACTACGAGGGGCAGCGGCGCGCCCGTGCGACGGCCTTCGCAGCCGACGCGGGCGTCGAGCTGTCGCCGGAGGAGGCGAGCGAGTGGTTCGCCGCCTACCTCGAGCGGTACGTGGCCGCGTGGACGCTGCACGACGACGCTCTGCCCGCCCTCGACCGGCTCGACGCGGCGGGCGTCCGGATCGGAGTGATCACGAACGGCGACCTCGAGTTCCAGACGCGCAAGATGGACGCGATCGCGCTGTCGGAGCGCGTCGAGCACCTGATCGCGTCCGGCGAGGTCGGCGTGACGAAGCCGGATGCGCGGATCTTCCAGGTCGCCTGCGAGCGGTTCGGAGTGGCTCCGTCCGATGCGCTCTACGTCGGCGACCGCCTCGGCACCGACGCGATCGGCGCAGCGCGAGCGGGACTCCGCGGCGTCTGGCTCGACCGGGTGGGCGGTCCGGAGCACGGCCGCGGGCTGCCCGCCGACGCCGTCGACCTGGGCGTGCGGCGGATCGGATCCCTCGACGAGCTGCCGACGCTGCTCGGGATCTGAGCCGGGGCAGCCTCGGCGAGGCGGGGTGTCGATACGCCGCTGCGCGGCTACTCGACCAGCAGAGGCGGCGGCGCTGGCGGGCGGGTCTCGATACGCCGCTGCGCGGCTACTCGACCAGCAGATTGCGGCTGAGCCATCGGGGAACGAGGAAGCGCCCCGGCGCGACCCGAAGGCCGCGCCGAGGCGCTTCGCCGATCCTGAGGCCGGCGTTCTCGATCGCCGCGCTACACGAGGCGAACCGGCGGAACGCGTGCGAGCGTTCCGACGTAGCCGGACGCAAGACGCTCTTCACATCGCGACCGCGCGCGAGAGCCGACTGCGCCACGGCGGGCGGGGACCACCGTGGAATCGATTACGACACGTCCTCGTCGACCCAGTCGAAGGTCTTGGTGACGGCCTTCTTCCAGAGGCGGTACTGGCGGGCGGCCTCGTCCTGGTCCATGGAGGGGGTCCAGCGAGAGTCCTCCTGCCAGTTCTGGCGCAGGTCGTCGAGGTTCTCCCAGAAGCCGACGGCGAGGCCCGCGGCGTACGCGGCTCCGAGCGCGGTGGTCTCGGCGACGACCGGGCGGACGACCGGGACGCCGAGGATGTCGGCCTGGAACTGCATGAGCAGGTTGTTGGCGATCATGCCGCCGTCGACCTTGAGCTCCTGCAGGGGCACACCGGAGTCGGCGTTGACGGCGTCCAGCACCTCGCGGGTCTGGAACGCGGTCGCCTCGAGCGCGGCGCGGGCGATGTGGCCCTTGTTCACGTAACGGGTCAGGCCGACGAGCGCACCGCGCGCATCCGACCGCCAGTACGGAGCGAAGAGTCCCGAGAACGCCGGCACGAAGTAGGCGCCGCCGTTGTCCTCGACGGTCGCGGCGAGTGCCTCGACCTCCGGCGCCGAGCCGATGAGGCCCAGGTTGTCGCGCAGCCACTGGATGAGAGAGCCGGAGACCGCGATCGAGCCCTCGAGTGCGTAGTGCACCTCACCGTCGCCGAGCTTGTAGCCGATGGTGGTGAGGAGGCCGTTCTTGGAGTGGACGATCTCGGTGCCGGTGTTGAAGATGAGGAAGTTGCCGGTGCCGTAGGTGTTCTTCGCCTCGCCCGGATCGAACGCCGCCTGGCCGAAGGTCGCGGCCTGCTGGTCGCCCAGGATGCCCGCGATGGGCACCTCGCGCAGCAGCGACGAGGACTCGACGTGGCCGTACACCTCGGAGGAGGAGCAGACCTCGGGGAGCATCGACTTCGGGACGCCGAACGCCTCGAGGATGTCGTCGCGCCACTCGAGGGTCTCGAGGTCGAGGAACAGCGTGCGCGACGCGTTGGTCACGTCGGTCTTGTGCACGCCGCCGTCGATGCCGCCGGTCAGGTTCCAGAGGACCCAGGTGTCGGTCGTGCCGAAGATCAGGTCGCCGGCCTCGGCCTTCTCGCGCGCACCCTCGACGTTCTCGAGGATCCAGACGATCTTGGTGCCCGAGAAGTAGGTCGCGAGCGGGAGGCCGACGATCGACTTGAAGCGGTCCGCTCCCTCGTCGCCCGCGAGGCGGTCGACGATCGACTGCGTGCGGGTGTCCTGCCACACGATCGCGTTGTAGACGGGCTTGCCGGTGGTCTTGTCCCAGACGACCGCGGTCTCGCGCTGGTTGGTGATGCCGACCGAGGCGATGTCGTGGCGGGTCAGGTCGGCGCGGGAGAGCGCCTGGCCGATGACCTCGCGGACGTTGTTCCAGATCTCGATCGGGTCGTGCTCGACCCAGCCCGCGCGGGGGAAGATCTGCTCGTGCTCCTTCTGACCGGTGGAGACGATCGAGCCCTTCTTGTCGAAGATGATCGCGCGGGACGACGTCGTCCCCTGGTCGATCGCGATGACGTAGTCAGCCATGTGCAAGTACTCCTTCGTAACGAGTGTGGGAGGAAGCGGCGCGGAGCGCGTCAGAGGATGGGGAGCAGGACCAGCGAGGACCAGCCGGCGAGCAGTCCACCGACGATCGGGCCGGCGATCGGCACCCACGAGTAGGACCAGTCGCTCGAGCCCTTGCCCTTGATCGGGAGCAGCGCGTGGGCGATGCGGGGGCCGAGGTCACGGGCCGGGTTGATGGCGTAGCCGGTCGGGCCGCCGAGCGAGGCGCCGATCGCGATCACCAGGATCGCGACGGGCAGCGCGCCGAGCGCGGCGAGTCCGCCGTCGCCCTGACGACCGCCGCCGAATCCGATGACGACGAAGACGAGCACGAAGGTGCCGATGACCTCGGTGACGAAGTTCCAGCCGTAGGAGCGGATCGCCGGGCCGGTCGAGAAGACGCCGAGCTTGTTGGCGGGGTCGGGCTCCTCGTCGAAGTGCTGCTTGTACGCGAGCCAGCAGAAGACGGCACCGAGGATCGCACCGAGCAGCTGCGCGGCGATGTACGACAGGATCGACACGATGTTGACCGGGACGCCGGAGCCGAACTCCTCAGCGCCGCTCGCGACGAGGCCGAGCGTGACCGCGGGGTTGAGGTGCGCGCCCGAGTTGTACGAGACGATCACACCGGAGAAGACCGCGAAGCCCCATCCGATGTTCACCATCAGGAACCCGCCGTTGAAACCCTTGTTCTTCACCAGCGCGACGTTGGCGACGACGCCGCAGCCCAGGAGGACGAGCAACGCCGTCCCCACCAGCTCCGCTAGGAACACCACTCCGAGATTGTCCACGATGACCTTTTCCTCCGATTCGAGCGGACGCGCGCACGCATCCGAGTCGAGCACCGATGCCCGACGTGTGTGAAGTTATCCGCGCCCCGGCACTCCGACAAGGAGCGACGCGTGCACGTTCGTGCGTAAAACCAAGGAAGTCCCGGCGCGATCGTGCTCGTGCCGGGACTTCCGCTTCGCTCCGCCTGTCTCCGCTTACGACGCGGGGACGGCCGTCGGCGCCTGCACCGAGGTGCCTCCGACATCGACGCCGTTGTACTTCTTCAGGTGCGAGATGGTCGCGTCGACCTCCTCGGCGCGCCTCGCGTCGTCCCAGCCCAGGACGGCTCCGGTGTGCTCGGCCAGCTCCTCGAGGAGCTCGCGGCTGAGTCCGCCGGTGAAGGCGTGGTTGGTGCGGCGCATGACCAGGTCGATGAGGTGCACGACGCTCTCGCGCTGTGCCAGGTAGCGGATCTCACCGGTGGTGAAGTCCTTGTCGAAGTCGAGCGCCTCGTCGTGGCCGTCGGCCAGGGCCTCGATGACCTCCTTCGCCCGGGTGCCGTAGCGCTCGAGCAGCTGGCCGGTGCGGGCCGAGGACAGGCCGGAGCGGTGCTGGCTGATCCACTGCGCGCGGGACGCGTCGGTTCGGGGGAAGCCCTTGCCGCCTCCGATGGCCGTCTTCACGGTCGAGACGCGGCGCGTCACTCCGATCTTGGTGAAGACCTCGTTGGCGAGGTGCTCGGAGAGGGCGCGGAACGTCGTCCACTTGCCGCCGACGAGGCTGAGGACCGGGGTCTTCCCGCCGGGCAGCGTCGAGGGCTCGATGCGGTAGTCGCGGGAGACGAAGCCGGGAGCCTCGTCGTCGTGACGCGGCAGCGGGCGGATGCCGGAGAACTTGAAGACAATCTGCTCGCGGGTCACCGGGATGGAGGGGAACACGTGGTTCACGAGGTCGAAGAAGTAGTCGATCTCCTCCTCCGTGCACACCGACGGCTCGTTCGGGTCGGCCTCGATATCGGTGGTGCCGACCATCACGCGGCCCTTGAGCGGGTAGATGAGGACGATGCGGCCGTCGCTGTGCTCGAAGAACATCTCGCGGCCCTCGCAGGCCTCGACCAGCTCGGGGTTGTCGAGCACGATGTGCGAGCCCTTGGTGCCGCCCATGAACTTCGTCGTGGTGCCCAGCGCGGTGTTGGTGAAGTCGGTCCAGGGGCCGGAGACGTTGACGACGACGTCGGCCTGGAAGGCGAACTCCTCGCCGGTCTCGCGGTCGCGCAGCAGGACGCCGCCCTCGGAGGTGCCGACGGCCTCGACGTAGTTCGCCGCACGGGCCTTCGCTCCGCCGACGAGCCCGTCGCGGAGGACGTCCAGCGCGAGGCGCTCCGGCTCGTGCACGGAGGCGTCGAAGTAGGTGGCGGTGTACTTGATCTTCGGATCGAGCTTCGGCAGCTCGTTCAGCGAGCGCTTGCGCCCGTGGAACTGGTGGCGCGGGACGACGCCTCCGTCGCGCGAGAAGAAGTCGTACAGCGTGAGGCCAACCTTGATCAGCAGCGCGCCGCGCTCCTGCGGCTTGCCCGACTTGTGCGTCAGGAACCGCAGCGGGGCCGCGAGGATGCCCGAGAAGGTGGAGTAGATGGGGATGGTGGTCTGCAGCGGCTTCACATAATGAGGCGCGATCTTCAGCAGGCCGTTGCGCTCGTGCACGCCCTCGTTGACGAGGCGGAACTCGCCGTTCTCGAGGTAGCGGATGCCACCGTGGATCATGTGGCTCGAGGCGCTGGAGGCGCCCGAGACATAGTCGCCGCGCTCGACGAGCGCGACATCGACCCCGTTGAGCGCGAGCTCACGGAAGGTTCCGATGCCGTTGATGCCACCGCCGATCACGAGGACGGTCGCTCGGGGGGTGTCCCGCAGGGCGGCGACGCTCTCGCGGATCGCGGGGGTTCCGGGAGTTCCGACAGACTGTGCCACTTCGTACTCGCCTTCGTGTCGTGTGTGATTCGTCCAGTGGTTCTTCGACCAGCCTCCGCATCAGTCTCGGCACCCGAGGTGGACGATTGATTTCGCGAAGGAATACAGCCATCCTTGACCCGGGAACACATCCGGTCAAGACGGGTGGAAATACGTGCAAGGAGCATCAGTGACCCCTGTCCGACCGGTCGTCGAACTCGACGAGACGACGCACGCGACCCACCCCGACAAGACGCGGGACGCGCTCCGCGCCGCCCAGCTCTACTACATGCAGGACCTGACGATGGACGCCATCGCGCACGAGCTGCACACGTCGCGCTCGTCCGTCTCGCGGCTGCTCTCGCACGCCCGCGCGACCGGGCTGGTCGACATCCAGATCCGCTCCCCGCTCGATCGCGCGAGCGCTCTCTCGGCGGAGGTGCGCGCGCACTTCGACATCACCGCGCACATCGTGCCGGTGCCGGACCACACCAGCGAGATCGACCGACTCGAACGGGTGGCGCTGTCCGCGGCGCGGATCCTCGGCCAGTTCATCGACTCCAACATGATCGTCGGCATCGCGTGGGGCTCGACGATGAGTGCGATCAGCCGCCACCTCATCGCCAAGGAGACCCACAACACCCAGATCGTGCAGCTGAACGGCGCGGGCAACACCGAGACGACCGGCATCAACTACTCCAGCGAGATCCTCCGCCGCTTCGGGGACGCGTACGCCGCGAAGGTGCAGCAGTTCCCGGTGCAGGCGTTCTTCGACGATCCGCTGACCAAGCAGGCGGTCTGGCGCGAGCGGTCGACCAAGCGGGTGCTCGAGCTGCAGCAGCGGATGGACGTGGCGCTCTTCGGCCTCGGCTCGCCGTTCGCGGCGGTGCCGTCGAAGGTCTACATCGGCGGCTACCTCGAGCCGGACGACTTCACTTCGCTGAGCGCGTCGGGCGTCGTGGGAGACGTGGCGACGGTGTTCTACCGCGCCGACGGGACGTGGGACGACATCCCCATGAACGAACGTGCAAGCGGCCCGGACCTCTCCACGGTGCGCCGCGCGGCGCGCCGGATCTGCGTGGTGTCGGGGGCGTCGAAGCTCCCGGGTCTGCGCGGGGCGCTGGCGGCCGGGCTGATCACCGATCTGATCCTCGACGAGGGCACGGCGCGCGCGCTGATCGCGGACTGACGCCCGGCGGCGCCCGCGAGAGACCACTCCGGTCAGTCCGCCGCGGCTTCTCGCGGCGCGCGACGGCGGAGGGGTCAGGACTCGCGGGCGTGGGAGTCGAGGAACTCGTAGACCTCGGCGTCGTCGATGCCGGGGAACGTGCCGGAGGGCAGCGGGGCGAGCACGTGGGCGTGCAGGCGTGCGCTCGGCCAGGCGTTGCCGTCCCAGCGGGCGGCGAGATCCGCCGGTGCGCGGCGGCAGCACGACTCGTCGGGGCATCGGGACTGCTCGCGGCGGTCGGTGTCGCGACCGCGGAAGAAGCGCGCCTCGGCGAACGGGACTCCGACCGTGATCGAGAACTCCTCCGTCGCCGTCGTGCCCGTCTGCGACGCCGACCAGAACGTGCCGGCCGGGGTGTCGACGTACTGGTAGTACTCCGTCGTGCGGTTGGTGCGGCTGAACGCGGAGCGGGCGGACCAGTAGCGGCAGACCACCTGCCCCTCGACCGCGCCGGTCACATCCGTCGGCAGGGGCAGATCGTCGTTCTCGTACGCCTTCTGGATCGACCCGTCGCCGAGGACGCGGAGGAAGTGCATCCGGATGTCGAGGTGCGAGGTCAGGAGGTTCGTGAAGCGCAGGGCGGCCGCCTCGTGGGTGACGCCGAAGCCGTCGCGGAAGTCCTCGACGGAGATGTCGCGGCCGCGCTTCGCCTCCTGCAGGAACGCGACCGCCGGCTCGAGCGGCATGAGGCAGGCGGCGGCGAAGTAGTTGATCTCGAGGCGCTGGCGGAGGAAGTCGGCGTAGGTCACCGGGCGCTCGTGCCCGAGCAGCCGGTGCGCCATGGCCTGGAGGGCCAGCGCGCGCAGCCCGTGGCCGCCCGGGATCGAGGCGGGAGGGAGGTAGATCCGGCCGTTGGCCAGATCGATGACCGACCGGGCGGAGTGCGGCAGATCGCCGACGTGGATGATCTCGAAGCCGAGGTGCCGCGCCATGCGCGAGACCGAGCTGTGCGTCAGCGCTCCCCCGCGGTGCCCGACGGTCCGCAGCATCTCGCCGGCGACCGTCTCGATCTCGGGCAGGTAGGCGTTGCTGTCGCGCAGCTGCAGCCGCTGCGCCGTGTTGGCGCGCCGCGCCTCCTCCGGCGTGGCACTCGCCTCGTTCCTGCGGCGCGCCAGCTCGCGGTAGACGCCGAGGAACGCCTGGAGGAAGGGCGTCGTGAGCCCCTTGTTGACCTTGAACTCCGGCAGCCCCAGTGAGCGGTAGAGCGAGCCCTTCTGCACGCGGGCGAGCTCGATCTCGAGCGCGGCGCGCTCGCTCGGCGGCTCGTCCGAGAGCAGAGCGGCCAGCTCGACTCCGAGCGCGGTGGCCAGGCCCTGCATCAAGGAGAGCCTCGGCTCCCGGCGACCGGTCTCGATGAGCGACAGCTGACTCCCCGAGACGCCCACGTGCTCCGCGAGCTGGCCGAGGGTGAGGCCCCGGCGGGTGCGGAAGTGGCGGACGCGCTGCCCGAGCAGCACGGCGTCGGTCCCGGTGGGGGCGGTGGCGGGGTCGGTCACGTCGAGCTCCTGCGATTGGTTGTGACGTACGAAGAAAAAGAGGCGTTCTTGACGGGTCGGACCCCGTCAAGACACCCCGATCCTCCTCCATTCTGGCTCCAGGCGCTACACGACGCCCCTCGACGCAGACGACTGATCGAGGCCGACTCCCCACCCGTCGACGACGACACACGAGAAAGCGGAGCGACCATGACCATCTTCACCAACACCGTGCGGCTCGAGCCGAGCACCCTGACCGCGCCCACGGCGGCGCCCGCGCCGGTCGTACCCCCCGCTCCCCTCGCTCTGCGCAGGTGGGTGCGCGAGATGGCCGCGATCCTCGAGCCCGACGCGGTCGAGTGGACCGACGGCTCCCCCGAGGAGTGGTACCGGCTGACCGGTCGCATGGTCGAGGAGGGCAAGCTGATCGCTCTGAACGCGGAGTGGCGCCCCGGATCGTTCCTGGCGCGCACCGATCCC
Source organism: Rathayibacter caricis DSM 15933 (assembly GCF_003044275.1). Taxonomy (NCBI): domain Bacteria; kingdom Bacillati; phylum Actinomycetota; class Actinomycetes; order Micrococcales; family Microbacteriaceae; genus Rathayibacter; species Rathayibacter caricis. Next base: position 2,312,522 of record NZ_PZPL01000001.1, on the reverse strand, counting down.
GACGACGTCGCCCGCGTCGAGGACCGCACCTTCATCTGCACCACGGACGAGGCCGATGCCGGCCCGACCAACAACTGGCGCGAGGCGTCGTCGATGAAGGCCGAGATCGCTCCGTACTTCGCGGGCTCGATGCGCGGCCGCACGATGTACGTCGTCCCGTTCTCGATGGGCCCGGTCGGCGGCCCGCTGTCGCAGCTGGGCGTGCAGCTCACCGATTCCGCCTACGCGGTGCTCAACATGCGGATCATGGCGCGCGTCGGCGCCGCTCCGCTCGCCGCCTTCACCGAGGACACCGCCTTCGTGCGCGGCGTGCACTCGGTCGGCTTCCCGTTGCGCGACGCCGACGGCACGACCCGCGAGGACGTCGCCTGGCCCTGCAACGAGACGAAGTACATCACCCAGTTCCCCGAGACCCGCGAGATCTGGTCGTTCGGCTCCGGCTACGGCGGCAACGCGCTGCTCGCCAAGAAGTGCTTCGCGCTGCGCATCGCGTCGGCGATGGGCCGCGAGGAGGGCTGGCTCGCCGAGCACATGCTCCTCATCCGCATCGTCTCGCCCGAGGGCCGTCGCTACCACGTGGCGGCGGCGTTCCCGAGCGCGTGCGGCAAGACGAACCTGGCGATGATGCAGCCGGCCCTGCCCGGCTGGCGGGTCGAGACGCTCGGCGACGACATCACCTGGATGAAGAAGGGCGAGGACGGGCGGCTCTGGGCGATGAACCCCGAGACCGGGTTCTTCGGCGTGGCTCCCGGCACCGGGCAGACCTCGAACCCCAACGCTGTGCAGACCCTCTGGGGCAACACGATCTTCACCAACGTCGCACTGCGCGAGGACGGCGACGTGTGGTGGGAGGGGCTCACCGACGACGTGCCCGAGCGCCTGACCGACTGGCGCGGCGAGCCCTGGACGCCCGCCTCGTCGACGCCGGCCGCGCATCCGAACGCCCGCTTCACGGCGCCCGCGCTGCAGTGCCCGTCGCTGTCGGACGACTGGGACGCCTTCGAGGGCGTGCCGCTGGACGCGATCGTCTTCGGCGGCCGCCGCGCCACGAACGTGCCGCTCGTGACGCAGGCCACCTCCTGGCAGCACGGCGTGTTCCTCGGCGCGACCATCGCCTCCGAGAAGACCGCGGCGGCGGAGGGGACCGTCGGCGAGCTGCGCCGCGATCCGTTCGCGATGCTCCCCTTCTGCGGGTACAACATGGCCGACTACTTCGCGCACTGGCTCGCGGTCGGCGAGGACCTCGGCGCGAAGGCGCCCGCGATCTTCCAGGTGAACTGGTTCCGCAAGGGTGCCGACGGCTCCTTCCTCTGGCCGGGCTTCGGGGAGAACGCCCGGGTGATCCAGTGGCTGGTGCGCCGGCTCGAGGGGGCCGCCGACGCGCGGCGCAGCCCTCTGGGCGACCTGCCCGTCCAGATCGACACGCACGGGCTGAACCTGTCGGACGCTGTGAAGCGCGAGCTGTTCGCCGTGCCGGTCGAGGCGTGGCTGGACGAGTGCGCGCTGACCGAGGAGTTCTTCGCGAAGTTCGGCGACCGGCTCCCCGCCGAGCTCACCGCCGAGCTGGCGGCGCTCCGCTTCCGGCTGCTCGCGCAAGAGCTCACCGCGGAGCCCGCGGTCTGACCCGACTCGCAGGCTCCGCGCCTGCGCACCCTGTGGCCCGCGGGAGGAGCATCCCCCTTCTCGCACCCCCTTCCGCGGGTCCACGTCCTTCAGAACCGCGGATCGCCGCGGAGCAGGAACACTGGAGCACATGACCGACCGCATCACCCTCCGCTTCCTCGCCGCTCCGCAGGACGCCACCGCCGACGGCCGCAGCGCCCAGGCCGGCCGCGTGCTCGAGTGGATCGACAAGGCGGGCTACGCCTGCGCCGTCGGCTGGAGCGGCGGGTACTGCGTCACCGCCTACGTCGGCAACGTGCACTTCACGCGGCCGATCGTCGTGGGCAACCTCATCGAGGCGAGCGCGCAGGTGATCCACACGGGACGCAGCAGCATGCACGTGCTCGTCCGGGTCGGCCAGGCGGATCCGCGCACGGGCCTCTACGAGCCCGCGACGCACTGTCTCCTGATCTTCGTGGCGGTGGACGGCGAGAAGCGGCCGCGCGCGGTGCCGGAGTGGCGGCCGCGCTCGATCGAGGACGGCGCGCTCGCCGAGGGCGCCGCGGCCCGCATCGCCGGGCGGCGGGCGCTGCACGAGGTGATGCGGGAGCAGCGGTACACCGACGAGGGCACCGGACCGCGGATCGTCTTCCGCTTCCTCGCGGCTCCCGGCGATGTCAACTGGGGCGGCAACGCGCACGGGGGCATCGTCATGCGCTGGATCGACGAGGCGGCCGACACGGTCGCGCAGCGCTGGAGCGGGCGCGACGCCGTCGCGGTCTACTCCGGCGGCATCCACTTCTACCGCCCGGTCCGCATCGGTCACCTCGTGGAGGTGGAGGCGCGGCTGATCCACACGGGCGGCCGGAGCATGCACCTGGCGATCCACGTGCGCTCGGGCGACCCCCGCACCGGTGAACTCGAGCTGACGACCCAGTGCATGAGCGTCTTCGTCGTGCCGGGACCGGACGGCACCGCGGAGTCGGTGCCGCGGCTCGAGCAGGTGACCGACGAGGACCGCCGTCTGGACGCCCACGCCCTCGAGCTGATCCGCCTCCGCGCGGAGCTGCCTCCGCTCCCCCTGGACCTCGCGGCGCTCGCTCCGGTGGAGTGAGGATCCTCGACGCTAGGGTCGGAGCGTGACCCTCCCGATCCTCGTCGTCAACGGACCGAACCTGAATCTGCTCGGCACGCGCGAGCCCGAGCTGTACGGCTCGGCGACGCTCGCCGACGTCGAGTCGCTCGCGACCGAGCGCGCCGGCGCCCTGGGCCTCGACGTGGAGTTCTTCCAGGCGAACTCGGAGGGCGCGATCATCGACCGCCTCCACGCGGCGCGCGGCACCTGCTCGGGAGTGGTCCTCAACGCGGGCGCCTACACCCACACCTCGATCGCGATCCGCGACGCCGTGCTGGCGACCGAGCTCCCGATGGTCGAGGTGCACATCAGCAACGTGCACCGCCGCGAGGAGTTCCGGCACCGCTCCTACCTCTCGGACATCGCGGTCGCCGTGATCGTCGGGGCCGGCATCGCGGGGTACGGCTTCGCGATCGACGTTCTGCACCGCGGCCTCGTAGCCTCGGAGGCATGACGCAGCAGGATCCCGCCCGTTCCTTCGGCAGTGCCGTCGACGCCTACGACCGCGGGCGGCCCGGCTACCCGGACGACGCGGTCGACTGGATCGTGGCGCACGCGCCGGCCCGGGCGCCGGGCGCCCGCCTGCCGGAGCGCGCTCGTGCCGCCGGGGCGGACGCCTCCGATCGCCTGCGCGCGCTGGACCTCGGTGCGGGGACCGGCAAGTTCACGGCGTCCCTCGTGGCGCGGGGTCTCGACGTCACCGCCGTGGAGCCCGATGGCGCGATGCGCGGGCGGCTGGTGGAGTCGCTGCCCTCGGTGACCGCGCTGCCCGGCACGGCGGAGGAGATCCCGCTCGAGAGCGCATCGGTCGAGCTCGTGACGATCGCGCAGGCCTGGCACTGGGTCGATCCCGTCCGGGCGAGCGAGGAGATCGCGCGGGTGCTCGTGCCGGGCGGAGTCGCGGCTCTCGTCTGGAACATCCGCGACGAGAGCGTGCCGTGGGTGCGCCGCCTCGGCGAGGTGGCCGGCTCCTCCCCCGCGGAGCGTTTCGAGACGCTGCAACCGCCGCTGGGACCTGCGCTGGTGCGCCGGGCCTTCGCGGCGTTCGACTGGACGTTCGAGCTCGAGCGCGCCGCCCTGCTCGACATGTTCGCCTCGCGGAGCTACGTGATCGCCCTGCCGGAGGAGGAGCGGGCTGCGGTGCTCGCCGCGGTGTCGGGAGTGGTGGAGGGGCTGTCGGGCGACCGCGTCGGGATGCCCTACGCGACGCGGGTCACGCTCGCGGGGCGCGCGGGCTGACGCCGCTCCTGCTGGTCGGACGATCTCAAGAGGCCCTCCGCGGCTACTGGATCAGCGAGTACCCCCGCTGGTCGAGCAGCCGCGGCAGCGGCGTCTCGAGACCCACCACCGCCGAGAGGACGGGGATCTCGATACGCCCCTCCGCGGCTACTCGATCAGCACGGGGCCTCCCGCCCCGGTGCTACGCGACCTCTTTCGGGTCGCCGCCCACGCGGCCGGCCCGCTCGAGGGCCGTGATGGCGTCCCGCTCGTCGTCGGTCAGCTCGAAGCCGAAGACGTCGATGTTCTCGACGATGCGCGCCCTCGTCGACGACTTGGGGAACACGATGTGCCCGCGGTCGAGGTGCCAGCGCAGCACGACCTGTGCGGGAGTCACGTCGTGCGCCTCCGCGGCTCCGGTGATCACGGGCAGCTCCAGCAGCGGGTACTTGCCCTGCCCCAGCGGGCCCCACGCCTCCGTCGCGATGCCGTGCTGCGCGCCGAACGCCGTCACGGTCGGCTGCTGGTGGTACGGGTGCAGCTCGATCTGGTCGACGGCGGGCACCACCTCGGTCTCGGCGAGCAGGCGCTCCAGGTGCGGCACGAGGAAGTTCGAGACGCCGATCGAGCGGGTGCGGCCGGCCGCCTGCAGCTCCTGCATCGCCTCCCAGCTCTCGACGTAGCGGTCCTGCGCGGGGCTGGGCCAGTGGATGAGGTAGAGGTCGACGGAGTCGAGGCCGAGCTTCTCGAGACTGCGGTCGAGGGCTCCCGGCGCGGTGTCGCGGCCCTGGTCGCCGTTCCACAGCTTCGTGGTCACGTAGAGCTCGTCGCGCGCGAGCCCGGAGGAGGCGATCGCGCGGCCGACGCCCTCCTCGTTGCCGTAGATCGCGGCCGTGTCGATGTGCCGGTAGCCGGCCTCGAGCGCCTCGGACACGATGCGCTCGGTCTCGTCGGGGTCGACCTTGAAGACGCCGAAGCCGAGCTGCGGGATCGAGGTGCCGTCGTTGAGCGTGAGGGTGGGGATGCTGGTCATGCGTCCACTCTGGCGGCGAGGGCCGACATCCGGCACCGGCTTGCGCTCGCCGACGGCTGCGCTCACGGAGGTCCGCGCTCACGCCCGAGGCGAGTCCGCCGGGCGACTACCCTCGAAGGGCGCCCGCGCGGGTGCACTGACCGCACGAGGAGCAGTACGTGAGCATCATCGCCGCCGCAGACGGATCCGCCCTGGGCAATCCCGGCCCCGCGGGCTGGGCCTGGTACGTCGACGACGCGCGCTGGGCCGCGGGCGGCTGGTCGCACGGCACGAACAACATCGGCGAGCTGACCGCGGTGCTCGAGCTGCTGCGCTCCACCGCGCACGAGGACGAGCCGCTGCACATCCTCTGCGACAGCCAGTACGCCATCAAGGCGTGTACCGAGTGGCTGCCCGGCTGGAAGCGGAAGGGCTGGCGCAAGGCCGACGGCAAGCCGGTGATGAACGTCGAGATCATCAAGGCCCTCGACGAGGCCCTCCAGGGCCGCGCCGTCACCTTCGAGTGGGTCAAGGGCCACGCGAACCACCGGATGAACGAGGCCGCGGACGTCCGCGCCCGCGCCGCCGCGACGGCGTTCCAGCGCAGGCAGCCCGTCGATGCCGGACCCGGCTGGCCGAGCGCCGCGGCCGCTGCCGCCCCGTCCGCGGCGGCCGTCGAGGACTCCTCCGCGACGCTGTTCTGAGCATCCGCACGGAAGCGGCCGTGGTCAGGGCAGGACGAGCATCCCGGTCGCGATCAGCTCCCGCACTCCCGGCAGCACGGACGCGCTGACCGCCTCCTCCTCGACCTGCAGGATCGACGCCACGGCGGCGATGATCGCCGCGAGTGAGAGCTCGCCGTCGCAGGCCCCGACGACCGCGGCGAGGGCCGTATCGACGTCCTCGGTGCGCGAGAAGCCGCCGCCCTGGCGCAGCCGTAGCACGGTCGGGTCGTCGTTGCCCGGCCAGTAGTGGCGCTCCTCCGTCACATCGCGCGCGACGACGAGCGACAACCCGGTCAGCGCGCGGTCGTCGAGGTCGGCGAGCCGCTCGAGCGCATCGAGGCAGTGCGCAAGGTGCCCGCCCAGGCCCGCCGTCGAGAGGGCGCCGTCCACCCGCTCGAGGCGGCGCAGCGGGGGCCGCGGACGGGCGGGCAGCCGCAGGGTGACGTAGCCGAACCCGACCCCCGTCACTCCGCGGTGCTCGAAGTCCTCGAGCCAGGCGTCGACCAGCGCGTCGAACTCCGCACCGCGGGTGGTCCCTCCGTCGCGGATCCACGTCTCGGCGTAGACCGCCGGGTCCTGCTGCTCGCGCTCGACCACCCAGACGTCGAGCGGCGACGCGGAGCCGTCGATCCACGCGTCCAGTCCCGCACGACCGGGTTCGAGCGCCTGCTCGAGAGGAGCCCTCGCATCGGCCAGCCATGCGCGCACCCGGTCGAAGGCGTCGGCCGTGGCGCGGTACTCCCAGTTGCCGAGCAGCTGCGCGACCCCGCCCGGAGTCAGGTGCTCGGCAGCGCCGAGCACGACGCGGCGCACGATCTCGTCGCCCTCGAGCCCGCCGTCGCGGTACTCGTACGACGGCACGCCGGCACTGCGCGGAGTGATGACGAACGGCGGATTCGTGACGATGTGATCGAACCGCTCGCCGGCGACCGGCTCGTACAGGCTGCCGTGGCGGAACTCGATCGAGTCGATCCCGTTCAGCTCGGCGTTGAAGGCGGCGATCGCCAGCGCCCGGTGCGAGATGTCGGTGGCCACCACCCGGTCCGCGTGCCGCGACGCGTGGAGCGCCTGGATGCCGCAGCCGGTGCCGAGATCGAGGACGCTGCCGACCGGGCGCTGGATCATCAGTCCGGTCAGGGTCAGACTGGCGCCGCCGACGCCGAGGACGTGGTCCTCGGACAGCGCGCGGCCCAGCGCCAGCTCGCCCAGATCGGAGGCGATCCACCAGGACGCGGCGCCGTGCAGGTCGACGAGGTCGTAGGGCCGCAGATCCAGCGCGGCGACGACGACCGCTCCGGCCTCCGCGCGGACGAGCTCGAGGCCGATCGCTCCCTCGAGTCCCAGCGACGCGAACGCCGCCCCGGCCTCCGCGGCCGTCACCGGATCGGCGAGCAGGAAGAGCCTCGCGAGGACGGCGCGCGCCTGCTCCTCGGGCGATGAATCGGAGCGGCGCTCGAGCGCTCGGCGCGCGGGCACGCGGTCGCCGCGGTGGAGGGCCTCGGCGGCCGCCTCCCCCCACAGCTCGCGGACGGCGTCGACGCCGTAGCGGGCGCGGAGGAGGTCGTCGCGGAGGCGCGCGATCAGCGCGCGGTCGATCTGGTCGGGAGCCTGCACCGCTCCATCCTCGTGCACGTCCGGAAGCGATCGCGCACCCGTGGCTACGATCGGAGCATGCCCCTCACCGGAGAATACGAACCGAGCACGTCCGCCTGGGCCCGCGAGCAGGCCGAGCTCTACGAATCGAGCGGAGGCGCGGAGGGCAACCTCCTCCGCGGCAAGCCGATCATCGTCCTCACCACCGTCGGATCGCGCAGCGGGAAGCTGCGCAAGACCGCGCTCATGCGGGTCGAGCACGACGGCGAGTACGTCGTCGTCGCCTCCAAGGGCGGCGCCCCCGAGCACCCCGTCTGGTACGGCAACATGCTGAAGGAGCCGCACGTCGAGCTCCAGGACGGGCCCGTGAAGAAGGACTACACGGCGCGCGTCCTCGAGGGCGACGAGCGCGCGGTGTGGTGGGAGCGCTCCGTCGCGGCCTGGCCGGACTACGCGGAGTACCAGACGAAGACCGAGCGCGAGATCCCGCTCGTGCTGCTCACGCCCTGGAGCTGACCCGCGATCGGCCGGGCGCGCCTCGGCGCCCCGGCCCCGTCACTCCGGATCGACCCTCGACGCGATGAGGTCGAGCACCTTCGGGTGCGACAGCAGCGCGAAGTGCCCGACGACCGACACCGCGATGTTCTCGCGCGCGCCGACCAGGCGGCTGCCGCCGGGGATGTACTGGTCGCGCATGCCGTAGATCGACGTGATGCGCGCATCGGCGTCGCGCTCGGCGAGCAGGGTCCGGATGACCGGGCGGTGCGGATCGAACTCGCGCAGGGCGCGGGCGGGTGCGATCCGTGCGAGTGGTGAGCCGGTGAAGGGCGTCGAGACCGCGATCATGCGGTCGATGCGCCGCTCCTGCAGGTCGTCGACCACCATCATGTGCTTGCCGATCAGCCCGCCCTTGCTGTGCGCGACGACGACCACGTCGCGCAGGTCGTGCTCGCGGAGGTACTGCTGCCCGAGGGCCGCCGAGGCGACGATCGGACGCGTGTTGTGCCCGAGCGCCGGCAGCACGTGGATCGGATGGCCGGCGCCGTTCAGCCGGTCCGCGACGGGCCGGAGGAAGTGCCACGTCTCGTAGACGCCCGGGATCAGCAGCACCGGTGCGCGATCGCCGTCGGAGTAGTGCGAGACGTCCCAGCCGTCGCGCAGATGCGCGAAGCGCGACCCGTAGGCGTAGCGGTAGTCGCGGAGGTAGGCCCGCCGGAGCGAGACGGAGCGGCGCGCCGTCCCGGATCTACGCGCCGGCATACGCCTGTTCGAGCGCGTGGATGTCGAGCCGGTCCATCGCGAGCATCGCCTGCATGGCGCGGGAGGCGCCGTCGGCGTCGGCTCCGCCGAGGAGGTCGCCGAGGACGGATGGGACGATCTGCCACCACAGCCCCCATCGGTCCCGGAGCCACCCGCACCGGCTCTCCTGACCGCCGTCGGCCGTGAGAGCGTCCCAGAGCCGGTCGAGCTCGGCCTGCGACTCCACGGTCACCACGATCGAGACCGCCTCGGTGAAGGGGAAGCGCGGGCCCGCGTTGATCGCCTGGAACCGCTGCCCGTCGAGCTCGAACACCACCGAGAGCAGCGCTCCCGGTGACGGCGACCCCTCGGGCAGCACGCGGCTGTCGAGGATCCGCGAGTTCGGGACGAGCGACGTGTAGAACTCCGCCGCCTCCCCCGCCGCGTCGTCGAACCACAGGAAGGTGCTGACCGCGCCCATGGGAGCCTCCTCGTCCTCGTGCCGCGGACCGCCGATCAGAGCGGATTCACTCCGAACGCCGTCGCGAGCTTGTCGATCTTCTTGGCCCGGCCCAGGCGCGGCAGGTCGCTGCCGTCGCGGATCACGCGCCCGCGCGCCTCGAAGTCGTCGAGGAAGTCGCGCGCCCACGCCACGTCGGACGGGGTGGGGCTGATGACCTCGTTGATGACCGCGAGCTGCTCGGTGTCGAGGCAGAGCTTGCCGGTGAGCCCGAGCGACACGGTCAGAGCCGACTGCTCGCGGAGCACGGGGTGGCTGTTCGAGACCGTCGGACCGTCGATGGGGCCGGGCAGATCCCCGATGCGCGAGGCGACGACGAGGCGCGAGCGCGGGTAGGCCATGGCCAGGTCGTCGGCGCTCGTGCCGGTGTCGCGGCGGTAGTCGCCGCTGCCGAACGCGAGCCGGAAGCAGCCGCGGGCGCGGGCGATGGAGACCGCCTCCTCGATCCCGAGGGCCGATTCGACGAGGGCGAGGACCGGGGTCGAGCCGCCGAGGCGGTCGAAGGTCTCGGTGACGTGCTCCGCCGCCTCCGTCTTGGCGAGCATGACGCCGGCGAGGCCGGGCAGGCCCTTCAGCGCATCGACGTCGTCCGACCAGAAGGGCGTGGAGTGGTCGTTGATGCGGACCCACGCCTTCTTGTCGCCCTTCAGCCACTCGACGACATCGGCGCGGGCGGCGGGCTTCGCCTTGGGATCGACCGCGTCCTCGATGTCGAGGACGATCTGGTCGGCGCGAGACGCGTGCGCGGCGTCGAAGGTCTCGGTGCGCGTGGCGTTGACGAGGAGCCACGAGCGGGCGATCTCGGCGGGCACGTCGCGCCCCTTGCGCGTCAGGGGGGCGGGGGCGGTGGTGGTGTCGGGCGACGTCACGTGGTGGTCCTCTCGGTGGCGCGGTCCTCGCTCCGCGGACTCCGCCGCTGGGCGGCGGTGCCGGCTCCAGGGTAGCGGCATCGCGAGTGCGGCCGCCGTCGGCCGGGCCTCAGGCGCGCTCGGCCAGGCCCTTCGCGAAGGCGGCCTGGCCCACGTGCTGGGCGTCGTCGTCGACGACCGAGACCAGGCGGACGCCGAGGGTCACCGGCGGGTCCCACTGGCGGTCGACGACCTCGGCGAGGTCCTCGTCCGAGAGCGTGTCGAGGTAGGCGAGCGTCGTCGTGTGCACGGCGTCGTGGTACTCGGCGAGCAGGTGCGCGGGAACCGCGGCGAGCGCCGCCACCTCGGACGGCTCCTGTCCGTACCCGCTCGCGCCCGGCTCGAAGGGCAGAGCGGAGCGGCCGTGGAAGTCCTCGGCTGTCCACACCTGCTCGTGACCTGCGAGCGGCGCGAGGTGGTCGTCCTGCACGCGCGTCAGGTGCCAGATCAGCCAGGCGGGCGAGTTGGCCTGCGCATCGGCGCGGAAGCCGAGCTGCTCGGGAGTGATGTCGTCGAGGACCGCGTGCACGTTCTGGTGCACCCGGTCGAAGGCGTCGCGGAGGAGGTCGATGGCTGCGCTCATCGCTCCAGTCTGCGCGGAGGCCCGCCTCCGCCGTCACCCCCTCGCCCCGGGCTCGGAGCAACCCCGGAGGCTGATGCCCGATAGTGGCTCCGTGACTCCCGGAACCCCGTACCTGGCGACGAAGCCGTGGCTGACCTCCTACGCGGAGGGCGTCCCGAGCGAGATCGATCCGCCCACCCAGACCCTCGTCGACCTCCTCGAGGACTCGGTCGCCCGCTACCGCCGCGGCACGGCCCTCGAGTTCTTCGGTGCCGGCACGACCTACGCCGAGCTCGGCGAGAAGGTGTCCCGGGCCGCGGAGGGGCTGCGCCGGCTGGGCGTCCGCCCCGGCGACCGCGTCGCGCTCGTGCTGCCCAACTGCCCCGAGCACGTGATCGCGTTCTACGCGGTTCTGCGGCTGGGCGCGATCGTGGTCGAGCACAACCCGCTCTACACGCCGCGGGAGCTGCGTCGGCAGTTCGAGGACCACGGCGCGCGCGTCGCGGTGGTCTGGGACAAGGTCGCCGACACCGTTGCGGCGATGCCCGCCGATGTCGGCGTCGAGCGCGTCGTCGCGGTCGACCTGACGGAGTCGTTCCCGCTGGCGAAGCGCCTGGCGCTGCGCTTGCCGCTGCCCAAGGTCCGCGCGGCTCGCGCGAAGCTGACGGGGCGGCCCCGCTCGCGCTCGGTCCTCCCGTTCTCCCGCCTGCTCGGCGGCCGCCGGCTCTCGCGCTCGCACCCCCGTCCCTCCCTCGGCGACACCGCACTGCTGCAGTACACGAGCGGTACCACCGGCACGCCGAAGGGCGCGATCCTCTCGCACGCGAATCTGCGCGCGAACGCGATGCAGGGGCAGGCGTGGGTGCCGGGGCTCCGCGAGGGCGACGAGACGTTCTACGCGGTCCTCCCCCTCTTCCACGCCTACGGACTCACGCTCTGCCTGACCTTCGCGATCAGCATCGGGGCGAAGGTCGTGCTGTTCCCGACGTTCGACGTGGGACTCGTGAAGGCGGCCGCGAAGTCCTCGCCGCCCACGTTCCTGCCTGCAGTGCCTCCCGTGTACGACGCACTGGCGCGGGCGTCCGAGCGCGGCGAGCTCGATCTGCGCGGCATCCGCTTCGCCATCTCCGGAGCGATGGGGCTCCCCGTCGCGACCGTCGACCGCTGGGAGCGCGCGAGCCGCGGGCTCCTCGTCGAGGGCTACGGCATGACCGAGAGCTCGCCCGTCGCGATCGGCAACCCGGTGGGGCCGACTCGGCGGCCGGGCACCGTGGGCGTGCCGTTCCCGAGCACCGAGATCCGCCTCGTCGACCCGGCCGACCCCTCCGTCGACCGCGGTCCCGGCGAATCGGGCGAGCTGCTGCTGCGCGGGCCCCAGGTGTTCCAGGGCTACTGGAGGCGCCCCGGCGAGACCGGCGAGACGCTGCTGGCCGACGGCTGGCTCCGCACGGGCGACATCGCGACGGTGTCGGCGGACGGCTTCGTGACGATCGTCGACCGCGCCAAGGAGCTGATCATCACGGGCGGGTTCAACGTGTCGCCGTCCGAGGTCGAAGGCGTCCTCGAGTCGCACCCCGACGTGTCGCGCGCGGCCGTGGTCGGGCTGCCCCGCCCGGACGGCGGCGAGAGCGTCGCGGCCGCCGTGGTGCTGCGGGCGGGCGCGGCCGTGGACCCCGAGGCGCTGCGCGACTTCTGCCGCGTGCACCTCACCGCCTACAAGGTGCCCAAGCGCGTCGTCCCGGTCGACGAGCTGCCGACCTCGCTGATCGGCAAGGTGCTGCGCCGCGAGGTGCGCGACCGGCTGCTGGGCTGACGGATCCCGGAGGAGGACGACGTGGCGAGGATCGTGCAGTACCGCCGGATCGGCGGACCGGAGGTGCTCGAGGTCGTCGACGTGCCCGAGCCCGAGGCTCCCGTGGGCGGCCTCGTGGTCGGGATCCGGGCTGCGGGCGTGAATCCGATCGAGTGGAAGATCCGCTCGGGTGTCCGACCGAGCCCGCTTCTCACGGAGCCGCGCCGGCTCGGCTCGGACGGGGCCGGAGTGGTGACCGCGATCGGCGCCGGAGTCGACGGCCGGCGCGTCGGGGACGAGGTCGTCGTGCAGGGCGCCTCCGGCACGTACGGCACCTCCGTCGTGGTCCGTCCCGAGAACCTCGATGCGAAGCCCCCGACCGTCTCGTTCGAGCAGGCGGCCGCGCTCGGCATCCCGATCGGCACCGCCTACCAGGCCGTCGTCTCGCTCGGCGTCGCCGAGGGCTCGACCTTCCTCGTGCACGCGGGGGCCGGAGCGGTCGGGCAGGCCGCCGTGCAGTTCGCCCGGGAGCGGGGCGCCCGGCTGATCGCGACCGCGAGCCCCGCGAACCACGAGCGGCTGCGTGCGCTCGGTGCAGAGCCGGTGGCCTACGGGCCGGGCCTGCTGGCCCGGCTGCTCGAGGCGGCTCCCGACGGCGTCGACCGCGTGCTGGACGCCGCGGGCACCGATGAGGCCGTGGACGCGTCGCTCGCCCTGGTCCGGGATCCGCAGCACGTGGGCACCGTCGTCGTGGGGGCGCGCGCGGCGGAGCTCGGCATCCGCGCCTGGTCGGGCGGCAACCCCGTACCGCTGACCCCGGAGGAGCTGACCCTCCGCCGCGAGGCGATCCCGCACGCCCTCCGGCTGCTCGCCGAGGGCCGCTTCACGGTCGAGCTCGGGCCGCGCTTCGCCCTCGAGGACGTCGTCGACGCCCACCGGGCGAGCGAGGACGGGCACGTCCGCGGGAAGATCCTCCTGGTGCCCTGACCGGCACCGTCCGCTCTCACCGTCGAGAAGGAGCCCGCCGTGGCCGCAGACAACCTCGTCCCCGTGATCCTCGGGGGTGCCCGCACCCCCTTCGCCCGCTTCGGCGGCGCGTTCGCCACCCTGTCCGCGACGGAGCTCGGTGCTCACGCGGTCCGCGCGGCCCTCGAGCGCTCGGGCGTGGAGGCGCCCGACGTCGACGCGGTGATCCTCGGCCAGGTGATCCAGGCCGGGGCCGGGCAAGGGCCGGCGCGCCAGACGGCGATCCTCGCGGGCCTGGGCTGGGACGTGCCCGCCGTGACGATCAACAAGCTCTGCCTCTCGGGTCTCACCGCGGTGATCGATGCGGCCCGGCTCATCCGGACCGGCGAGGCGGCCGTCGTCGTCGCCGGTGGGCAGGAGTCCATGACTCGTACCCCCCACCTGCTCCTCGGCGCCCGCGACGGCGTCGGGGTCGGTGCGCAGCCGCTCGAGGACGCGCTTCTGCACGACGGGCTGCTCGACCCGTTCGACCGGCGGATCATGGGCCGGGTGACCGACGACGGGAACGCCGAGCGCGGCATCCGGCGGGATCGCCAGGACGCCTACGCGGCCCTCTCGCACCGACGGGCCGCGGCCGCCCGGGCGGCGGGGGTCCTCGCGGAGGAGATCGTGCCGGTGGCCGTGCCGCAGCGGCGGGGCGAGGACGTGGTCGTCTCGGAGGACGACGGGATCCGACCGGAGACGAGCGAGGAGATCCTCGCCGGCCTCCGACCCGCCTTCTCCCCGGAGGGGACGATCACCGCCGGCAGCTCCTCCCCCCTCACCGACGGAGCCGCGGCGCTGGTCGTCGCGAGCCGGGGCTGGGCGCGCTCGAGAGGGCTGACCTGGATCGCCGAGATCGCCGAGCACGGGCAGGTCGCCGGCCCCGACAACTCGCTGCACTCGCAGCCGTCGGCCGCGATCCTCCGCGCGCTCGCCCGGCGCGGCGGCACTGTCGCCGACCTCGACCTGATCGAGATCAACGAGGCGTTCGCGTCGGTCGTGCTGCAGTCGGCCGACGACCTGGGCCTGGCTCCCGAGGCGGTCAACCTCGACGGAGGCGCGATCGCGCTGGGCCACCCGGTCGGCGCCTCTGGCGCGCGTCTGGCTCTGCACCTCGCACTCGCGCTGCGGCGCCGCGGCGGCGGACTCGGCGTCGCCGCCCTCTGCGGTGGCGGCGGCCAGGGCGAGGCGCTCCTGCTGCAGATCTGACGCACCTCGCGAGATCCCACTCCGGCACGCCTTGCGCGGCGTGTCGCGTACCGCACCGGCATCTCGCGGGCGCCGGATCGTGGTCGGGGGGCCCGGCGTCCCGTCAGACCCTCCGGCTACGCTCGCGGCATGAGCATCCTCAGCCCCGACGGCCTCGAGTTCGTGACCGAGCGGCACCTGGCCACCCTCTCCACTCCGGGTCGCGGCGGCCGCCTCCACGTCGTCGCCGTCGGGTTCACCTACGAGGACGGCGTCGTGCGCGTGATCACCTCGCGCGAGAGCCAGAAGGTGCTGAACGTGCGCCGCGGAGGCACCGCGACGGTCGGTCAGGTCGACGGCATCCGCTGGTTGAGCCTGGGCGGACCCGCCTCGATCGAGGAGGAGCCCGACGCGGTCGCGCACGCCGTCGACCTCTACTCGCGCCGCTACCGCGTTCCGCGCGAGAACCCGCTCCGGGTCGCGATCCGCATCGACGTCGACTTCGCGCTCGGCTCCTCGGGCCTGCGAGCCGAGTAGCCCCCGTGGGCTCGACCGACGCTCTGCGCGCCGACGGCTCCGTCTCCTCGCTGCGCACCCATCGCTACGTGCGGCTCTCGCTCTGCGCGGCGGTGCTGCTGCTCGGCGCCGGAGTCGGCTGGCACCTGGTCGCGGTCGGTCCGCTGCGTTCCATCAGCGCGGCGTACTACACGCCCGCCCGCTCCGTGTTCGTCGGCGCGCTGTCCGCCGTGGCGGTGGCGCTCGTCGTGCTCGCCGGGCGCAGTCTGCGCCGCTACCTCCTGCTCCTCGGCGGGATGACGGCGCCGCTCATCGCGCTCGTCCCCGTGCCCCTGCGCTCGGACGAGCTCACGACGCTGACGGGCACGGGCTGCCCCGCAGGTGCCGCGCGCTGCCTGCCCGCGAGCGCGGCCGACGAGGTCGCGGTCGGGATGCTCGCCTACCTGGTCGTCGCGTCGGCGGTCCTCGTCGCCTCGATCGTGCTCCTGGCCCTGGACCGCCGGTGGGACCGGATCGCGGCGGTCCGGAGCGCCGTCGCGGCGGTGCTGCTGGTCGCCCTCGCCGTCGCGTCGGCCACTCCGGCCTTCGCGCTCGCGGGTCACTACGCGGCCGCCGCCGTCTTCTTCCTGCTGATGGCCGCTGTCGCGGGTGTGCATGCGTACGAGGTGCGAGCGGAGGGAGTGCGCGGCCCGGGCTCGCCTCGTGGCTACTCGATCGCGTACGCCGGGCTCGCGGTGCTGCTCGCCGTGACCGATCTCGCGCTGGTCGTTCTGGTGGTGAGCGGCCGCGGGGAGGCGCTGCTCGGTGAGCAGTGGCTCCTGATCGTCGAGGCGGTGGCGCTCGCCCTCTTCACCGTGTTCTGGGTGCTGCAGACCATCGAGAACTGGGGCGAGCCGGACCCGTCGCTGCACTGACCGTCGACCGTCGGTGGGCGCTCCGCCTTCCCGATGGAGTCCACCGGTACCGAGCTCAGCCGGAACGAGCCTCGCCCGGTCGGCACCCGCTCTCTAGCGGGCCTGACCCTGACAAACACAGAAGGCCCGCTCTCGAGCGGGCCTGACCCTGACAAACACAGAAGGCCCGCTCTCGAGCGGGCCTGGCCTTGAGAAACACAGAAGGCCCGCTCTCTCGAGCGGGCCTTCTGCAGTACCGGTGGATCCGAGGGGATTCGAACCCCTGACCTCTTCATTGCGAACGAAGCGCGCTACCAACTGCGCCACGGACCCGTGCCTCCCGAGCCGTCACCGGCCCGAACAACTCGTCCACACTAGCACGCCGCGGAGCGGGCTCCGAATCGACGAGCGGAGCCGTCAGGCTCCCCGTCGGCGCTGCAGAGCGCGGTCGAGGTCGATCGCGTCGACGCCGTCCACGACGCCCATCGACGCGAAGCGCGAGGTGGGTCGAGGGGCCTCCGGAGCCGGCGCGGGAGCGGCGGCGCGGGGGGTGCGGATCGGGGCGACCTCGGGAGCGGCGGCGGCGGCGCGCTGCGCCAGCTCCGCCTCCGCTGCTGCGGCACGCAGGCGCTCGACGGCGTCGATCGACGCCATGGCGCTCGCGGCCACGGTGCCCCGCGAGAGGTACAGCGGCTTGGGCAGCGGCTTGGGCGTCCAGCTCGCCGCCTCCTCCGCGACCGCCGACTCCTCCTCCGCGGGTGCGTCCTGCGCGAGCTCGGCCTCGAAGACCTCGGCGGGGCGACGCGAGACGGGGACCGACGTCGACGCCTCCGCCGCGGGAGCCGCCGCACGACGGCGCCCGGGAGCCAGCACCAGCAGTGTCGCGACTCCCGCGACGAGGAGCAGTGCGCCGAGCGAGGGCACCACCGCGGTGCCGCCGAACGGCAGCATCACGAGCCCGACCAGGCCGGCGACCATTCCGACCAGGACCGCCGCCGCCGCACCCTGACGCCAGCGCAGCACACCCGGCTCCGTGCGAGTGCTCTGCTCCGTGGTCGCGGATGCTCGTCGCAGCGCCTCGCGCGCCGCCTTCTCCGCCTGTGCCAGCTCCATCGCCTGTGCCTTCTCTTCGGCTCGTCGTCGTGTCTCGGTGGCCCGGAGGGTGCGCTGCTGCAGCGCGACCTCGCGGGCCGTCGCCTCCGCACGCACGTGCTCGGGCACCTCCGCGGTCTCGGCGAGGATCCGCAGCGTCTGCTGCAGCCTCACCGCGTTGCGCTCGGTCGCGTTGTACGACCGTCGGCGCATCCACGTGGGGATCAGGTAGGCGACCCACAGAACGGCGGCGAGCGCCCAGACGACGCCCCCACCCAGCCAGTCGCTACTCATGCGACCCACGCTAGGAGTCGGAGGGTGTCCCGTCCGTCATTACGGGTAGGTGTGTCCGCGCGGATCGCCGAGAAGGCGGCTCCCCGTCCGGGGGATCCCCGCGCCGTCCGGCGGTCCGGAGAGACCCGAGCGGTGCGACGCGCGCTGGTCGGCCTCGCTCGGAGTGCCCACGTCGTGCGGCACCTGGCCGTCGAGGTAGCGGCGCAGGACGCCGCGCGGCACCTCCTCCGCCACGAGGGCGAAGCAGAAGTGGTCGCGCCAGTCGCCGTTGATGTGGATGAACCGGCGCCGGAGGCCCTCGTAGCGGTAGCCGAGCTTCTCGACCACGCGCAGGCTCGGGCGGTTCTCGGGCCGGATGCAGATCTCCATCCGGTGCAGACCCAGATCGAGGAACGCGTGGTCGGTCGCGAGGGCGACGGCGATCGGAGTGATGCTGCGGCCGGCGAACCGCTCGGCCACCCAGTAGCCGATCGATCCCGACGAGAGCGAGCCGTAGCCGATGTTCGAGATGTTCAGCTGCCCGGCGAGCTCGCCGTCCCACTCGATCAGGAACGGGACCCCTCCCCCGGCGCGGGCGTTCTGCTGCAGCGAGCGGATGCTCGCACGCACGTCGAACGCGGCGCCGCCGCGGGGATCGGACGCCTCCCACTGCCGCAGCCAGGCCCGGTTGGCGATCAGCTCGCGCTCGAGGGGGCGGGCGTCGCGGACCCGGATCGGGCGGATGGTGACTCGACCCTCGGAGAGTGTCGGGACTGGCAGCGGCATGTCCCGACTGTACTGCGGGATCGGAGGGGCGGAGAGGGGTGGACCGGAGCGGTCGGAAGGCTCACCGGGCCCGCGGATCCGGCCCGCACGCACGGGATCCCCCGCCGGAGCAGGGGATCCCGTCGGTGCTGTGCGAGGCGCGACCTCGTCGTCAGAGCGTGCTGACGAAGTCCTTCAGCCACGGCTTGAGGTCCTCGCCCAGGTCGGGACGGTCGGACGCGAGCTGCACGATCGCCTTGATGTAGTCGAGCTTGTCGCCCGTGTCGTAGCGGCGTCCGCGGAACACGACGCCGTAGACTCCGCCGAACTCGGCCGGGTCCTGCGCCATGCGCTCGAGCGCGTCGGTCAGCTGGATCTCGCCGCCCTTGCCGGGCTGGGTCTCCTCGAGCACGCCGAACACGTCCGGCTTGAGGACGTAGCGGCCGATGATCGCGAGGTTGGAGGGCGCGTCCTCCTTCGAGGGCTTCTCGACGAGACCGGTGATGCGCACCACGTCGTCCTCGTCGGTGGCCTCGACCGCAGCGCAGCCGTACAGGTGGATCTGGTCGGGATCGACCTCGAGCAGTGCCACGACGGTCGTGTCGCGCTGCTCGGCGACGTCGATCATGCGGGTCAGGAGGGGGTCGCGGGCGTCGATGAGGTCGTCGCCCAGGAGGACGGCGAAGGGCTCGTCACCCACGTGGCGCTGCGCGCGGGAGACGGCGTGGCCGAGGCCCTTCGGCTCGCCCTGGCGGACGAAGTGCACGTCGGCCAGGTCGCTCGCGTACTTGACGTGGGCCAGCTTGGCGTCGTCGGCCTTCTTGCTGAGGTTGAGCTCGAGCTCGGGGACCGAGTCGAAGTGGTTGGCGAGCGCGTTCTTGTTGCGCCCGATGATGACGAGGACGTCCTGGAGACCGGCGTCCGCCGCTTCCTCCACCACGTACTGGATCGCCGGCTTGTCGACGACCGGCAGCATCTCCTTGGGGATGGCCTTGGTCGCCGGCAGGAAGCGGGTGCCGAGACCGGCGGCAGGGATGACGGCTTTGCGGATACGAGTGCCCATGGGGCGTCACTATAGCGGCGGTGATGGTCGCGGATGTTTCGCGGAGAGTCGGGGAGCAGGCGGTCGGCCCCTGTTCTGGGTCACCCCCGGATGAGCGGCACTCAGCGCGCCCCACCACCGCCGATCCCGCCGGTCACCCCCGATCTAGACTGAGCGCATGCCAGCCGACACCACTCACGAGAAGCGGGCGCTGCGCGCCGAGCTGCGCGAGCGCCGACGCACGCAGACGACCACCGCTCGCGAGCAGGCCACGGCCCGCATCACGGAGCACCTCATCGACCTGGTCACCCGTCACGGCGCCGGGTCGATCGCGTGCTACCTGTCGGCGCCCGACGAGCCGAGCACCCGCCCGTTCCTCGGCTGGGCCGAGAGCCACGGCATCCGGGTCCTCTTCCCCATCTCCCGCCAGGACGGGCTCCTCGACTGGGCCGTCGGCGACGGGCACACCGAGACGCAGGGCCTGTTCGGGATGCCGGAGCCGGTCGGCGCCCTCCTCGGACCGATCGCGATCAACGACGTCGACCTGATCATCGTCCCGGCCGCCTCCGTCGACCGGACGGGCATGCGGATGGGCTGGGGCCGCGGCTACTTCGACAAGACCCTCGGCTCGATGGAGAAGTGCCCGCCGGTCTACGCGGTCGTCTTCGACAGCGAGCTCGTCGACCACGTGCCCAGCGAGGTGCACGACCAGGCCGTCGACGGCGTTGTGACGCCCTCGGGCGTCCTCGACATCGCGCGCTGAGCGCACTCCTCCTCCTCCCCCTCCTCACTCCCCCTTCGCTTCAGGAGCACCAGTGCCCACCTACTCCTACCGCTGCACGCAGTGCGGCAACGCCTTCGACATCCAGCAGAAGTTCACGGACGACACCCTCACGGAGTGCCCGAGCTGCCAGGGCGCGCTGCGCAAGGTCTTCAGCGCGGTCGGCGTGACCTTCAACGGGTCCGGGTTCTACCGCACGGATTCGCGCTCGTCCGGGGCGAAGGGGTCGTCGTCGGGGTCGGACTCGTCGTCGTCGGGGGGCTCGACGCCGGCGCCGGCGTCCACGGGCGGGTCGTCGTCGGGAGGCTCCTCGTCGGGAGGGTCGTCGTCGTCGTCGTCGGGTTCCTCGGGATCCTCGTCCTCGGGCTCCTCCTCCTCCGGATCCTCCTCCTCCTCCGGGTCGTCGTCCTCAGGGAGCTGACCTCGACGTCTCGCACTCGGCGACACACCTCCGCGCACGACCCTCCGCCCGCCGGCAGAAACGGAACAGACCATGATCAACGGCTTTAAGGAGTTCATCCTCCGCGGCAACGTCATCGACTTGGCTGTCGCCGTGGTCATCGGCGCGGCGTTCACCACCATCGTCAACGCGATCGTGACGGGCATCTTCAACCCGCTCATCGGAGTGATTTTCGACGCGTCGTCGCTGGACTCGCTGGTCTGGCAGATCCGTCCCGCCGGTAATGGCCAGGACGCGTCGGTCCTGGCGTGGGGTTCGGTCCTCTCGGCCCTCATCCAGTTCGTGATCGTCGCGTTCGTGCTGTACTTCGCCTTCGTCCTGCCGATCAACCATCTCAAGAACGCGGCGTTCAAGAAGAAGATGGACGACGCTCCCGCTGCCGAGGACAAGGCGCCGACCGAGCTCGAGCTCCTCGCCGACATCCGCGACCTGCTCGCCAACGGCGGCACCGCCACGACCGCCAACTCGGGCAAGCACGTCGACTGAACTGCTCTGTTCTTCCTCGCCAGCGGCGAGGAAGAACCGCGGTCGGCTTCCCGAGGTGGGCGCGTTCCGCAGAGCGTTGTGCGGACGGTGCGTCCGAAACGCTCACACGCGTTTCGGACGGCACCTGCACCCTGCGGAGGTCGCCCTGTGGACGGCTCCGCGTCGCACCGAGGTGGCCGAGTTGTCGCCAGCAGGGGCGGCATCCCCTCCCCCGCTGGTCGAGTAGACGCCGCAGGCGGCGTACCGAGACCACCTGTCCCCCGGTGATGCGGATCTCGATACGCCCGCTGCGCGGGCTACTCGATCAGCAGAAAGTGGCCGCTTCTCAGCGGTCAGTCCGCGCAGCAGAGGCGCCGGACGACGCCGCACGGCTCAGTAGTGGGGCGGGACGTCCTGGCGGAGGCGGGAGTCGTTCGGGCCGGTGTCGGGGCGGAGAGGCGGCACCTCGGGGTCGGGCACGGGGGCGTCGTGCGGCGACGGGTCCGTGCCGGGCTTCGCAGGCAGGGTCGCCCGCCGACCGCCGCGCGAGCGCCGGAGCGGGCGATCGGCTCCGGCGGGTGCGGCGGTCGGCGGGTCCTCGGTCACGCGTCGTCGCGCGGCTGGATCTCGATCGGCTGGGTCTCGCTCGACACGGGCGCCGGCGCCGCCGTCGCGACGACCGCGGGAGCCGGCGTCTCGGGCTCGGGTGCCGGAGCCTCGTCGGCCGGACCCCCGATCAGCCCTGCGACCCGTGCGGCCACGGCCTCGGGGTCGGCAAACAGCTCGAAGTTGTGCACGCGCAGGTAGTGCCAGCCGAGACGGCGCAGCAGCTCCGGACGCAGCCGCAGCGAGACCCGGAGGCTCTGCGTGCTGACGTCGCGGTCGGTCTCGACCACGACGGCCCGCGTCCCGTGCGCGGCCACCAGCGCCAGCTTGCCCTTGTGCCCGATGTTCACCCTCAGCCCGCGGCGCTCGAGGCGTGCGGCCAGATCGACCAGCATCGGCTCGGAGTAGTCGTCGCGGTCGCTCGGCTGGACGCGGTCCTCCGCCTCCTGCAGCACCTGCGCGAGCGCCACCATGCCGTGCCGCATCCGCGACTCGTCGATGTCGCCGGGCCGGAAGCACGAGACGATGTCCATCGAGCGACGGGCCCTGGTCATGCCGACCGCGAGCAGCCGCTCGCCGCCCGCCTCGGCCAGCGCGCCGAAGTTCGACAGCAGCCGTCCGTGCGGAGTGCGGCCGTAGCCGATCGAGAAGATGACCCGGTCGCGGCTCTGCGCGACCGACTGCTCGAGGGTCACGACGGTGAACGGCTCGGGTCGGTCGCCGAGGATGAAGTCGTTCAGGTCGGTGCGCTTGGCGAACGCGGTGAGGACGGCCTGCTGCACGCGCACGGCGTGACGCGGGCTCGCGGTGATCACCATGAGCGACTCGCGCGGGCGGATGACCGCGTGCTCGAGGACCAGCTCGACGACCTTCGCGACCTCGGCGTCGACGGACTCGACCGCTCCGGAGTCGTTCTCGGGCATGCCGTGACCGCTCGCGATGTAGTGGAAGCGGAGCGAGTCGTGGCCGAGGAAGGATCCTGCCCAGGGCAGGGAGTCGATCCGGCCGCCGTAGAAGCGGCGGTTGACCAGCTCGGCGAGGTCCTCGCCGCCGGCCCGGTAGCTCCGGGTCAGCGTGACCGTGTTGAGCAGCTCGCCCAGTCGCGCGAGCGCCGACTGCGCGTGCAGGGCCTCGACGTCGGTGCGGGTCGCGGTGCTGCCGAACTCGACCGACTCGTCGACGCGCAGGCCGAACGGAGTGGGCGTCTGCGTCACCGGATCGCCGAACGCGACGACCTGCTTCGCGCGGCGGATCGCTCCGACGTTCTCGGCGAGGGTCGTGGCACCGGCGTCGACGAGGAAGACCGTGTCGAACGTGGTCTCGGTGCCGATGCGGTGCACCTCGTAGGGCGACACGAGCCACGCCGGAGCGAGCACGCGCGACAGGTGCGGAGCCGCCTTCTGCAGCTCCTGCGGAGTCGTCGCCGCCTCGGTGCGCAGCAACGCGCGCAGGGCGTCGCGCTCCTGCGGCCAGTCGACGAGGCCGATCTTCCAGGTCTCGGACAGCTTCCAGGCCAGCAGCTCGGCGCTGGAGGCGGCGTGCGCCTCGTCGACGAGCTTGAAGTCGGCCTCGAGGCGGTCGAGAACGGAGGTGTTCCCGCCGAGCAGCGCGCGCTCGTCGGTCAGCATGATCTCGAGGGCCGAGCGCCACCAGGCGAGGTCGAGCTCGATCGCGACCAGCTCGGCGGGCACGTGGCGGCGCGAGAGGTCGGCGAGCAGCGGATCCAGGCCCCACTCGCGCAGCGTCGAGAGCAGCGTGGTGCGCTCCTGCAGGTTGGCCAGGACCTCGCTGTCCTCGGCGAGCCCGGAGACCATCGAGGCGAGCTCGGCCAGCGGGAGCGAGGCGAGCTGGACGTTGGTGCCGCGACGGCCGAGCGGCTCGTCGAGTCGGCCCAGGTCGTCGGCGACCTGCTGGTACGCGACCTGCACGTCGGCGACGCCGACGGGCACCTCGGGCACCGTGCCGGCGACGGCGTAGCGCTGCCAGAGGGTGCGCTGCTGCTGCACGCGGCGCAGCGAGGCGTTGAGATCGGTGACGTGCGCGCCGGGCCGCATGTACTCGCGGGCGAGCTTCTTCAGGCGTCGTCGGTTCGTCGAGGACATCTCGGCGGCGTCCCGACGCGGCGAGGTCGCCACGATGAGGTCCTGGATCGACCGGTCGAAGACGGCCGGCTGGAACTTGTCGAGGGTCTCGCGGACGTCCTGGAGCAGGCGCAGGTAGATGCCGAGCTCGGCGACCGACTCGAACGGGCGCATCCGGGTCTGGCCGATGACGTCCTGGGCGCGGTCGAGCAGTCGAGGCAGATCGCGCAGGTGAAGCCGCTTGGCGAGCTCGTGCGCCGCCTCCGCCTCGCTGGTCGAATCGAAGTGCGCGCCGTACCACGGCGAGTCGCCCGGACCGTAGCGGAACTCCCCCAGCCGGGCCGACTCGATCAGCATGCGCGTGGCCTCGGGGCGGCTGTGCGCCAGAGCGGTCACGGCACGGCGCTCGAGGCGCGCGGTGGTCGACGGAGGAGTGCGCAGCTGCGACAGGCGCGCGAGCTCCTCGAGGGCCTGCAGCGCCGAGACGCCGAAGCTGTCGTCGCGGCGCGAGAGCGCGCCGCGGTAGTCGAGGAGCACCTTGCGCAGGCGCAGCAGGGCGTCGTCGATCTCGCTCACGAAGGGGCGCGCGGCCTTCTCGTTGCGGCCGATCGACTGGATGAGGTCGCGGCGCAGCGTGCGCGGGCCCACGGCGATGCCGCCGAGTCCGGCCGAGACGAGCCGCTGGTGGATGCTGTCGAGGCTCGAGCGGCGGGCGCCCACCACGAGCACCCGCTTGTGCTGCGCGGCGAGGGCGCCGATCGCGTTGACGATCGTCTGGGTGCCGCCGGTGCCCGGCAGAGTCTTGACGACGAGGGAGTTGCCGGCCGCGATGTTCGCGATGACCTGCTCCTGCTCGGCATCGGCGTCGAGCAGGAGGTTGTCGGTCGCGGGCGGACGCTCGTCCTGCGGGATGATCGAGGCGACCTTCTGCGACTGCTGGAGCGAGCGCTTGGCGGCGGGGTTGCCGGCCACCGCGTCCAGCACCGGGTGCTCGAGCATCCGGGCGTCCCGGAGCATGTCGCCCGCCACATCGGCGAAGCTCGAGACCACGAGGCGGGGGTGCACGGCGAACCAGGGCAGGTGCGAGGTCAGTCCGCGGAGCTGGTCGATGACCGGCTGCGGCTTGAAGACGCCGCTCTGCACGGCGAGCTCGACGAACTGCTCGGGATCGACGGTGATCCCGAACTGCTGCTTGAGGGCGCGCGCGAGCTGAGGGTTGAAGAACGGCTGACCCTTGAGCTTGAGCTCGAAGTCGCGGCCGTAGCGCCGGATCGCGAGCGGACGCAGCAGGACGGGAGCGGTGAACTCGGTCTCGCCCGCGCGCCACTGCGCCAGCCCGATCGCGAGGTGGACGCCCTCGATGCCGCGGACCGAGCGCAGCTCGATGCCCTTGTCGGTGATCGCCGCGGCCGCGTTCTTCGCGGTCCGCAGGGCGAGCTCGTCGCGGATGAGCGAGGAGAGGAGGGTCGTCTTGCCGGAGATGAAGGGAGGGAGGCCGCCCGGATGGGTGGTCGACAGCTCGATCCGCGTCCGGGGCGAGTCGACGAAGTGCAGGAGAGGCGACGGGCCGCCCACCTTCGCCAGCTCGTCACGCCACGACTGCCACACCGGATCCGCGACGTTGCCGCTGCGGTAGCCCGCCTCACCACTGGTCACCTGTCCGGGGGACGTGGTGGTGGAGGAGAGCTGGAGAGCGGACGCCTCCCGCGGGTCACCGGATTCGGGTGAGGTCGCCACCGGTCCGGCTCCTGGGAAATCGTCGACACGTTGCACACGGACACCCTAAACCGGGTACATGCGAAAGCCTGTAGCGACGCGGAGGACGCCCGGACGGGGGCGGCGGATCGAACGGGAGCCGTCTCAGAGCGCCCAGGAGCCGAGCGGCGGGACGGTCTCGACGCTCCGGCGATCAGCGGAGACGCGCACGCGACTGCCCGAACGATCGTGCCCGCCGACGCACGCGACGACCGTCATCACGAGCTCGGCGTGATCACGGGTGAGGTAGCCGAGGGCGGCGCGCAGGTCGATCGGGAGCCCGGTCGCCAGCGACAGCGCGATGCGGGCGACGGCCTCCTCAGAGAGATCCAGCGCGTGCACGTGGCGCTCGAGCGCGGCGAAGTCGATCGACCGGTGCCCGCCGGAGCGGGTGCGCAGGACCCAGGGACGGGCGGAGTCGGCGCATCCTGCGCGGGCGAGGAGCTCCTCCGCGAGCCGCACGGCGGGACCGGCGGGCAGCCGGCTCACGACGAGGCCCGCGTGCGGCGTCGACGGACGGAGCGGACGACGACCGGTACGGCCGCGACGACGAGGCACAGCGCCCCCGCGATCGCCGGGGTGAGCCAGCCGAGCGCGCTGACGCTCTCGACCGACGCGCCGAGGTACTGCCACTCGGCGAGGGCGTGGACGAAGAGGGAGAAGAAGCCCAGGGCCACGCCGGTCAGAGCGGCGACGAGGTCGGCTGGGCGGACGACGCCGCGGCGCCCGGGCGCCGGTGGGGTGTCGCTCGGAGGAGTCCCGGTCGAGAGGGTGTCGACGAGGCCGGTGAGGGTGGGGTCGGGCATCCACCGATCACAGCAGCCCCGGCGGTACCGCGACATCGTCCTCGAGCATGATGTCGCGATCCGAGAGGCTGGTCGTGCGGGCCGGTCAGGCCGGAGCCGGACGCGATCCGAGCGGGGACTGGAAGCGGAGGAGGTAGCCGTCGGGGTCGACGACCAGCAGCTGGCGGACGCCGGCAGCCCGCTCCCCCGTCCGGTACCAGCGCGTCTCGGGCTCGAGGAAGAGCGCGATGCCCGCCTCCCGGAGCGCCACCGCCACGGCGTCGGCGTCGTCGACGCGGATCTGCAGGTTCAGGCCGCGACCGAGCGGACGCTCGAGCGCGCCCGTGATCCAGTCACGCCCCGCGCCGATGCGGTCGAGCATGACGTGGGAGCCGCCGCGGACGAGGTAGGCGAACCCCACCTCGGGGCGGGAGTAGCGGACGGAGAAGCCGCAGGGGCCGCACCAGAAGGCCAGGCTGCGCTCGAGATCCCCGACCAGCAGCTCGGGCACGAGGTCGGGGTCGTCGGAGCTCACCGGCACAGGGTGCCACAGCACCGGGCGGGCACCCCTCCTCAGTAGGGTGAGGCGATGACCGAGCCGCGATCCTCCGACGAGTGGCCGCTGCGGCAGGCGCCGCCCTCGTTCCCCCTCTCGGCCCTGCTGGTGGTGCCGATCACGATGGCGATCGCCGGGACCCTGAGTGTGGTCGCGATCTCCCAGCTGGGGTTCGTCCCCGTGCAGATCCTCGTCGTCGGCGGCCTGCCCTACGCGGTCCTGGCGCTCCTCGTCTCCGCCGCCCTGCGGATCCGCGTGCTCCGCCGACCGATCGACGAGCAGGCCGACGACCTTTTCGCGACCGGCCGGAGCCCCGCTCAGCGGATCACCTTCGCCGTCGCCGTCTGGCTGCTCGTGCTCTGGCTCGTCTGGGCCGCGCTCTGGGTCGCGACCGCCGAGGGGGCGTTCCTCCTGCTGGGCGGTCCGCTGGTCGTCGGCGCGGTGATCTCGATCGCCGCGAACGCCCGCCTGCTCTACTCGCCCCGGGTCGCGCTGGCCGAGGTGGAGGCGGTGCGCGCCCACGCACCGGGTCGGGGTGCGATCCTCGCCAACTGGGTGCTGGCTCCCGTCTCGTGGTTCGCCTTCGCGATCCCGGCGACGGTGCTCGTCAGCGACGGCGTCCTGTTCTGACGCCGGCCCGCGTCGTGGGCGTGTGCTCCGGCAGCCCGTTCTCGCGGCGGAAGCGCGCGGCGGCCAGGGTCGACTTCCCGCTGGTGGACGGGCCGATCACGCAGATCCGCTCGCCCAGGTCGACGAGGGCGGGCGGGAGCGTCAGCGCGCTTCCTCCGGCGTCTTCGTGCGACCGGGGAGCAGCAGCAGCCCCGAGACGCCGACGACGATGAGCAGGATCGCGACGACCGTGACGAAGGACGTCAGCGCGAGCACCGGCATGATGATCGTCAGGATTCCGGCGATCACCGAGGCGATCCCCGCCGCGATCGGCAGCCAGGCCGGACCGGACACGGTGCGGCCGCTCGTGATGCTCGAGACGCCGTCGAGGATCCAGCCGAGGCCGATCACGAGGCCCAGCACGGTGAGGGACTCGAACGGGTTCGAGAGGCACAGGATGCCGGTCACGAGGATGAGCGCGCCGAGCAGGCCCGCGAGCCACCGCACGCGCGCCTCGAGCCGGGAGGCGGTGAAGGCGAGGAGGAGGCGGAAGACGCCCGCTGCGATCAGGTGGATGCCGAAGACGATCGCGACCGTCAGCAGGGTCGGCCCCGGGATGAGCACGGCGATCACTCCGAGCACGATCGCGATCAGCGAGACGCCGATGATCCAGCTCCGCTCGACGGCGGTGCGGGACAGGGCGGGAGCGGCGTTCTCGGACATGGCGTTCCTTCGCATCGGGAGTGGACGCCTCGAACGCTAGGGCACGTCCGCCGCGCCGCGCACCGCCTTGCGCCCGCGCCGCCCGCCTGTCAGAGGCGCAGACGGCGCAGCAGCTGCGCGTTGAGCGCGACGATCACGGTGCTCGCGCTCATCAGCAGGGCGCCGACCTCCATCGGCAGCACGAAGCCGATCGGAGCGAGCACTCCCGCCGCCAGCGGCACGGCCGCCAGGTTGTAGCCCGCGCCCCAGGCGAGGTTCTGCCGCATCTTCGCGGCGGAGGCACGCGAGAGCGTGAGGATCCGCACCACTCCCCGCGGGTCGTCGGAGGCGAGGACCAGAGCGGCCGAGGCGATCGCCACGTCCGTCCCCGCGCCGATCGCGATGCCGACGTCGGCTCCGGCGAGCGCGGGGGCGTCGTTCACGCCGTCCCCGACCATCGCGACGCACCGACCCTCGGCCCGCAGCCGCGCGACGACGTCGCTCTTGCCGCCGGGCAGGACGCCGGCGACGACCTCGTCGATGCCGAGCTCGGCGGCGACCCGTCGGGCGACGGGCTCCGCGTCGCCGGTGACCAGAGCCACGCGCACGCCCTCGCGGCGCAGCGCCGCCACCGCCTCCGCGGACTCCGGGCGTACCGCGTCCTCGAGCACGAGGGCGCCGAGGACCACGTCCTCGTGCAGGACGTGCAGCACGGTCGCGCCGCGCTCCGCTGCTCCGGCGCTCTCGGGAAGCGGGGCGAGGCCCCGCTCGGCGAGGAGCGCGGGGCCGCCGACGGCGATCCGGGCGCCGTCGACGACGGCCTCCACTCCGATGCCCCCTCGCGTGAGGAAGCCCTCGGCGCGCCGCTCCGACCCGCCCGCCGCGCGGACGATCGCCGCGGCCAGCGGGTGCTCGCTGTCGCGCTCGACGGCGGCGGCCAGGGCGAGCGACTCCGGAGCGCCGAGCACCTCGACGACCTCGGGACGACCCAGGGTCAGGGTGCCCGTCTTGTCGAAGAGCACGGTGTCGACGGTGCGCATCGCCTCGAGCGCGGCGCGATCGGTCACCAGGATGCCGGCGCGGGCGGCCTTCTCGGTCGCGATCGACACGACGAGCGGGATCGCGAGACCCAGCGCGTGCGGGCACGCGATGACGAGGACGCTGACGGTGCGCACGAGAGCCGTGTCGGGCATCCCGAGTGCGAGCCAGACCACGGCGGTGACGACGGCGGCGCCGAGCGCGAACCAGAAGAGCAGCGCGGCGAAGCGGTCGGCGAGCCTCTGCGCGCGCGACGAGGACGATTGCGCCTGCGCGACCAAACGGCGGATGCCGGCGAGCGCGGTGTCGTCGCCGGTCGCGTCGACGCGGAGCCGCAGCCGGGCGTCGGTCGCGACGCTGCCCGCGACGAGGCGGTCGCCGACCGTGCGCGCCACGGTGCGCGACTCCCCCGTCAGCACCGACTCGTCGATCTCGGCGGACCCCTCGAGGATCTCGCCGTCGGCCGGGACGCGGGCTCCGGGCCGGACGAGGACGACGTCGCCGACCGCGAGGCCCTCGGGCCGGATCCGCTCGACGCCGTCGGGCGTCTCGCGCTCGGCCTCGTCCGGCAGGAGAGCGGCGAGCGAGTCGAGGGCGCTGGAGGCCTGCGCGAGCGAGCGCATCTCGATCCAGTGGCCCAGCAGCATGATCACGATCAGGAGCGCGAGCTCCCACCAGAAGTCGAGGCCGTGCGGCAGCAGTCCGGTGCTCGCGCCGAGCGACGACACGAAGGCGACGGTGATCGCGAGGGCGATCAGCAGCATCATGCCGGGGGTGCGGGAGCGGATCTCGTCGAGCGCGCCCGTGAGGAACGGGCGGCCGCCGAGGACGAAGAGCACCGTGCCGAGCACGGGCGGGACCCACGCGATCCAGGAGGCGGAGGGGAGCCGGTAGCCGACGAGGTCGGCGAACATCGGGCTCAGCAGCACCGTGGGCACGGCGACGAGCAGCATGGACCAGAAGAGGCGGCGGAACATCGCGACGTGGCCGGAGTGGCCGTGGCCTCCGTGGCCGGAGTGGCCGTCGTGGTCCTGCTCTCCGCGGTCGGAGTGCCCTTCATGTCCGGAGTGGTCCTGCTCTCCGTGCCCGGCGAGGCTCTGAGTGTCGTCTCCCCGGTCGTGCCCGTGCTCGACCGCTGCATCCGTCTCGTGCGTCATGCGCTTCTCCTTCCAATACCCCCTGGGGGTATCAACGGAGGGAGGCGGGGTCTATTCCCGATCCGCCGACGCGGGCCGCTGCGGCAGCAGTGCGCTGACCTCAGTGCTTCGGCGACGACCCCGCCGCGCGGTGACGGCGGATGCTGCGGACGACGAGCAGCAGCACCAGGACCCCGATCGCGCCGTAGATGATCGCGTCGAGCACCCCCGCGTACTGGTCGACGAGCTCGTACTGCGTGCCGAGTGCGGCACCCAGGCCGATCAGCAGGCCGTTCCAGACGCCCGAGCCCAGGATCGTGAGAGCCGAGAACAGCAGGAGGTTCATCCGCTCGGCACCCGCCGGGAGCGAGATCAGGCTGCGCACGCCCGGGATCAGCCGGCCGAACAGCACCGCCCAGGTGCCGTGACGGCGGAACCAGCCGACCGCCTTCTCGAAGTCCTCGCGGTCGACCAGCGGCAGCTTCGAGAGCAGGCGGATCGAGCGCTCGGTGCCGATCCGGTAGCCGAGCCAGTAGAGGACGAGCCCGCCCAGGTACGCGCCGAGGGTCGCGGTGATCACGACGAGCACGAGGTTCATCCGGCCCTGCTGGGCGAGGAAGCCCGCCAGCGGCAGCACCAGCTCGCTCGGGATCGGCGGGAACACCGTCTCGATGAGCGTCAGCAGTCCGACGCCCACCTCGCCGAGCGCGGCGATCACCCGCGCAGCGACGCCGACGAGCCCGGAGAGCTGGTCGATGCTGTCGGAGGAGGTGGAGGCCGTAGAGGCAGGGGCGAGGGCGAGGGTCGCGATCGTCATGACTGAGAAGCTACTCAGTGCCCGAGCGCTCCACCTGGGAATCCGGCGGCGTGGTCGATCCGGGCGGTCAGGGAGCGCCGGTGAGGACGACCTCTCCGGACTCCTGCAGGCGAACCTCGACCGAGGCGATGTCGGCGAGCGGCAGGCCGGTCGCGAGGGTCGGGTGCATCGAGCTGCCCGGCGTGCTCGTCCACGATCCGATCGGCTCGGAGCCGCCCGAGGTGTCGGTCACGTACATCACGTACCCGACCGACCGCGCACCGGGCGAGGACCCCTCGGCGCTCTCACCCCAGCTGCAGTCCATGTCGATCCGCGTGCCCCAGTCCTCGGCGACGAACTCGACGGTCGCCTCCACGGGCACTCCCGGCTCGCTCGCGAGCGAGACCGTGTAGCCCGTGGTGTCGACGGTCGCGGCGGTCTCGCCGACGACCATCGGCAGCGCGATCGCGGCGGCGGCCGAGACTCCGGCGGCCGCGAGCACGAGGCCCGCGACCCGCACGCGCGTGCGGCGCCGGACGGAGTCGGTGGCCGCGGCGAGCCGGGACAGGAGCGCGGGCGGCGCGGTCTCGGCGGGCTGCTCCCGAGGGGTCTCGAGCAGGCGCAGCGCCTCCTCGGCCGGCAGGTGCGCGAGGAGACCGGGCAGCGGCACGAACTCGCCGAGGCCCTCCCGGCACGCGGGGCAGGCTCGGAGGTGCTGCTCGTAGGCGCGGCGGTCGGCGCTCGACAGCGATCCGAGCAGGTAGGCGGCGTCCCAGTCCCGGAAGGCGTCGCCCTCGGGTGCGTCGTCACGCGCGTCGGTGCTCACAGCTCGGTCACTCCTCTCTCCTGCAGTGCGAGCTTGAGCGCCCGCATGCCGTAGTGCATCCGCGACTTCACGGTGCCGGGCGCGATGCCGAGCAGGTCGGCGATCTCGGCGACGGACCGGCCGCCGTAGTACGCGTGCACGATCACCGCGCGGTGCTCGAGGCTGATGCCGCTGAGCGCGTCCGAGAGCAGCCACGCGTCGAGCACCTGGTCGGTGCGGTCGGCCGACGGGCGCTCCGGCACCTCGTCGGTGCCGATCTCGCGGGCGTAGCGGGCGCTGCGACGGTCGTCGATCACGAGGTTGCGGGCGACGGTGTAGAGCCACGAGCGCGCCGCTGCCTCGCCCTGAGCGAGGATCGCGGGGTTCTTCCACGCGCGCAGCAGCGCCTCCTGCACCACGTCCTCCGCCATCTGGCGGTCGCCGGTGAGCCGGAGGACGAACCTCCACAGCGCCGCGGAGTGCTCGTCGTGCAGTGCACGCAGCAGCTCGGCCTGATCCTCGGACATGCACCACCTCTGACCCGTCCAACGTAACGGCGGCCCGTCCGGTTCATCCACGTTCCGGTTCGCGCCGACGGCCGCACTCTGGTACTCCGGGTACGGTGACCTTCCCCGACGCCGCCGATGCGGCCCGCGTGCGCGTGTTCCTGCGCGAGAACCGCGAGCAGATCCTCGCCGACGTCCGCCACCTCGTGATGATCGAGAGCCCGAGCGACTCGCTCGAGGCCCTCGGCGAGCTGCACGCCTACCTCGTGCACTGGGTCGGCGAGCGCCTCGGCCACGCCGCCGAGATCGAGCACCAGCGCGAGCAGGACGCTCCGCGCGCCTCGAGCTGGACCTTCCCGGGCAGCGCGCCGGGCCGGGGCCCGCGGGGGTCGCGGCCGTTCGTGGCGCTGCTCGGCCACTACGACACGGTCTGGCCGCTCGGCACGACCCGGGCCTGGCCCTTCGCGGTCGACGGCGACCGGCTGAGCGGGCCGGGCACCTACGACATGAAGGTCGGGCTCGTGCAGATGGTCTGGGTCGTCGCGGCGCTGCGGCACGCGCGCCTGGAGCACCCTGCGATCCGACTCGTGATGAACGGCGACGAGGAGGTCGGGAGCCTCGTCTCGCGCTCGTTCCTCGAGCACCAGAGCCGGGGCGCCGAGGCCGCGCTCGTCTTCGAGGGCGCCATCGGCGACGCGGTGAAGACCGCTCGCAAGGGCATCGGCAACTTCGTCGTCGACGTCGTCGGCATCGAGGCGCACGCCGGCGTGGAGCCCGAGAAGGGCGCGAGCGCGATCCACGAGCTCGGCGCCCTGATCCCCCGGGTGCTCGGCATCGCGCGGCCGGAAGCGGGGACCACCGTCAACATCGGCCTGATCGGCGGCGGCAGCCGGGTCAACGTGACGACCGCGAAGGTGCGGCTCGAGCTCGAGGCGCGCATCCGGAACTCGGCCGAGGCGGCTCGCGTCGAGGCCGAGATGAACGCCCTGCAGGCCAGTGACGAGCGGATCCGCATCGAGGTGCGCGGATCGTGGCAGCGCCCGGTGTTCGAGCGGACCGCCGCCGTCGGCGCCCTGTTCCGCCGGGCCGAGCGCCTCGCCCGCACCATGGACCTGCCGCTCGTCGAGACCGCGGTCGGCGGAGCGAGCGACGGCAACCTGATCGCGGCCCTCGGCATCCCGGTGCTCGACGGCCTCGGCGCCCCCGGAGCGGGGGCGCACGCCCGCGGCGAGTCGGTGAGCATCGAGGGGATCCTCGAGCGCACCACCCTCGCCGCCCTGCTGGTGGCGAGCTTCGCCGCGGAAGGGGAGCGACTCCCGTGATCCATGAATCGAGACCGGTCGGGATCGTCATCGACGCGCCCGCCGACGAGGTCTACTCCTTCATCGTCGATCCCTCGAACCTGCCCCTCTGGGCCGCGGGGCTCGCGGAGTCGGACGTCGAGGAGGTCGACGGGCACTGGTTCGCCGACTCCCCGATGGGGCGCGTGGAGGTGGTCTTCGCTCCGCGGAACCCCTTCGGCGTCGCGGACCACCGCGTGATCACCGCCGAGGGGCGCGTCTTCGACAACCCGCTGCGGGTCCTGGCGAACGGGGACGGAGCCGAAGTGGCCTTCACCGTGCGCCGGTACGAGGGGATGACGCTCGAGCAGTGGGACGAGGACTGCGGTCGCGTCGCGGCCGATCTGGAGACCCTCCGCGGACTGCTGGAGCGCACCGGCGACTGAGCGTGCTCTAGATTCGTTGCAGCCCGGCGAGCGCCGGTCGCCCGCGCGAGAACGTTGGATGCGATGACCTCTCCCGACCAGACTCCCGTCCGCCCCGCCGGCGGCATCGAGCTCAACGGCCTCGACACGATCCAGGAGTCGGAGCGGCACGGCCGCCCGCGCGACCTGTTCTGGCCGTGGTTCGCGGCGAACGTGTCGGTGCTGGGCCTGAGCTACGGCTCGTTCCTGCTCGGATTCGGCCTCTCCTTCGCGCAGGCCACCGCCGTCGCCGTCATCGGCATCGTCGTGTCCTTCCTCTTCTGCGGGTTCGTCGCCGTGGCGGGCAAGCGCGGCTCCGCGCCGACGATGGTGCTCAGCCGCGCCTCGTTCGGGGTGAACGGCAACCGCCTGGTCTCCGTGATCTCCTGGCTGCTCACCGTGGGCTGGGAGACCGTGCTCGCCTCGCTCGCCGTGCTCGCGACCGCCACCGTCTTCGAGGAGTTCGGCTGGGACGGCGGAGTGCTGACGAAGGTCGTCGCGCTGATCGTGGTGGCCGCGCTGATCGTGATCGCCGGAGTCGTGGGCTTCCGCCTGATCATGCGCCTCCAGCTCGCGATCACTGTCGCCACCGGCGTGCTCACGGTGGTCTACGTCGCCCTCGTGCTCGACGACATCGACCTCGGCGCGGTCGCGAGCCTGCCCTCCGGCTCGGCCGGGGCCGTGATCGGCGGGCTCGTGTTCATGATGACCGGCTTCGGACTGGGCTGGGTGAACGCGGCGGCCGACTACTCCCGCTACCTGCCGCGCACGGCGGGGACCGGCGGGGTCATCGCCTGGACGACCATCGGCGGCGCGGTGGCCCCGGTCGTCCTCGTCGTGGTGGGGCTCCTGCTCGCCGGCTCGTCGCAGGAGCTGTCGGACGCGATCGCGGCAGACCCGATCGGCGCACTCGCGACGATCCTGCCGACCTGGTTCCTCCTCCCGTTCATCGTCGTGGCCCTGCTCGGACTCATCGGCGGCGCGGTGATGGACATCTACTCCTCGGGCCTCGCGCTGCTCAGCACCGGGCTCAAGGTCTCGCGACCGGTCGCCGCCGGCATCGACGGGGTGCTCATGGTGCTCGGCGCGATCTACGTCGTGTTCGTCGCGGGCGACTTCCTCGGCCCGTTCCAGGGCTTCCTGATCACGCTGGGCGTGCCGATCGCCGCGTGGCTGGGCGTGTTCCTCGCCGACCTCCTCCTCCGTCGCCGCGACTACGACCAGGAGGCGCTCTACGACGCGCGGGGCCGCTACGGCAGCGTCTCGATCGCGCCGGTGCTGCTCGTGGTGGTCGGCTCGGTGATCGGCTGGGGCCTCGTGGTCAACTCCTCGCCCGGCTTCGGCTGGGAGGGCTACCTGCTCGGGCCGATCGGCGGACGCGAGGGCGAGTGGGCCTACGCCAACCTCGGAGTCCTCGCGGCGCTCGTGATCGGGTTCGTCGGCGCTCTCGTCTCGTCCTCGGCGAGCGTGCGCCGGCAGGAGTCGCGCGCGTGAGCCTGCTCGTCGCGATCGACCTGCAGCACGTCTTCGCCGACGCGGACTCGCCGTGGGGGTCGTCGGAGTTCGCGCGGGCGGCCGCCGGGACGGCGCGGCTCCTCCCCCTCTTCGGCGACCGGGTCGTGACCACCCGGTTCACCGCGCCGACCGAGCCGCAGGGCGCCTGGGTGCCGTACTACCGGGACTGGCCGTTCGCGCTCGTGCCGGACGGCGATCCGCTCTACGCCCTCGTGCCCGGCTTCGACGGTCACCGGGTGCTCACGGCGACGACGTTCGGCAAGTGGGGGCCCGAGCTCGAGGCGCTGCTCGACGACTCGCGCGAGATCGTGCTGACCGGGGTGTCGACGGACTGCTGCGTGCTGTCGACGGCGCTGGCGGCGGCGGACGCGGGGGTGCGCGTGCGCGTCGTCCAGGACGCGTGCGCGGGCGCCTCCGAGACGGACCACCGGCGCGCGCTGGACGCGATGGCGCTCTACGCGCCGCTGATCGAGCTGACGACCGTGGACGAGGTGCTCGCGGAGGGCGTCGCACGCAGCTGAGCGGCGCTCCCGACCGCCGCTGTGCCTCGGATGCCGTCTACCGGCATGATGGGCGGATGCCCAGCACGGACGGCCGCGAGTCGGCAGCACCCCGGATCCTCGTCGTCGGCGAAGCGCTGATCGACATCGTCGAGCGCGACGGCGCGAGCAGCGAGCACGTCGGCGGCTCGCCCGCCAACGTCGCGCTCACCCTGGCGCGACTCGGACGCGACGCGACCCTCGTCACCGACATCGCCGACGACGAGCGCGGACGCCGCATCGGCGAGCACCTCGGCGCCTCGGGGGTGAGCGTCGTGCACGGCGACGCTCCCCGCACCTCGACCGCGAAGGCCCGGATCCGGCCCGACGGCTCGGCGGAGTACGAGTTCGACCTGTCGTGGAACCCGCCCGCCGCAGACCCGACGCCCTTCGGGCACGTGCACACCGGCTCGATCGCCGTCTACCTCGAGCCCGGCGGATCCGCGATCCTCGACCTGCTGGAGGCGCTGCCGGCCGGCACGACCGCGAGCGTGGACGCGAACATCCGCCCGGCCCTGGTCGGCCCGCACGCCGCGGCGCTCGCGCGCTTCGAGCGGGTCGCCGCCTCGTGCGAGATCGTGAAGCTCAGCGACGAGGACGCCGAGTGGCTCTACCCCACGGTGCAGCTCGACGAGGTGCTCACCCGGATCCTCGGCCTGGGCGCGCGGCTCGCCGTCATCACCCGCGGCGGGGAGGGACTGCTCCTCGCGTCCGCCGTCGCCCGGGCGACGGTGCCGGCCGCCCGCATCGTCGTGGCCGACACGATCGGAGCCGGCGACTCCGCGATGGGCGCGATCCTCGACGAGGCGTTCCGGCAGGGGCTCGGCGCGCCGAACGGGATGCTGCTCGACGAGCCCGCCTTGCGGGCGATCGGACGCTGGGCGGCGCGGGTCGCCGGCATCACGACCTCGCGCGCCGGGGCGAACCCGCCCACCCGCGCCGAGGCCGAGACGGAGTAGATCGTCACGGACCCGTCACACGACGGGTCTTCCGCGCGGGGTGGGGGCTGTTCCTAGACTCGGACATGGGAACAGCACCGAGCTCCACCGCCACGGTCGTCCTGCTCGTCGGTCCGGGGACCGACGGCCTGCTGCGCGACCTCGACGCCCTGCCCAACGTCGACGCCCGTCCGGGCACCGGCCCGGGCGCGCACCCGTCCGCCTCCACCTACCTGCTGCACGACGCGGATCCGCTCGAGCACGTCGCGAACGCCTGGATCGAGTTCTTCGAGGACCGGGCGACGCACGGCGCGCTCGACGTCGAGATCGAGACCGCGCTCGGCGTCTTCCGCCGCGGCGAGGCCGCCCTGCCCGACTACTACGTGGTGCTCGAGCCGGAGTCGGCACCGGCGAACTGGAAGCACTGGTGGCTGGGCGTGCTCCCGCACGCGGCGCCCGCGCGAGTGCTGCCGAGCTCGTCCGATCCCGGGGCCGTCCGCCGGCTGCTGGGCCGGCTCCCCCAGGGGCGGCCGTTCCCGGACCCGGCGTCGTGGCTCCCGGACGTGCGCTTCAGCGTTCCGGACCGCATCGGTCTCGTCTGACCGTTGCCCGCCTCCGCCGCCGGGTATTGACTGATCGCGATCGCACCCCGAGCAGGAAGAAGGACACCGTGGCCACCAGTCTCAGCCCCTACATCGGCTTCGCCGGCAACGCCCGCGAAGCGATGGAGTTCTACCGCTCCGTGTTCGGAGGCGAGCTGCAGGCCAGCACGTACGCCGACTTCCAGGCGAGCGAGGACCCCGCCGACCAGGACCGCCTCATGCACTCGCAGCTGACCCTGCCCAACGGCCTGCTGCTGATGGCCTCGGACAGCCCGAGCGCCATGCCGGCGTCGGAGGGCAGCCGGATCCAGATCGCTCTCTTCGGCGAGGACGACGCCGAGCTGAGCCGCTGGTTCGCGGCGCTGGCCGAGGGCGGCGAGACTCCGATGCCCCTCACCGACTCCCCCTGGGGCGACCGCTTCGGCATGCTGGTGGACCGCTACGGAGTGGAGTGGATGGTCAACATCTCGCCCGCGTCGGACTGAGCGTCCCGATCGGCCTCCGCGCAGGCGCAGAATGGAGGGACCGCTCGGCTCCGGTCGAGAGCGGTCCCCTCTTGACTGACGAAGGCTGCAGATGACGATCACGCTCGGGTACAAGGCGTCGGCGGAGCAGTTCGGAGCACGGGAGCTCGTCGAGCTCGCCGTCGCCGCCGAACGGCACGGATTCGAGAGCGCGGTGGTCTCGGACCACTTCCAGCCGTGGCGCCACACCGGCGGCCACGCACCGTTCTCGCTCGCGTGGCTCGCTGCGGCCGGCGAGCGGACGTCGACCATCCGGCTCGGCACCTCCGTCATGACGCCGCACTACCGCTACAACCCGGCCGTGATCGCGCAGGCGTTCGGCACCCTCGGGGTGCTCTACCCCGACCGCATCATGCTCGGCGTCGGCACGGGCGAGGCCCTGAACGAGGTCGCGACCGGCTACCAGGGCGCCGGCGAGCAGACCTGGCCCGACTTCAAGGAGCGCTTCGCGCGGCTGCGCGAGGCGGTGCGTCTGATGCGCGCGCTGTGGGCGGGCGACCGCGTCTCGTTCGACGGCGAGTACTACTCCACCCACGAGGCGTCGATCTACGACAAGCCCGAGAGCGGAGTGCCGGTGTACGTCGCCGCGGGCGGACCGGTCGTCGCGAAGTACGCGGGGCGCGCCGGCGACGGCTTCATCTGCACGTCCGGCAAGGGCATGGAGCTGTACACCGAGAAGCTGCTGCCCGCCGTCGAGGAGGGCGCGGCGGCCGGCGGACGCGACTCCTCGACGATCGACCGGATGATCGAGATCAAGCTCTCCTACGACCCCGACCCGGCGCTCGCGCTCGAGAACACGCGCTTCTGGGCGCCGCTCTCGCTGACTCCCGAGCAGAAGCACTCGCTGACCGATCCGGTCGACATGGAGCGCGCCGCCGACGAGCTGCCGATCGAGCAGGTCGCCAAGCGCTGGATCGTGGGCTCCGACCCCGACGAGACCGTGGCGCAGATCAAGCCCTACGTCGACGCGGGCTTCACCCACCTCGTGTTCCACGCCCCCGGCGACGACCAGCAGCGCTTCTTCGACGCGTTCGAGCGCGATCTCGCGCCGCGCCTGCGCGCGCTCTGAGCACCCTCCCTCCCGCCGGCACCGCGCCGGCCGACCCCTCCGGAAGAGCCGCCACCCGCATGACCTCCTCCCCCACGGCCACCGTCCTCGACCGCCTCGCGCACGGCGAGCCGATCACCCGGGCGAGCGCCGAGCTCCTGCTCGGAGCGCGCGGCGACGACCTCGAGCTGCTGCTGTCGGCCGCGGGCGCGCTGCGCGACGAGGGGCTCGCCCGGCGAGGCCGTTCCGGAGTGATCACGTACTCGCGCAAGGTGTTCGTGCCGCTGACGAAGCTGTGCCGCGACCGCTGCCACTACTGCGTGTTCGTCGAGACGCCGGGCGGCCTCGCGGCCAAGCGCGAGTCGACCTTCATGGAGCCGGAGGAGATCCTCGAGGTCGCGCGGGCGGGGGCGGCGCTGGGCTGCAAGGAGGCGCTCTTCACCCTCGGAGACCGGCCCGAGGACCGCTGGCCGGTCGCCCGCGCCTGGCTCGCCGAGCACGGCTACGCGTCGACCCTCGAGTACGTCCGCGCGATGGCGGTGCTGGTGATGAGCGAGACCGGCATGGTCACGCACCTGAACCCCGGAGTGATGTCGTGGGCCGAGCTGCAGCGCCTGCGCCCGGTCGCCCCGTCGATGGGCATGATGCTCGAGACCACCGCGACGCGCCTCTGGTCCGAGAAGGGCGGCGTGCACTACGGCTCGCCGGACAAGGACCCGGCGCTGCGCCTCCGCGTGCTCGAGGACGCGGGTCGCAGCCGCGTGCCGTTCACCACCGGCGTGCTGCTGGGGATCGGCGAGGACGACGCGGAGCGGGCGGACGCGCTGTTCGCGATCCGCGAGTCGCACGAGCGGTGGGGTCACGTGCAGGAGTGCATCGTGCAGAACTTCCGCGCGAAGCCGCGGACGGCGATGCAGAACGAGGTCGACCTCGAGCTGCAGGAGTACGTGGCGAACGTGGCCGTCGCCCGGCTCGTGATGGGTGCCGACACCACGATCCAGGCGCCGCCGAACCTCACGGACGAGCAGGAGCTCGGACTGCTCGTGCGCGCGGGCATCGACGACTGGGGCGGCGTGAGCCCGCTGACCGCGGACCACGTGAATCCGGAGCGGCCCTGGCCGAACATCGACGACCTCGCGCGGCTGACCGCGGCGGCCGGGTACCGCCTCCGGGAGCGCCTCACCGCGCATCCGCAGTACCTGCGGGAAGCGGCGACCTGGATCGACCCGCGGGTGGCGCCGTACGTGCGGGCCCTCGCCGATCCGGAGTCGTGGCTCGCCGACGAGGCGGCGCCGGTGCTCTCCCGGCCGTACCGCGAGGAGTTGGATCCGCCCGCGCGCGCGGTCCCCTCCTCCGCTCTCGCCCCGGTCCTGGCGCGGGCCGCCGAGGACCCCGCCGGCCTCTCGGACGACGACTACCTGGCGCTGCTCGCCGCGGACGGCGACGACCTCGACGCGCTCGCCGCTCTCGCCGACGACGTGCGCCGCTCGGTCGTCGGCGACACCGTCTCGGTCGTCGCGAACCTCAACATCGACACGTCGCTCTGGCGCTCCGGCCTCGACGAGGAGGCGCTGCGCGAGCTCGCCGACGAGGCCGTCTCGTTCGGAGCCACCGAGCTGTGCCTCCAGGGGGCGCTCGCCCCGGGACTCCCGGGAGACGATCTCCTCCTCATCGCGCGGACCCTGCACGAGCGGCAGCCGTCGCTGCACCTGCACGCCTTCCGCCCCGCCGAGATCCTCGACGCCGCGGAGCGGACCGGGCGCACCGTGCCCCAGATGCTCGACGCGCTGCGCGAAGCCGGAGTCGCGAGCGTGCCGGGCACCGCGGCGCGCATCCTCGACGACGGCGTCCGCGCGGTCCTCAGCGAGGGAACGGATCCGAGCGTCGCCGCGTGGCGCGAGTCGGTCACGACCGCGCACCGCCACGGCCTGCGCTCCACCGCGACGATGGTCTACGGCCACGTCGAGACTCCGCAGCAGCAGATCGCGCACCTGCGCACGCTCGCCGCGATCCAGGACGAGACCGGCGGATTCACCGAGGTCATCGCGATGCCGTTCGTGCCGGCGGAGGCGCCTCCCGCGGTCGTCGCGCTCACCCGCGGCGGCCCGACCCTCCGCGAGACGCGGGCGGTGCACGCGGTCGCGCGGCTGCTCCTGCACGGGCGGATCCACCACGTGCAGACGGCGTGGACCAAGGTCGGGCTGCACACGGCGCAAGTGCTGCTCCGCGGCGGCGCGGACGACCTCGGCGGGCTGCTCCTGGACAGCGTGCTCCGACCGGAGTCGGGCGCCGAGGCGCACCGCTCGCTCGACATCGCGACGGTCGACCGGGTGACGCGCGAGATCGGGCGCGGCTGGCGGCAGCGGACCACCGACTACGGCGTCGTCGACCCGGCGCGCGCGGTGCGCCTCGACGCCCCGGCGGCCGGCGCACCGGTGCGGGTGCGGCTCCCGCTGCGCGAGGCGCGACGCGCCTCATGACGTGCCTGGGCTCATGAGTCGCCGCGAGGCGTTCCTCGAGCGGCAGGCGTCGCTCGTGGCGGAGTCGTCGGTGCTCGTCGGCGGGCGCACGGTGCGGGTGTGGACGGCCGGGAGCGGGCCCGCCGTGCTGCTGCTCACCGGTCCGGGCCGGGGCGCGCGGGCGGATGCGGCGCTGCTGCTGCCGATGCTGGCGCGCCGGCGCCGCGTCGCCGCTCTGGAGCTCGCCGACCTCGCCGATCCGTGGGAGGACGGACCCGCGGCGGTCGCGGCCGTGCTCGACCTGCTGCAGGTCGAGGAGGCGGTCGTCGTCGGCCATTCGCTGGGAGCGGCGGTCGCCGTGCGGGCGGCGGTGTCCGATCCGCGGATCCGGGCGCTGGCCCTGGTCGCCGGGTGGGCCGCTCCGACCGAGCGGCTGATAGCGATCGCGCGCCTCTGGGCGTCCATCGGCGCGGCGGCGCGGGCAGACCTCTCGCGTTTACTCGCGGTGCGCTCGCTCATGGAGCTCGGCCCGGAGCGGACGCCGCCGTTCGGGCCGGAGGCGGACGTCCTGCTCGCCGCGGCCGTCCGGGCCGACGTCTCCGAAGCGGCCGCGCGCCTCCGGGTGCCGGTGCTCGTCGTCGGCTGCACGGCCGACTCCGTCGTCGGGATCGAGGGGTCGCACGCCCTGCTCGGCACGATCGACGACGCCCGCTTCGCCGAGGTCGACTCAGGACACGCGGTGCTCGCCGAGCGCCCGGCCGAGCTGCTCGCCCTGCTCGAGCACTTCCTCGCCGATCCCTCGCGCGACGCCCCAGGCTCGGTCCTGCCCCGGAGGAGCGTCTGATGGCCGAGGAGGTCGACGTCCTCGTCGTCGGGGCGGGCTTCGCCGGCATCGGAGCCGCAGCACTGCTCGCCCGCCGCGGCGGTACGTCGTTCGCGGTCCTCGAGCGCGCCGATCGGGTCGGCGGGACCTGGCGCGACAACCACTACCCGAACGTGTCGTGCGACATCCCCTCGCACCTCTACTCCTACTCGTTCGCCCCGGAACCGGACTGGTCGGCGCTCTACGCGCCCGGCGCCGAGATCCAGGCGTACCTCGAGGCGGTGGTGGCGCGCGAGCGCCTCGAGGCGCACCTGCGGCTCGGCACGGACGTGCTCGCGATGGACTTCGACGAGGAGTCGGAGCGGTGGCGGGTCCGCACGTCGCGCGGCGACTGGTCGGCGGCCGTGCTCGTGGTCTGCGCGGGCAGGCTGTCGGAGCCGCGCCTGCCCGCGATCCCGGGGCTCGACGCGTTCCCCGGCACGGCGTTCCACTCCGCCCGCTGGCGCGACGACGTCGAGCTCGACGGCGCGCGGGTCGGACTCGTGGGGTCGGGTGCCTCCGCGGTGCAGATCCTGCCGCACCTCGCGGAGCGGGCGTCCGACGTGGTGCTGTTCCAGCGCTCCGCGCCCTACGTGGTGCCGCGGCGGAACCGGGAGTACCCGCTCGCCGAACGGCGGGCGCTGGCGCGCGTGCCCGGGGCGGTGCAGCGGCTCCGGGAGGAGCTGTTCTGGCGGGCCGAGCTCGGCTTCGCCGGCCGCGTGGGCGTGCCGGCGGCGATCGACGGCCTGCGCGCGGACGCGCTCGACCACCTCGCGGCGCAGGTCGCGGATCCCGCCCTGCGCGCGGTGCTCACCCCCGACTACGAGATCGGCTGCAAGCGCGTGCTGCTCTCGGACGACTACTACCCCGCGCTCGTGCAGGACCACGTGCACGTCGTGCCGAGTCCGCTGCGCCGCCTCGACGGCTCCACGGCGATCGGCGACGACGGCCGGGCGCACGAGGTCGACGTGCTCGTCTTCGCCACGGGCTTCCACTCCACTCGGCCCCCGTTCGCCCGGCGGATCCGCGGCCGCGGCGGCCTGCTGCTCGCCGAGCAC
Organism: Rathayibacter caricis DSM 15933; assembly: GCF_003044275.1. Classification (NCBI taxonomy): domain Bacteria; kingdom Bacillati; phylum Actinomycetota; class Actinomycetes; order Micrococcales; family Microbacteriaceae; genus Rathayibacter; species Rathayibacter caricis. The sequence continues at coordinate 2,269,069 of NZ_PZPL01000001.1, read as the reverse complement.
TGGGCCGACGGGATGCGCGCCTACGACTCGACGGCCGTGCACGGCTTCCCGAACCTGTTCGTCGTCAACGGCCCGAACGCGAGCCTGGGCCACAACTCGGCCGTGCACATGATCGAGTCGCAGATCGCGTACGTGCTCGCCGCTCTGGAGCACCGCGACCGCACCGGCGGGGCGCTGCTGGAGGTGAGCGCGGAGGCGGAGGCCGCCTCCGTCGCGCGGATCGACGAGCTCAGCGCCGACACGGTGTGGACGAACGGGGGCTGCGAGAGCTGGTACGTCGACGCCGAGTCGCGGCGGCTGACGCTGCTCTGGCCGGATTTCGCCTTCGCGTTCCGCGAGGAGCTCGGCCGCTTCGACCCGGCGGCGTACACGGGCTGAGGGTGCTCGCGCAGAACCTCGGCTGGGAACGGTCGTCGCGCACGATGGCGGCTGAGGGTCGTCCTCAGCGGAGGTTCTGCACGTCCGTCCCTCTCCTCCACACGACTGATCGGGACCGCGCGCGGAGCGAGCCGCGGGGTCGGTGCGGCGGGTGCCGCGGGGTCGATGCGGCGGGTGCCGCGGCGGAGGGAGGATCATGGACGCACCCGATCCCTCCGCACGACAGGACCCCGCCATGCCGGTCGATCCCGCCTCCTCCGTCGCCCCGCCGCCTCCTCCCGCGCTCGATCACGACCGCGCCCGCGCACTGCTGCGCGAGCGGTACGGCGTCGAGGGCTCGCTCCGCGATCTCGGGAGCAACCAGGACCGCAACGTGCTCGTCGAGAGCGACGGGAGCCGGCTGCTCCTCAAGGTCGCGAATCCTGCGACCCCCCGCGCGACGGTCGCGGCGCAGACGGAGGCGGTCGCCCGGCTCGTCGAGGAGCTGCCCGGTCTGCGCCTGCCCCGGGCGGTGCCCGACCGCGACGGCCTGACCCTGCAGGAGCTGCGGCTCGGCGGGGCGGTCTGCACCGCGCGGGTGCTCGAGTTCGTGCCCGGTCGGACCCTGTCGGGATCCGGGTACCTCTCCCCCGCCGTCGTGCGGGCGATGGGCGCGCTCGCGGCGCGCGTCGACACCGCGCTGGCCGAGCATCCGCTCGAGGGCCTGGAGGATCCCGGTCAGTGGGACCTCCGGCGGGCCGCCGGCGTGGTCGAGGCCCTGATCGGGCGGGTGCCCCGGCGCGCCGCCCGGGTGATCCGCGCCGCGGTCGAGCAGGCGCTCGCCGTCGTCGAGCCGCTCGCTGCGGAGCTGCCGGTGCAGCTGGTGCACGGCGACCTCACCGACGACAACACCGTGGCGGGCGAGGGCGGAGCGCCCGACGGCGTGATCGACTTCGGCGATCTGGGAGCCGGATGGGCGGCGGGCGAGCTGGCGATCACGCTCTCCTCGCTCCTGCACCACGCCGACGCCGACGCGACGACGGTGCTGCGGGCCGCGGCCTCCTACGACGCCCTCCGACCCCTCTCCGACGCCGAGGTCGAGGTGCTCTGGCCGCTCGTCGTGCTGCGGGCGGCCGTGCTCGTCGTCAGCGCTCACGAGGTGCTCGCGGGCGACCCGGGCAACTTCTACGCCGCCGAGAACCTCGAGCACGAGCAGCTGATCCTCGAACGGGCGCTCGCCGCACCCCTGCCCGTGCTGCAGGCGCTGGTGCGGCGCTCCCTCGGGCGCGGTGGACCGGCCGGGCTTGCTCCGGCGATCACGCCGGCACTGCCGATCGACGCAGCGGTCCTCGACCTCTCGCCCGAGAGCGCCCTGCTCGACGCTGGGCGGTGGCTCGAGCCGGACGTCGAGGAGACGCTGATCGCCGAGGCGCTGCGGGACTCCCCGGCCGCGGTCCTCCGCCACGGCGAGCGCCGCCTGACCCGGGCCCGGCCCCATTCGGCGCACGAGCCCGAGACGGTCGCCCTGCACGTGGCGGTGCACCTCGCCGAGCCCGCCGTCGCGGTCGCTCCGTTCGACGCGGAGGTCGTGGCGGGTCCTCCGGGCGTCCTCGTGCTGCGGGGCGCCGAGGTGCGGCTGCTGCTCGAGGGCGTCGAGGACGTCCCTCCGCCCGGGACTCTCGTCGCGGCCGGCGACCCGATCGGCCGGATCCCCTCGGCCGTGCGGGCGCATGCGCTGCCGCGTGCGCTCGACGGGGTCGAGCCTCCGCTCTTCGCCCGCCCCGCCTGGGCCGACGCCTGGCTCGACGTGCTACTCGACGCGACGCCCCTGATCCTGGGGCACGCCGTCCCCGCGCCCGAGCCGGACGCCGAGGTCCTCCCCCGCCGGCTCGCGCACCTCGCCGACGTGCAGGAGCACTACTTCGAGGAGCCGCCGACGATGCTCCGCGGCTGGCGCGAGCACCTCGTCGACGACTCCGCGCGCGTGCACCTCGACGTGCTCAACAACGTGACCTCGATCGGCCACGGGCACCCTCTGCTGGCCGAGCGCGTCGAGCGGCAGTGGCGCCTCCTGAACACCAACTCGCGCTTCTCCTACCCCTCGGTCGGCGTCTTCGCCGAGCGCCTGGCGGCCCTCCTCCCCGACGGGCTCGACACCGTCCTGCTCGTGAACAGCGGATCGGAGGCGGCCGACCTCGCGCTGCGCCTGGGCCGCGCATGGTCGGGTCGCGACGACGTGCTCGCGGTCCGCGAGGCGTACCACGGCTGGACCGCGCTCTCGGACGCGGTCTCCACCTCCGTCGCCGACAACCCGGGAGCCCTCGAGACCCGGCCGTCGTGGGTGCACACCCTCGATGCGCCGAACAGCTACCGCGGGGTCCATCGCGGCACCGAGGCGTTCCGGTACGCCGAGGAGGCCGTCGAGCGGATCCACGCCCTCGCCGCCGAGGGAGCGGCTCCCGGCGCCGTCATCGCCGAGACCTACTACGGCAACGCGGGCGGCATCCCGCTGCCCGACGGCTACCTCGCCGCCGTCTACGCGGCCGTCCGCGAGCACGGCGGGCTCTGTATCGCCGACGAGGTGCAGGTCGGCTACGGCCGGCTCGGCGAGTGGTTCTGGGGCTTCGAGCAGCAGGGAGTGGTGCCCGACGTGGTGGCCGTCGCGAAGGCGATGGGCAACGGGCATCCGCTCGGCGCCGTGATCACGACGCGCGCGATCGCCGAGCGCTACCGCTCGCAGGGCTACTTCTTCTCCTCCGCGGGAGGCAGTCCTGTCAGCTCGGTCGTCGGGACGACGGTCCTCGACGTGCTCGAGGGCGAGGGACTGCAGGGGAACGCCCGCACGGTCGGAGCGCACCTCCGCGGCCGGCTCGAGGAACTGGCCGAGCGGCACCCGCTGATCGGCGCCGTGCACGGTCACGGCCTCTACCTGGGGCTCGAGCTCGTGCGCGACCGCGAGACGCTCGAACCGGCGACGGAGGAGACCCGCGCGATCTGCGAGCGCCTGCGCGAGCGCGGCGTGATCGTGCAGCCCACCTCCGATCGCCAGTGCGTGCTGAAGATCAAACCACCGCTGTGCTTCACCCGCGAGAGCGCCGACTTCTTCGCCGACCAGCTCGACGAGGTGCTGACGTCCGGCTGGTGAGAGCGGACCCGCGCCCGCCCACGCGGACGTGCCGGGGTCGATCCCATCGTCACCGGCGCGCCCGGTTCCTACCCTCGAAGGCATGAAGCACATCAGCTACGCCGACAAATCACTCCTCGCGGGCGACGAGGTCGTCGATCTGCTGCTGCACTACGCGGCTCGGCTCGCCGACCACGGCGCCGCCGACGACGTCGACGTGCACGTCTTCAGCTCGGACGGCGACGAGACGATCGCCACCTTCGTCCTCGGCCCCGGAGTGGGACTCATGGCCGAGGTCGCGCACACGAGCATGCCCGCGCCCGACAACACCGAGGCGATGGCCTACCTGCGCGAGAAGCTCGAGCTGCTCGACTCCCCGCCGCACGGCGGCCTGATGGACCCCGAGGACACCGAGCTCGACGCCTTATACACGGAGCAGTTCGCTCCCGATCCGAGGGACTCGCCTTCCGACTGAGCCGCGGCTCAGACCGCGGGCAGAGCCGCCTCGAGCCGCGCCCGCACGTCGAGCAGGACTTCGTCGATGCCGGCCGTCGCGGTCGCGGTGAGCGGCAGCGAGAGCAGGAGGATCGCGCTCAGCACAGGGGCGAGCGTCGCGGCGCGGGCGTCGATCAGGCCGTCTCGCTGCAGGATCGCGGCCACGGCCGCCTCCGTCCCCGCGACGATCGCGAGAGCGTCGGCGTGCCGCGGCTCCTAATGGTCGCCGACGACCATCTCGCGGAGGCAGGTCCGCCCGTTCTCGACCTGTGCTCGGTTGCACTCGACGATCGGCACGGCGAGCGCCAGGAGCGCGTCGACCGGGTCGTCGATCCGCTCGGCCACCGCACGAGCGCCTCGGCGTCGTTCGCGTTCTGCACCGGGAGGAGCAGCGCGCCCTCGGCCTTCGCGGAGAGGAACAGGGTGCCGATGTCGGCGCGATCGGCATCTGCTGCGTGGTGACCTCGTCCACTCCGTGCTCCGCGAAGAACTCGCTCGCCGCGCGGTGATGCGCTCGAGCTTCTCGAGCGTGTTGCGCTCGCGGCGTCCGACGAGGGCGGGGTGCACGGCGGGTCCTCCGGGAGAGGTCAGGGGAACGCTCCTCCTCCCGCGCCGCGACCGGGAGGAGGTCGTCGCGGCCGAGGGGTCGCTCCGCACCCGCCGAGCCGGGGATAATCGTCTGCGATGCGTGAAGACGACGATGTCGACCTGGTGATCGACGCCTGGGCCGACGCCCTGCCCGACCTCGACTTCGCGCCCCTGGACGTCGTCTCCCGGCTCCGACGCCTCAGCCCGCGGGTGCAGGAGTTCCGCCGCCAGGCCTTCGCGGTCAGCGACCTCGCGCCGTGGGAGTTCGAGCTGCTCTCGATGCTCCGGCAGAACGGCGCGTCCGGTCTCACTCCTTCGGCGCTCGCGGCTCGCCTGGGCATCTCGAGCGGCAACCTGGCGAACCGGCTCGACCGCCTCGCGGCTCGCGGCCTCCTCGTCCGCGAGCAGAACGCCGCCGACTCGCGGAGCAAGATCGTCTCGCTCACGCCGCGCGGCACGAAGCGCGTCGACGAGGCCATGCGGCACCTGGTGCACGCCGAGGGCGAGGTCCTCGCCGACCTCGACGCGAAGCAGATGGCCGTCCTCATCCAGTGCCTGCGCACGATCAGCGAGACGCTCGACCGCCTAAGGTGAGCTGCTACTCCGGGCGCCCCGTGAGGTCAAGCCCGTGGGAGCTCGCAGCCGACCGACGTAGCGTGAGGCATGCGCGGTGAGGCGAGAGCCGGACGCGCTACGACACGCGAAAGCGGAGAGCACCATGACACAGACACCCATCATCCAACCCGCGCGATGGAGCCGGAACGGAGTCCGGATCGTCGTCGTCCCCGGGGCGGAGCTGCCCCGGTTCCGGCTCGAGATCGACCGCCGCCTTATCACCGACCCCTTCGTCGCCACCGGCCCCTTCGCCTCGGTCGAGGAGGCCGAGCGCGCCGCCGAGATCGCGGCCTCCGCCCTCGGCCGGAAGATCCCGGCCTGACCCCGAGGTGCGCGCACTGCTCCTGAGCGGAGAGGGCCGCTACAGCGACCCCTGGCATCCGTTCCGCGAGACCAGCGCCGCCGTCGCGGACCTGCTGACGTCTCGCGGTCACCGCGTCGAGATTCGAGGGGATGTCGAGGAGGCTCTCGCGGAGGAGCTTCGGGGGCTCGTCGTCGTGAACGTCGGCCTCCCCCGCGACGGGAGCCCCTCTCCCTCCTCGACGACAGCGCGCGACGGTCTCGCCCGACTGCGCGACTCGACCCTGCCGGTCCTCGCCCTCCACGTCTCGTCCACGAGCTTCGCCGATGCACCGGAGTGGACGGAGCTGCTCGGCGGCCGCTGGGTGCCGGACGTCACCATGCACCCGGACTTCGGCCCGGCGCGGATCCGGGTGCGCCGCGACCGGCCGGCGGTGCAGGACGTGCCCGACTTCGACGTGGAGGACGAGCGCTACTCCTGGCTCGAGGTCGCGGACAGCGCCGAGGTGCTCGCCGTGCACGAGCACGACGGAGTGGAGCATCCGCTCGTCTGGGCCCTCGAGCGCCCGAGCGGCGGACGCACCGTCTACGACGCCCTCGGCCACACGGCCGAGTCGTACCGCTCGCCGGGGCACCGGGCCCTGCTGGCCGCGGCGCTCGACCATCTCGGGGCCTAGACCAGGTCCTCGAGGGCGCCGGTCGGCAGTGCGATCCAGCCCTCGGCCTGGGCGGCGTCGCGGTGCTCCGGAGGGATGGGCAGGGTCGCGCCGAGCGCGTGGGCGCGCGCGTTCAGCGCCGCGACGACCGCATCGAGTGCGTCGTTCGACCGCTCCATCAGCGCGAACGCGTCCGCCGGCCCCTCGAGCCACGGAGCCGCGCGGCGCAGGGCGGCGACGGCCGCCGGCACGGCCTCGGGGCGGGTCTTGTAGCCGGTGGTGTCGATCCGCCAGTGGCGCAGCGCCGCCGCCGGGTAGACCTCGACGAGGCGTCCGCCTCCCGACCGGTCGACGTCCTCGCCGGCGGCCTCGAAGGCCTCGAGCAGCTCGGCGCAGCGCATCGCTGTCATGCCCAGTCGGTCGGTCGAGACGCTCAGCGGCCAGCGCCCGGTCGCCTCGCGTGCGGCGCGGTCGGTCTCGCGGTAGGCGAGCCGGCGGCGCCAGTCGCGGCCGGCGAGGGTCCGCGGAGCGACCTCGCGCCGGGTGTGCGCCTGCACGAACGCGGCGAACTCGAGCGGCCAGCCGAACGCGCAGTCGATGCCGACCGCACGGGCTCCGCGCGAGAGCTCGACGATGTCGGCGTCGGAGGAGTCGAGCGCCACGGTGCGGACGACGGCGCGCCCCTCCGCCCACTCCACAGCGGCCCGGGCGGTGCGGCCGGGCTCCGCCGCGAGGTCGACACCGATCGTGAGCACCTCCCGAGGCTAGGGCCTGGTGACCACGATCTCGCGTGCTCACCGGGACCCTGCGTCGGACGACTACCCTCGACCCCAGCGGCGCCGCGTCGCCCCCGAAGGAGCGCCATGAGACCCGCCGTCGCCGTCGTCCGGATCCTCGTCGCCCTCACGGTGCTGACCGCGGTGGCCGCGACCGCTCTCGACACCGCGTCCCGGACCCCGCTGAACCCGCTCAACTTCTTCGGCTTCTTCACCATCCAGGGCAACATCCTCCTCGCGGTGATCCTGCTGATCACCGCCGGGCTCTCGCTGGCGCGACGGCCGCAGGGATCGGGCCTGGTCCTCGCGCGCGGCGCGGCCACCGGCTACATCGCGATCGTCGGAGTCGTCTACAACCTGCTGCTCGCGGGCCTGGCGGGCGGCGTCACCCTCCCGTGGGCCAACACGGTGATGCACGTGCTGTTCCCGCTCTACGGAGTGCTCGACTGGCTGCTGATCGGCGACCGGCCGCCGCTGCCCTGGCGCCGCCTCTGGGTCGTGGTCGTCTATCCGATCGTCTGGCTCGTCGTCGTGCTCGTGCGCGGAGCGACCGACGGCTGGGTGCCGTACCCCTTCCTCGACCCGGCGAACGGCTACGGCTCGGTGGCCGCCTACGTGGCGGCGATCGCGGTGGCGTTCGTGCTCGCGGGTGCACTGGCCTGGGCGGTCAGTCGCGTGCACGTGCTCCGGATCCCTGCCACGCGCTGAGGAAAGTGCATTCCGGCCGTTCTGGGGTCAGGGCCGCATGACGCTTCCGAGGTCCCTGGACCTAGCGTCGACCTCGGCGGCCCCCGTCGCCTCCGACCGAGAGCGATCCCCATGCCGCGCCACTTCCTCCCCCGTCCGCCCCGATCCGCCCGCCGGAGCCGCCTCGCCGCCCTGGCCGCCGGTGCCGTCCTCGCCCTGACCGCCGCCCTCGTGCCGGCGAGCGCCGCCACCGCCGCGACTCCCACGCTCAAGGTCCTCGCGCTCGGCGACTCGATCACGCGCGCCTACGGCACCTGCGGGTCGCTCGGAGACTGCCCGAGCAACAACTGGTCGACCGGCACCTCCTCCTCGGTCAACTCCTTCACCGCACGGCTGCGTGCGGCGAAGCCCGGCACCACTGTGACCTCGGCAAACTTCGCGAAGACCGGCGATGTCATCGCTCAGGTCCCCGCGCGCATCGCCGCGGCCGCTGCAGCCGGAGTGAAGCCCGACGTCGTCACCCTGCTCATCGGCGGCAACGACCTCTGCTCCCCTGACAACAAGGTCGCCGCCGACGGGTACACGATGACCCCCGCCTCCACCTTCAGCGCCTCGGCGACCACCGCGATCTCGACGATCCGCACCACGTGGCCGACTGCGAAGATCGTGCTGTCGTCGATGCCGAACGTGGCCTCGGAGTGGTCGGTCGTCCGCAGCGGTGTCGGTGCGGTCGTGTGGTCCTCGGCCAAGCTCTGCCGCACCACCCGCGGTGTGAGCTCGACGGGAGCGCGCTTGAGCACGACGGCCGCCGCGGCCTCGGCCGCCGCCGCGAAGACACGCACGGCGCAGTACAACACGGCGCTCAAGAACGCGTGCGCCGCCGCCGGTCCGCTCTGCGACTACGACGGAGGCGCACTGACCGCCACGCCCGTCACCAGCTCGCTGATCGGGAAGGTCGACTACTTCCACCCCAGCGTGGCCGGTCAGGCGAAGATCGCCTCGATCCAGTGGAACGCGTCGAACTTCGCGACCACCGGCTGAGCGGACCGCGCTCAGCCGTCCTGCGGGCGCTCGCCCTCGAGGCGGCGCCGCTGCTCCTCGGCGAGCCGCGCGTAGTGCGCCTCCTCGCGCTCGAGATCCGCGAGCTGCTCCTCCGTCGACTTCTGCGGAGGACGCACGATGATCGTCTGCGGGGAGGCGGGTCGACGGCGCTGCCGCGGCGCCCGGCCTCCGGGGATGAACGAGCCGCCCTCCCCGCGCTTCCACTCGTGACCGAGCAGGAACCAGATCGTGACGCCGATCAACGGGATGAACACGATCAGCAGGATCCAGGCGATCTTGGGCAGGTTGCGGACCACGTTGTCCGGCTGGCGCACGACGTCCACGAGCGCCAGGACCATCAGCACGACGGTCAGAAGCGAGAAGAGAAACCCCATGCTGAGAGGGTACGTGCCCGGGCGGTGGAGGCCACCGGTTCCCCAGCCGGTGCGTGGCACGATCGGAGGATGAGCGAGCCCCGAGACCGCCCGAGCACCCGTCGCCGTCTCACTCCGCGACGCCTCGCGGCCCTCGCGGCGGGTGTCGTCGCGCTCGTGGGACTCGCGCTCCTGGCGCTCGTGCCCCTGCAGTACGCGACGCTGGCCGGCGCGGGCTTCGACTCCGTCTGCCGGGCGAGCGTCGGGCGGGTGCCCGCGGAGGAGGGCGGACTTCTGCGCGGCGCGTGGTCCTGGTGGCCCCTCGGCACCTCGTGCGAGTGGACGCTGCTCGACGGCACGGTGACCGAGGTCCAGCCGGACTGGTCGACGACGGCCGTCGCGATCACGGGCGCGGCGCTGCTGCTGCTCGGCATCGCGGGCGCGGCCACCGCACTGCTCGTGCGGCGCCGCACCCGCGGCTGAGGATCAGCGGTCGAAGAACGACCCCAGGTCGCCGAGGTCGGGCATCGAGAAGTCCGAGACCTGCTCGCCGAGACCGGACACCTGCTCGCCGACGCCCGACACGACGTCGCCCGCCGATCCCGTGATGTCGCCGAACTCGCCCAGGTCGCCGAAGCCGGCGAGCCCGTCGAGGTCGACGCCCTGCAGGAGGGAGCCGCCGACGCTGCTGAGCACGGCGCCGCCGGCGACCGCGGCCAGCAGTCCGCCCGCGGCTCCGAGGCCCAGGCCCGCCGCGGCTCCGACACCGGCGCCCGCGAGGGCCCCGCGCGTGCCGGGCTTCGAGAACATCTTCTTCAGGAATCCGGGGTTCTGCGCTTCGCCGCGGGTGGCGGCCCTGGCGAGGTCGTCAGGGGCGGAGGAGCGCGGCTGCTCGTTCGCGGGCAGCTCGTCGCGCAGTCGCGCCTCGACCTGCGAGCGCTGCTCGGGCGTCAGCTTCGCGAACGCGTCGCGGTGCACCTGCTCGAGCTGCTCGGGGTCGGCGGTGCGGAGGAGGTAGTCGTAGCGGGCGATGGCGGCGCGGTCCTCCGCGGTGACCGCGGGCCGACCGGGGCGCGCGTCCTGCGGGCGCGTGGAGGGACGGTGCTCGGGAGCGCCGTACTGCGGCGCCGGACGAGAATCGCCGGTCACCTTGTCGGCGGCGGTGCGGACCAGATCGCGCCAGTCCGTCCCTCCGCTCGAGGACGCGGGGCGCGCGGTGGAGCTCGAGGAGCTCTTCGAGTCGAGCGCCTTCGACGCCATGCTGAGGATGCGCTTGAGAGTGCTCACAGAAGACCTTCCGTCGGGTGTCAGCCTCGATCATCCCGGTGCCGCCTGAGCGAAGGCCCCGGGAACGCTCTCGACGAGCCCGGAATCGCACGCCCCGGCCGATCGGTCGGATCCCCCGGTGGTCCGGTCGGGCGCCGTGCGCGCCGTCACGCCATGCTTCCCTCATGACTTCGACCGCCTCCGTCCCCGTCGTCCGCCCCGAGCCGACGGCCCAGCGGCTCCCCGTCGTCCCCCTCGTCGTGCTGATGCTCCTCAGCTTCCTGCTCGTCACCGCCGAATTCCTGCCGAACGGAGTGCTCACCGAGATGGCGGCCGGTCTCGGCGTCACCCCGGGTCAGGCCGGGCAGACGGTCACCGTGACGGCGTTCGTGGGCCTCCTGGTCGCCCCGACCATCGGCCTGGTCGTCCCGGGGCTCGATCGCCGCACCCTCCTGGTCTGGACCGCCGTCGCCGCCGGAGCGTCGAGCGTGCTCGCCGCCCTCGCGCCGACCCTCCCCCTGGTCCTCCTCTCGCGGATCCTGCTCGGAGCGGCCATCAGCGCGTTCTGGTCGATGTCGATCACGGTCGTCGCCCGCGTCGCAGGACCGGAGCGGGTGGGTCGGGCGACCATGTTCACGAGCGCGGGGCTGTCGCTCGCGACCGTCGCCGGAGTGCCGCTGGGCGTGATCCTGAGCGAGCTGATCGACTGGCGCGCGGCGTTCGTCGTGATCGGCGTGCTCACCGCGCTGCTCGCCCTGCCGCTGCGGCTCCTCCTGCCCCGCGTGCCCGCCGCCGCGTCCGCCGGGCTGGGCGTGCTGCTCGACACCGTGCGCCGCCCGGGGGTGCGGCAGGGCTTCGCGGGCCACGTCCTCGTCGTCCTCGGCCACTTCCTCGCGTACACCTACATCCGCCTCGCTCTCGAGCGCACCGATGCCGACGCGGCGACCGTCGTCGGCCTGCTGGCGCTCTTCGGGGTCGGGGGGCTGCTCGGCAACATCGTCATCGGCTCCGTCATCGACCGCACCTTCGCGGTCTTCGGGATCGTGGCGCCCGTGGCCATCGCGGTCGCGGTCGGAGGGGTGCTGCTGCTCCCCGGATCCGTCGTCGCGATCGCGGTGGCGGTGGGCGTCTGGGGCTTCTTCTTCGCCTCGTGGCTGATCATCGTCAACGCGTGGGTCGGCCACCGGATGACCGACCGGCTCGAGGCCGGCGGGAGCCTGGTGGTCGTCGGGTTCCAGGCCGCGATCGTCGTCGCGGCGGGACTCGGCGGGGTCCTCGTCGACTCGGTCGGCATCGAGGCCGACTACGCGATCGGCGCGGTGCTGCTCCTCGTGGGAGCCGCCCTCTTCGGCTCGGCGGCCCGGCGCGAGGCCTGAGCGCGTCAGACCTCCTGACGGGTCGCCCGCCACAGCGACGGCACGACGCCGGCGTGACGGCGGAAGGCCCGGCTGAACCCGTCGTCCGAGGAGTAGCCCAGCGCGCGGGCGGCCTCGGACACGCTCCGTCCCTGCTCCAGCAGCTCCTTCGCGCGCCGCATGCGCACGTCGGCGACGTAATCGGCCGGAGTCCGCCCGAACGCGGCTCGGAACCGCTCGGTCAGAACGGTGCGCGACATCGCTCCGGCGCTCGCCAGCCGATCGACGGTCCACTCCCGCCCGGGGTCGTCGGCGACCGCCGCCGCGACCCGGTCCAGGTGGACGTCGCCGGTGAGCGGACGCGGTCCGCCGTCCTCGCCGGACGCCCAGGCCCGCACCACCGAGAGCAGCACCGTCCGCACCATCAGCCGGCAGATCACCGGATCACCCGAGCGCGCCGATCCACCCCGCGGCGGGCCGAGCTGCGCCGCCAGGGCGGCCGCAGCGGGCTCGAGCCGGGCGAAACCGGGGGCGAGCACCAGCCCGGGCAGCGGCCGGAGGCACGCCTCGGGCTCGAGGCGCAGCTCGACGACCATCAGTCCGGCGCCCGAGGTCGATGCGAGCGCTGCCGCCCGCCGCCCGAAGCTCAGCAGTGCGTCGCCCGCCAGCAGAGTGCGCGGCAGCGGGGCCGCCACCGCGTCGCCCGCCGCGAGGTCGAGCTCGCAGGCGGCTCCGGCCGGGGCGAGGGCCGTCAGCTCGCCGTCGACGACGTAGACGAGCACGACGACGCCCTCGGCGAGCACGAGCCTCTCCCCTGGCGCGAGCGTCCGCCGCCGGAGCTCGCCGAGCGTCACGTCCAGTGAGGAGAGGACGTCCTCGAGCACTGCGGGTTCGATCGTCATTCCCGGAGCAACGCGCGGCGCTCCGGAGCCATTCCTGTGGCGCCGGACATCGGGTCTCTGACGGGGTCGCAGTCGCGCACCCATCACCTTCTGGCACGAGTAGGTTAGGTAAGGCTAAGCTGTGCGGCGCTCCTGCTCCCCTTCCTCCGGAGGCTCCGTGTCCTGTGACCGCGCTCGGGCGCTCGCGGAC